>CAIJXU010000053.1 GCA_903824725.1 uncultured Bacteroidota bacterium | reverse complement strand
TAAATACTATAGGAAATCTATAATTCTAGATTCTTAACAGAAATTTAGCATATAAGCCTAAACGCTTTCATATACAACTATTCGTATTAATGTTGCTTAAAATAACATATGTTAGTTTAAAAATAATTTAACATCACTACTTTCCAATACAGAATTTGGAGAAAATAAAATCTAATTGATCTTCATTGGTGATTTCACCGGTGATAGTACCTAAGTAATGAAGCGCTTGTCTTATATCTAATGCTAATAAATCGCCGGTAATATTTTCGATTAGCCCAGTTTCAACATCGTTTAATGCTATTAATAATTTTTTCAAAGAACTCACATGTCGCGCATTCGTTATGATGGTTCCCTCTTTATTAAAACCTTCCCCTATTACTTTTTCAGTAATAGCTACTTTTAAGGATTCAATATTGTCTTTATCCTTTGCTGAAATAAAAATGATATTTTTTAAAGTTTGAAAGTCGACCATCTTTTCCTTATTGGCTAAATCAATTTTATTCCCAACTAAAATTATTTTATCTACCCCAATCTCATTTTCCCATGTAGTGATTTGATCTAATGTAGTTGTATTCACATCAAATAATGCAATAACAATATCTGCTTCTTGTATCTTCTCTCTGCTTTTATCAATACCCATTTGTTCAATAGTATCAGTCGTTTGCTGTCTTATCCCTGCAGTATCAATTAATTTATATAATACACCTTGAATATTTAAATATTCCTCCACTGTATCTCTTGTCGTACCAGGTATCTCACTCACCAATGCACGATGCTCATTCAGCAATGTATTTAACAAAGTTGATTTACCTGCATTGGGTTTTCCTACGATGGCCACTTGTACGCCATTTTTAATAACATTCCCTAATTTAAATGACTCTAACAGGGTGGTCGTTTTTAGTTGCAATTGCTGCACTAAAATTTCTAATTCCTTTTTGTTTGCAAACGCTACATCCTCTTGTGAAAAATCAAGTTCTAATTCAATCAGTGCCGAAAATTTGATTAATTTTTCACGCATTAATTTCAAATCAGTTGAAAAGCCTCCTTTTAAATTATATAAAGCAGCTTTTCGCGAAGCCTCTGTATTACTTGCAATTAAATCAGCTACAGCTTCGGCTTGTGTTAAATCTAACTTGCCATTTAAAAATGCCCTTTGTGTAAATTCTCCTGGCTTAGCCATTCTGGCTCCAGATTGAATCATCAATTGTAAAATACTATCTTGAATAAAGGGTGAGCCATGACATGAAATTTCTACCACTTCTTCCCCCGTATAAGATTTGGGAGCACGATATAAAGTGACAACCACTTCATCTATTACTTGAATACCCTCCATTAATTTTCCGACATGTGCGGTATGCGTTTTAGCTTGCCCTAAATCCTTATTTGGAAAAACGCAATTTACAATTTGAATGGCATCAGACCCACTAAGTCTTATAACTGCGATCGCCCCTAAACCAGGCGCAGTAGCTAAAGCCACTATCGTATCATTCCATGAACTTAGATTTTCACGCATACGCAAAGGTAGCTTTTTAAAATAAAAATCCCTCCTTAGAAAACTAAGGAGGGATTGTATTAGTATTAGTAATTTTCTTTAATCTTCAGAAACCATGAATACAATTGCTTGACGATGGCGATAAATTACATTACGGCCATTTTGAATAGCAGGTTTCCATTTTGGACCTCTTTGAATAACACGAACCGCCTCATCCTTTGTACCAAATCCTGGATCATTCTCGGCTTTTACCTCTGAAATTGAACCATCTTTTGATACAATAAAAGATACGACTACGCTATATTTTCCAGTAGGGGCACCATTTTCAACTGGCAAATCCCTATTTAAAGTTCTTTCCAAATAACGAATCCAACCTTGTTGTCCACCTGGGAATTCAGCAGGAACTTGTACCACAGTGAAGATTTTATTTTCATCATCTTCTTTTGGTGCTTCTACAATTCCAGTGCTTTGTTCAACTGGTACCAAGCCATCATCTTTAATACCCTTTTGATCTTGTACTCCAAGTTTAACATCTTCTAATTTTTCTACCTCTTTTACCTCATCTTCCTTTTTCACTTCCTCATCTTTTACAATTTTTGGAGGTGTAAATTTTGCCATTTCCACTTTAGGTGGTTCTTGCTTAGGTGGAGGAGGTGGTGGTGGTGGTGGCTTTTTTTCTTGTGCAACATCTGTCAAAGAAACATCCGTTACAACAATATCAGTCTTAGCTTTTTTAACACTGTTAGACCAAATAGCAACACCTCCCAAAATTAGAGTGACAGAAATCATCCCAATCAACGCTTTCTTAAGACGATCATTGTATGTTTTCCTCAACTCATAAGCACCATACTCCTTAAATCTACCCTCAAAAATGAGGTCTAGAATGTCGGCGGTTAATATTTTGTTTATGTCCATTTTTAAATGCTTTTAATTGCTAGTAGATTTTGAGTTATCATCTGATTTTTTTACCAATTGCTCTTCGATGTCAAAAATATCTACTAAAGCGTATTTTTTTACTACATTGATTGACATCTCGTCCAATATATCAATCACATTTTTGTAAGTACAATTAGCACTAGGTTTTATCACAATTACTAGATCATGTTCAGGATCGTTTGGATCTTGAGCAATACTGCGAACATATGCCTTCTTCTTTAAGATGATATCGCGAATTGAATTTTCACCATTATAAGAAGCTGATAACAAATTAGAGGCGTCAGTTTTTAATTGTCCTTCATAATAATAGATATGATTATCATTACCCATTAAAATGGTCAATGCCCCTGATTCCTTGGCTTTATTTTGTTCCTCAGGTTTTGCTTTATCATCTGGTAAAAGCAACTTCATAGCGGTCGGTTGACTCATCGTGGTCGTGAAAATAAAAAAAGTGATCAATAAGAAACCTAAGTCTACCATCGGTGTTAAATCCACACGCGTTGAAAGCTTTTTTCCTTTTTTGACCCCTGGTCCTTTCTTTTTATGTCCACCACCCGAGGTATCTAATTCTGCCATAACAAATAGCTTTTATTAGTTTATAATTAATTATCCTGTTTTTCTCCAGCCATTGATTTTTTATACAATTCTGAACCTGCTGGTGCATTTTCAGGATTGGTAATCATTTGAAACTTTTGAATATTATTTTTCTTAAACGCTGTAAGTACTCCTTTAAAAGCTGGATATTTTGCAAGGTTATCCCCTTTCAATAATAGCTCTAATTTAGTACCCGCATACGCTTCATGTACTACTTGTATCCAAGTAATTAATTCATTATTAGTTGAATCCTTACAAGGAATACCAGGTAACGCATTCCCTTTTCTATTTTCTTCAGTGATGGATAAGAATGAAGATAATCCACTAAAAGGTGCTCCAATAAAATTGGCACTTTTAAAAGCAGCCACATCTATTCCTAAATTTTTAGTTGCATTTAAGGAATTAGCGATGGTTTCTCTTTTTTGCTTATCATCAATAGTTAGAAATACTTTGCCATCTTTATCAATAGTAATCAAAACGAAATCCTTGGTAGGAGCTACTTTGGAAGATACCGAACTTGGTGTCGTTACCGCAATGGCTTCAGAAGGTTTAAATTTTGTTGTCAGGATAAAGAAAGACAATAAAAGGAAAGCCACATCACACATGGCAGTCATGTCGATGGTGGTACTCTTACGAGGTAATTTGGCTCTACCCATTGTATAGTCTTTTAAAAATTATTAGGCATTACACCTAAAATGAAATTAAGTTGTTTACTACTATTTGTAGTTTGCTGCAAAGCTTTGAGTCAATGTGAAACCAGACTCGTCGATACCATATGTAATTCCATCTATTCTTGTTGTGAATACATTATACATAATGATCGCTACAGCTGATGTACCAATACCTAATGCAGTATTATACAACGCCTCAGAAATACCTTGCGATAATTCACGAGCAGCTTCACCACCACCTTCTTCACCTAATTTAGAGAAAGAACGAATCATACCTAATACCGTTCCGAACAAACCTAATAAGGTTGCAACAGAAGCGATGGTAGATAAGAATACTAAATTCTTTTCCAACATTGGTAATTCTAAAGCAGTTGCTTCTTCAATTTCTTTTTGAATATTCAATACTTTTTGATCGGTATCTAATTCGGTATTTGAAATCATCTCTTTGTATTTTGTCAAACCAGACTTCATTACATTACCAACAGATCCTTTTTGCTTGTTACATTCAGCAAGTGCTTTATCTACTTCTTTATTTGCTAAATGAAATTGTATTTTACGGATAAACTCTGTAATGTTTCCATTTCCAGCAGCTTTTTTAATTGTCAATAATCTTTCAATTACGAAAGTTAAAACGATTAATAAACTACCAATTAAAACTGGAACCACAATTCCTCCCTCATACATTTTTGTAAATGTTCCTTTTGGTCCTTTGTGTGTAGGCCAAAATCCACCGTTTGGATCAGGATTTGTAAAATTGCTAGCGTTACCTAGCACGAAGCGCCAAATAACATAACCTAATACGATACAAACAATAGGTGCTAAAGTTGCAACTAAATTTCCGCCTTCTTGAGGCTGTGCAGCGCTCTTAGCTGTTGCAGTTGATTTTGAAAGATCAGCCATGATACAATTGATTTTAGTTTTAAATTAAATTTTGATTTAATCCTCTTGGTTACCGATCAAATTTTTACTCAAAATTGCGAATTGGTAGTTTCTAAGGGGTTACAAAATAAGTAAATTATTGTATCAAACAAATTTCAAGGTATTTTTTTATTATAAAGTTTTACAAAAAAAACTTCTGTTCCTCTAAACTTGTATATTTACTACTCTATTTTATAATTAATAATGTTTAATATGAAAAAAATCATAGTAGCAATAGGCTTTTTAGCCCTAATGCAAAGCAATGTCCAAGGGCAACGACCTGGGCCAAGATCCGAGCAATTACCAGGCCCTAAACAAGACTCAAGTGCCCTAAATGGCATCAAAAAAGACACCCCCCCTGTAAAAACAGGGCCTAAGGCATTTGGAGAATTGATCACAAAAAAAGCAGTGAGCCAAAAAGGTGTTTTTACGGTTCATTCCTTGGATGACAAATTCTATTTTGACATCCCCGATAACCTATTGGGTAGAGAATTATTGGCCGTAACCCGTTTTGTAAAAGTACCTGGTGGCGCCCGAAAATATGGTGGCGAAGAGGTAAATGAGCAAAGTATCTTATTTGAAAAGGGGCCCAATCAGCGTATTTTTATGCGTGTAGTTAGCTTAATCAGCAAGGCAGATTCCACACAAACCATAGCTACAGCTGTTAAAAATTCCTATTTAGACCCAATTGTAGCCGCATTTGATATTAAAGCCTTTGGAAAAGATTCAAATAGCTCTATTATTGATGTTACTGACTTCTTTAAAGGTGATAACCAAGCAGTTAGTTTATCAAGTGCCGAAAAAAGGTCATTTAACTTATCTGCTATAGCTTCGGACAGATCCTATATTCAAAGTATCAAATCTTACCCTAAGAATATTGAAATTAGAACAGTGAAGACCTTCTCCGCTTCAGCGGGTGGTGGTATGGCAATGCCGGGCAGCGGGGGGAGTACTATTCCTGCCGTTAACAATGCAGGTACTGTTACTTTTGAATTAAATACCTCTGTTTTATTACTTCCTGAAGTGCCTATGAACCGCCGTCTATTTGATCCAAGGGTGGGCTATTTTGCAGACAATTTTGTAGAATATACTGATGCGCAACATAAAGTGGAAAATCAAGTTTTCGCAGTTCGTTACAGATTAGAGCCAAAACCAGGCGAAATTGAAAATTATAAAAAGGGAATGTTGGTGGAGCCTATGAAGCCCATTGTATATTATATCGACCCTGCAACACCCAAAAAGTGGGTTCCTTATTTAATCGCAGGTGTGAATGACTGGAATGTAGCTTTTGAAAAAGCCGGTTGGAAAAATGCAATCAGTGGTAAAGAATGGCCTAATGATAGCACTATGAGTTTAGAAGATGCTCGCTATTCAGTGATTCGTTATTTTGCCTCTGATATTGAAAACGCATATGGTCCACAAGTGCATGATCCAAGAAGTGGTGAAATTTTAGAAAGTCATATTGGATGGTACCATAATGTAATGAACTTGGTTCATGATTGGTTTATGATTCAAACTGCTGCAGTTGATAGCAATGCAAGGAAAATGAAATTTGACGATGATTTAATGGGTAACTTAATTCGTTTTGTTTCATCTCATGAAGTTGGACACACATTAGGATTAAGACATAATATGGGTAGTAGTAGTAAAACACCTGTTGAAAAATTAAGAGATAAAAAATGGGTTGAAGCAAATGGACACACTGCTTCCATTATGGACTATGCTCGTTTTAACTATGTAGCACAACCGGAAGATAACATTAATGAAATGGGATTATTCCCTCATATTGGTGATTATGATAAGTGGGCTATTCAATGGGGCTATACCTACACTGGACAAAGTGATGTGAATGAAGATAAAAAAACAAACAACAAATGGATAGTGGATAATTTAAAAAGTAATCCAAGAGTTTGGTTTGGTGGAGAAGGTTTTGGATCAGACCCTCGTGCACAAACTGAGGACTTAGGTGACAACTCCGTTTTGGCAAGTGAATATGGAATTAAAAATCTAAAACGCATTTTAGCTAAAATTCCTGAGTGGACAAAAGAAGAAGCAGATAGATACGAAAATTTAAATGATATCTATTCGCAATTGGCAGGTCAATTTAATAGATACGTGAATCACGTGAGTAAAAATATTGGTGGTGTTTATGAAACATTGAAAAGTGTAGAAGAACCCGGTGATGTATACACTCCAACTCCTATTGCGATTCAAAAAAGCGCAATGGCTTTTTTACAAACACAATTATTTACAACTCCAAAATGGTTATTGGATAATGCTATTTTGAATAAAATTTCAAATCCTGTTGGCAATGAGCGTGTACAAAGTATACAAACAAATACTTTAAGAAGCTTATTAGATAAAGGTCGTTTATTAAGACTTAATACAAGTAGTACTCGTTTCAATAATGCAACCTATTCTTTACATGAAATGATGGATGATGTAAGAAAAGGTTTATTCAGTGAATTAACCACACAAAAATCCACAGATGTATTTCGTCGTAACTTGCAAAAAACATACGTGAGCCAAATTGATGGATTAATCAATCCTAATGCTGCCGCAGCCGCAGCTGCAGCCGGCTTTAGAGTGGGTGCTCCTATGGATATTGAGAATTCAGATATCATTTCTGAAGCTAAATCTCAATTAAAAAGATTAGCGGCTGCTTTAAGGTCAGCTAATTCCACTGACCCTGCTACTCAAAGTCACTATGAAGATTTACAAGACAGAATTAAAAAAGCATTGGACCCAAAATAGTTCATTCGCATTTTTATAAAAAGAAAAACCCCACTCAAAATGAGTGGGGTTTTTCTTTTTCGTCTATTTATTTTATAGTTTACAATTGTATACTATTCATACCTTAATGCATCGATAGGATTTAACGCTGCCGCTTTCATTGCAGGATAAATACCAGCAGCCAATCCCACAAAAGAACATATTGCAATACCAATCACCACCCAGGTCCATGGAATTACAAATCCAGTATGCAAAACCAAACTGAAAATATTTCCGACTAATACACCTAAAATAATTCCGAACACCGCACCTAAAACACTTATTAAAATACTCTCAAATAAAAATTGACGACGCACATCTTTTTTCTTTCCCCCTAGTGCTTTAATCAAACCCACTTCCCTTGTTCTTTCATTCACTGCCACCAACATAATATTCATTAAGCCAATCGCGGCACCAATTAAGGTAATCATTCCAATAGCACCTGCAGCGCCACTGATCCCTGCTAAAAAGCCAATGAACATATCTGCAAATTTGTCGCTTTTATCAATCACAAAATTTTCTGACTCACTTGGGATTAATCTTCTTGCTTTTCTCATTTGCTCCATTGATTCGCCAATAGCGGGATCTAATTCGGCAACATTATTCACCATCACTCCAATTTGATAGGAATTAGTAAGTTGGTATTGTCTTAAGTTTTTTACAGAAGTAACTACAATATCATCCTGACGCATCATAGCACTTGAACCTTTTGATTTCAACAAACCAACTACACGATAAGGTTTCCCTCCTACAAGTATAACTTTATCTACACTTTTTTCAGGATTAGCTGGAAATAATTTAGCGGCCACATTACTTCCTATTAAACACACATTACGCCCACTTTCTAAATCCACATTATTCAAATTACGTCCCATATTTAATTCATAGCCATTCACTCCAATATAATTTTCATCCGCACCCCACATAGTGATTTGAGGATTTGTTTTTTTATTTTTATAATGTAACTCATTATTACCATTACCACGTCGATAGACGCTTACCTGAGCTCTATTAAAACTATAATGTTCTTTAAAATAAGTGGATTCCTCTAATCGAATGGGCTTATTTAAATTTGATTTTTTTTCTTTTTGCCCTTTTTTTGCTTTTACAAAATCTTCCTGATTTCCGCCATCACCACCCATAATACGAGCATTCATTTCCTTATATCGAATACTAAATGCATTCGCACCCATGAAGGAAAAATTTTCCTTTAAACTTTGATTCATTGCCGAAATGGCGGTAATAATACCGATGAGTGCCATGATACCAAATGCAATAATGGCAACAGTAATACTGGTTCTTAATTTGTTACTTTTTACAGTTCGCCAAGCTAATATAAATGAATCCTGAAGCGTCATGCTCACAATTTTATTGAACAATAAAGGTAGTACAGATTAAAACAAAGTCCATTTCAAAAGCCCTACTAAATGAAGAGCGGTTAAAAGTAGAGATAATTGAACAATAAACTTGGGAAAACACCAAGGATAAGCAGTAAAATGGCAATAACCGATAACTTATAAGTATAGGTCTTATCCAACTCCATGATAGCTGGATGGCCTTCAACAAAATACATAGCTTGAATCACTTTGAAATAATAATACACACTAATGGTCGCAAATACCATGGCTACGATCACCAACCAAAGCCCTGCACCTGCCAATAAAATAGAATTGATCATATAGTATTTTGCAAAAAATCCGCCTGTAATAGGTATACCAGCCAAAGAGCATAAAAATACAGTGGTTAAAAAGGCTAATAATGGATGGCTTTTCCCTAAACCATGAAAAGCTTCAATACTATTTTCTTTCATTTTAATAAGGACTGCAAAAACACCAATACTGGCTAATGAATAAACCACCATGTATAATAAAATACCTTCATTGGCAAGTGTTGATGTACCATATAATGCAAATAACATAAAACCTGCTTGCGCGATACTCGAATAAGCCAACATCCTTTTGACACTTCGTTGAAATACCGCTGTCACATTCCCTACAAGTAAAGTACTTATAATTACAAAAGGTAATATAAGTCCCCAGCTATATCCTAATGCTTTGTACTGCGTTTGAAAAATTGTAATAAATGCAATAAATCCTGCTGCTTTGGCTATCGTTGCCATAAAAGAAGTAAATACAGTGGGTGCGCCATCGTATACATCGGGTGTCCAAAAATGAAAGGGAGCAGCAGATACTTTAAAATTCATAGCAGCAAAAATCAAAATCAAACCTGCCGACGTCATGAATTGCTCATATTTAACTCCCGCTTGTGGAATAGTTAAGTGAAAACTACCTGTAGCTCCATAAATTAAAGTGATGCCTAACAAAAGAATGCCAGTTGAAAATGATCCCATCAAAAAATATTTGATAGCAGCTTCATTACTAAATAAGCTTTTTTTATCGGACCCTGTTAAAATGTATAAAGGGATAGATAATATTTCAATGCCTATAAATAACATTAGTAAATTGTCAAATGAAGTAAGTACACTCACGCCGCAAAGCATAAAAAAGAATAAGGCGTAAAAATCAGCAGCATGATTTCCAATTTTAGAAATCTCTTCTCCATTGATCCATATATAAATAAAGGTAAGTCCGAAAAATAAAGTGTTGGCGTACAATCCAAATCTAGAAAAAGTCAACATCGACTTTGTGTCATAGTTGACGACATACCATCCGTTCATTTGGGCTAAATTAGCAACAATTAAAACGAACAGGCCTATGAGGGCAATCGTTTTTTGAGTTCGCTCACCTTTAACACACCAGGAAGAAAACATCATGATCACACCCAATAATGCAGAAACTATAATTGCGTTCATTACTAATTAATTTAATTATTTGATTATGATTTGTTGTAAACTATCTGCAGTTAAATTGAAAAGCGGTTGTGGAAATACTCCTGTGACAAATACAATGACCAATAAAATGATTAAAACAATTTGTGCATTTTTATTAGGTGTATTCATGGCTTGCATCGGCGTACTTAATTCACCATAAGCTACTTTTTGAATCATGTTTAAAGTATAAATGGCCGATAAAACGACACTTACACCAGCAAAAGCCGCAGCCCAAATATTAAATTGGAATAAGCTATTGAAAATTAAAAATTCGCCTACAAAGGCGTTGGTCAAAGGCAATGCAATATTGGCAAGTGCAAACCCCACTAATAAAATGGCTAAGGTAGGTTGTGCCTTAGCGAGCCCACCCATTTGTTTCATGGATCTAATCCCTGTTTGTTGTTCAATAATATCAGCTACAATCCAAAGTCCTAAAACGTTAATACCATGAGAAAACAATTGTATTAAAACACCTTGTAATCCTATTTGATTTTGAGTAAATAAGGCAGCATTCATTAATCCAATATGAGCAATAGATGAATAAGCAATCAAGCGTTTGATGTCATCCTGACGAATCGCGATAAAGGAAGCATATAAAACACCTACAATCGACAAGCTTACAATAAATAAAGCATTCGTCTTAGCTGCCAAAGGAAATAAAGGTAATAACCAACGAATAACGCCATACAATCCCATCTTAACCATCACTGCACTCAACACCATTGTCACTGCAGTTGGAGATTGCTCATATGCGTCAGGTTGCCAAGTATGGAAAGGGAAGAGGGGCATTTTGATAGCGAAGGCAAGAAAAAATAATACAAATGCAGTGGCTTGTTGAACCGGGGTTAAACTTGCATGCATCAAAGTTGAAATCAAGAAATTTTGTTCGCTTGTGTGAATGTATAATAAGATAATCCCTACTAACATCAACAAGGATCCTAAAAAAGTATAGATGAAAAACTTAAAAGTAACGGCCACTCTTTTTTCACCACCCCAAATGGAACTTAAAAAATAAACAGGAATCAATGCTAATTCCCAGAAAAAATAAAATAACAAAGCATCTCCTGCTAAAAACACACCCATTAATCCACTTTGCGTAAATAACAATAAAGAAAGAAAAATATTTTTTTGTTTAGGTTGATTTTGCGTTGTCGCGATTATAATTGCAGGAAAGCTGATACCCGTTAATAAAATTAAGATTTTAGCTAAGCCATCTGCATGTAATAAAAAACGCGTATTCAAAATTAAAATCCAAGGTTGATTATAATCAACTGCCCCTTTGTATGCAACAAAAATGGCTAGGCCTAATGTGACTATTGTCGTTAACACTGCAATATTATTTGCCATTTTGTTGTTTTTAACAAAAAGCAGCAGCATTGCGGTAAGCAGTGGAATTAATATGAATAAAAGTAACATATAGCTTAAAATAATTTATTTAATCAATGAGTAATAAAATCGCAATATAATAGTGTCATTAAACCAAAGGATTAATAATAGTACAATACTAAAAACCATAAATAAAATATAATACCCCACTTGACCATTTTGAATGAGTCTTAATTGTCGAGCACTATACTGAACTATTTTTCCAGTACCATTGACGGCGCCATCAATGACCTTTTTTTCGATACTATTTTTTAAAAATCCAGCGAAATTATTTAAAGGCTTTACAATAAGTGTATCATAAAATTCATCTACATACCACTTATGAAATAATAATTTACCTAATGGTGTGGTGGGTTCGCCATCTGCTTTTTGACGATACTTATTAATCGCAAACAAGCAAGCTAATAGGGCCAACATAGTAGAGGTACCCATTAATGCCCATTCTATAGTATGTGTTAATGTAGTCTCCTTCGCAGCGCCTACAATGCTAGATAGTTGTTGTCCAATCCAATGATGTCCTCCCATGATTTCAGGAATACCAATAGCTCCAGCAATAGCACTCAATACCGCTAATACGATCAAGGGCAGCGTCATGGCTAATGGTGATTCATGTAAATGATGATCCTGTTCGGTTGTACCTCTGAACTTTCCTAAGAATGTAGTGGCGTATAAACGGAACATATAAAATGCAGTCATGGCAGAACCTAGGATAGCTAAAAACCAGTACACTGGATTTTTGGCATAAGCTGCTGCTAATATTTCATCTTTTGAAAAGAATCCACTAAATGGAGGAATACCTGCAATAGCAATACATCCAATTAAAAAAGTAAGATGCGTGATAGGCAATTTAGATTTCAAGCCTCCCATTTTTTGAATATCTTGTTCATGGTGCATCGCATGTATAACAGAACCTGCACCTAAGAATAATAAAGCTTTAAAAAAAGCGTGGGTGATCACATGAAATACAGCTCCTGAATAAGCGCCCACTCCTAATCCTAAAAACATATATCCCAATTGACTCACTGTTGAATAAGCCAATACCTTTTTTATATCGTTTTGTTTTAGTGCAATGGTCGCACCTAATAAAGCAGTGCTTATTCCAATAACAGCAACCAGATTTTGCGTCATCTCGCTATGACTAAATAAAAGATGACTTCTAGTAATCATATAAATTCCAGCCGTTACCATGGTCGCGGCATGTATTAATGCAGATACAGGTGTTGGGCCCGCCATCGCATCCGGCAACCAAGTATATAATGGTATTTGAGCACTCTTCCCCATGGCACCTACAAATAATAATAAGGTGATTGCAGTAATATCGGTAGTAGATAATTTAGCAATACTTTCTGCTGTAAAAACTTCACTGTAACTCACGGTACCTAGTTTCGCAATCAACCAAAAAATAGCCAACAAAAATCCTAGATCACCAATACGGTTCATGATGAACGCTTTTTTAGCAGCGTAATTAAAATGAGTATTGGTAAACCAATATCCAATTAATAAATAAGAACAAAGTCCTACACCCTCCCATCCAATAAACATAATCACAAAATTATCTCCCAATACCAAGATCAACATGGAGAAGATGAATAAGTTCAGATAGGAAAAATATCGCGCATAATCCGAGGAAGACTCCTGCTTCATATAGGCTGTAGAATACAAATGAATTAACGAACCCACCCCAGTGATGACCAATAAAAAAAGGGAAGACAAGGCGTCTACTTTTAAATCAAAGGGAATTTTAAAATGTGCAGTATTAATAAAGTCAAAATAATGAACCGAAACAGCACCTTGATTTTGCACTTGCACAAATGCAAAAATGCTTGCAATGAACGAAGCTACCACATAGCCAGTTGCTTTATACGCCACTACTTTTTTACTCCAAAAATGTCGTCCTAGTCCGTTGAATAAAAATCCAACAAGCGGCCAAAGTACTATAAAACCAATAATTACTTTCATGTTGAATTAAATTAGTTCTTTAATCTGTTTAAGAAATTAATATCTACAGAATGGGTATTACGATACATCATCACTATAATCGCCAATCCAACACTCACTTCTGCAGCAGCTACTACCATGATAAAAAATACAAACACTTGCCCTTCAATCCCTACTGTAGTTGTAGCATCACTTGCCAAAGCCAATCCATGAAACATTTTTGAAAAAGCAACTAATAATAAGTTTACCGCATTTAACATAAGTTCAATACACATAAACACCACAATGGCATTTCGGCGTGTTAATACCCCCGTTACGCCAATGCTGAAAAGGGCTAAGCACAAATAGATATAATACTGTATAGGCATACCAAATAAATTTATTTTTTTCCAATAATAACCGCACCCACCATCGCACTTAAAAACAAGACGCTGCTTATTTCAAATGGAATTACATAATCGGTAAATAATACTTTTCCCAAGGGATGTATTAATCCAATTACGCCATCTTTCATTAAAAGTTGTCTCCCTTCTATTTGTGCCGTTTGTTTAATTAAAGCAACCAATAAAGTTAAAAAACTACCGCCTGCTAACACACCCAATAATTTGACTAAAAATTGTTTTTGCGGTTCGCTGTCCTTTTTAATATTGATTAACATGATCACAAATAAAAACAATACCATGATGGCCCCTGCGTATACTATAATGTTTACAATGGCTAAAAATTGCGCATTTAATAATATATAGTGTCCTGAAATAGCAAAAAATACTAAAATTAACCAAAGCACGCTGTGTATTGGATTCTTGCTTATCAATACCATAATGGCACTTACAATAGCAAAGGCAGATAATGCAAAAAATAAAATTTGTAATATACTCATGTCAATTAAGCTTGTACTCCTTTGGCCTGCTCATAAGCTGCAGCGCTAGTGATAGGATTTGGAATTAATAAATCGTTTTTGTCATAAATAAAACCTTTACGTGTATAATTGGCTGGTGCAAAAGTTTCGCTTAAATAAATAGCGTCTTTTGGACAGGCCTCTTCACACAATCCACAAAATATACATCGCAACATATTGATTTCATATTTTGCTGCATATTTTTCTTCCTTGTATAAATTTTCTTCTCCTTCCATTCTTTCTGCCGCTTCCATTGTAATGGCTTCGGCTGGACAAGCCACTGCGCACAAACCACATGCTGTACATTTTTCACGGCCTTCCTCATCTCTATTCAATACATGCAAGCCTCTGAATACAGGACTAAATTCCCTTTTTTGTTCAGGGTATCTAATCGTAGGTTGCTTTTTGAACATATGACTAAATGTAATCATCATGCCCTTTATGATATTAATCAAATACAAACGCTCCCAAAAAGTCATGGGCTTGCGATTAACTGCGATTGATTGATGTGTAAGTGCTTGCATGTTATATTTGTTCCGTTTTTTAAAATTATAATTTAGCCAATATCAATGCCCCTGTTAAAAGCATATTAAATAACGCTAAAGGAATCATTGTTTTCCAACCTAAGTTCATCAACTGATCATACCTAAACCTTGGAATGGTCCAACGAATCCACATAAATAAAAATACAAAGAGTACTATTTTTATTAGTAACGTTCCTATTCCAATCATTGCAGCGATATTAGGCGCCACTGTGCTTTCATCAAAAAAGGGTAAGTCATAGCCGCCAAAATACATAGAAGCCATAATGGCGCTACTCATGATCATATTGACATATTCTGCAAATAAATAAAAACCCAACTTCATTGAAGAATATTCTTGATGGTATCCAAAGTTCAATTCATTTTCAGCTTCAGGTAAATCAAAAGGGGTACGATTACATTCGGCCATCGCACAAATAAAGAAAATAATAAAACCCAATGGTTGGTATACCACATTCCACCAATGGCCAGATACTTGATCAGCAACAATTGTTTTTAAACTTAAAGTGCCTGTTGTCATCAATAAAGCAATCAAGGCAAGTCCCATTGCAATTTCATAACTAATGGCTTGCGATGCAGCTCTTAATGCAGACATCAATGAAAATTTATTATTAGATGCCCAACCTCCAATCATAATACCATATACACTCATACTTACTACTGCAAAAACATATAAGATGCCAATATTCACGTCAGCAACTTGTAATGCAATAGTGCGTCCAAATAAATGAAGATCAGTACTCCAAGGAATAACTGCTGATGTCATAAGTGAAGCAGTCATCGCCAAGCCTGGACCTAAAATAAATAACCACTTGCTGGCTGCTGTAGGAATAATTTCTTCCTTCATAATTAATTTTAACCCATCTGCCAAAGGTTGAAATAGTCCAAAAGGACCTACTCTGTTGGGACCTGGACGGTCTTGTAAAATAGCTGCAACTTTTCGTTCGCCAAATGTGGTGTATAATGTAATTAATAAAGTAGTCAGCACGATGATGATAATCAAAATCAGCTTCTCAATAACTAAGGCCCAATCAAATGAATGTAAAGTCATGCTATGATAAATTAGGCGTTATTAATATTTTGATTAAAAGTACTGCCGTTCGAAGGACCTTCGTTTTCACTTAAATGAATATTGGTTTGATTCACTTCACTTTCATTGTGAATATCCATTAATAAATGGGGTGCTCTGCCCTCATTGATTGCAGAAAATGTTTCATTAGGGATATGGGTTCCAACTTTTCCTGCGTAATGGCCTTGTGATATAACTGATTGTCTACTAATGGCCCTTGGCCCTTCAATCACCCAATCACTACTTTGCTTTTTATCAAAACGACAGGTATTACATATCCATCCTGGCTTACCTTGAGGCGTATCTTCAATTTCTCCCCACTCATCCTTGCGTGCAGTAACCCTAAATACTTCATCGCCCCTATTCCATAAAGTCACACGACCAGAACATATAGGACATTCGCGATGTGCATCCATCGGTTTCAAAAACCAAACCCTATTTTTAAATCTAAAAGTTTTATCAGTTAAAGCACCCACTGGACAAACGTCAATTACATTACCAATGAATTCATTGTCTAAACTCTTTTCAATATGAGTTGCAATTTCAGCATGATCCCCTCTATCTAAAATTCCATGCACTCTTTTATTGGTTAATTCATCTGCTGTAAACACACAACGGTAACATAAAATACAACGCGTCATATGTAATTGAATATGCTTTCCTAAATCATGCTTTTTAAAAGTGCGTCTTTGAAACTCATACCTCGTATTTGAAGCGCCATGCTCAAAACTTAAATCTTGTAAATGACATTCACCTGCTTGATCACAAATAGGGCAATCTAAAGGATGATTTAATAATAAAAATTCTACAACACCCGCACGCGCATCAATTACTTTTTCACTCGTAATATTTTTAACTTCCATACCATCCATCACAGTTGTACGACAAGAAGCTACCAACTTAGGCATAGGTCGAGGATCTTTTTCAGAACCCTTGGATACTTCCACTAAACAGGTACGACATTTACCACCACTGCCTTTTAATTTACTATAATAACACATGGCGGGTGGTGCGACAGTTCCACCAATTTGTCTTGCCGCTTGCAAAATAGTAGTGCCCGCTGGAACTTCAATGGTTATGTTGTCGACCGTTACTTTAAATAATATTTGTTCACTCATAGTTTATAATCAATGTTATGCAGGTACATGTATTGGATCCGCATAGTGTTGTAAACCAAAATTGCTTGTTTGCGCTAGTTCTTTATGATTGATATGCCATTCAAATTCATCACGGAAATGTCGAATAGCTGCGGCCACAGGCCATGCAGCAGCATCTCCTAATGGACAAATGGTATTGCCTTCAATTTTTATTTGTATGTCCCACAACAAATCGATATCACTCATTTCTCCTTTTCCAGATTCTATTTTTTGTAATATTTTTTCCATCCAACCTGTTCCTTCACGACAAGGGGAACATTGTCCACAACTTTCATGTCTGTAAAAACGCGCTAAGGTTAATGTATTTTTAACGATGCATTGATCTTCATCTAACACAATGAAACCACCCGACCCCATCATGGAACCTGTTGCAAAACCACCATCACTTAAACTTTCGTAGTTCATGTATCGCGTTTCTCCTTTTGCTGTTTTTAATAATAAATTAGCAGGCAGGATAGGCACGGATGATCCGCCCGGAATACAAGCTTTTAATTTTTTACCATTCGCAATACCACCACAATATTCATCGCTATAAATAAAATCTTCTACTGAAATGGTCATGTCAATTTCATAAACACCTGGCTTATTAATATTGCCGCAAGCAGAAATTAACTTCGTACCCGTTGAACGACCCACGCCAATTTTAGCATATTCCTCACCACCCATTTTTATAATTGGAACGATGGCTGCTAATGTTTCTACATTATTCACAACAGTAGGTCGCATCCACAATCCTTGTATGGCTGGAAATGGAGGTTTAATACGAGGGTTGCCTCTTTTACCTTCCAAGGACTCAATTAATGCTGTTTCTTCACCACAGATATAAGCACCTGCTCCGCGATGCACATGAATCATGCAATCAAAACCAGTTCCTAAAATATTTTTACCTAACCATCCGTTTTTTGTTGCTTCTAAAATGGCTTCTTCTAAAATAGTAGCCACCCAAGCATACTCTCCTCTGATATAAATATAAGTGTCGTTAGATCCTAATGCAAAAGAGGAAATAATTAAGCCTTCAATTAATAAGTGTGGTAAAAATTCCATTAAATAACGATCCTTAAAAGTTCCTGGCTCGCTTTCATCCGCATTACAAACCAAATGGCGTGGAACACCTTCGGGCTTTGCAATAAAACTCCATTTCATACCCGCCGGAAATCCTGCACCTCCTCGACCTCTCAATCCACTCTTTTTTACTTCTTCTACTATTGCTTCAATGGACATTTCCTTCAAGGCCTTTTCTACCGCAGCATATCCACCCTCACGACGATATACATCATAAGAACGAATTCCTGGAACACTGGCTTTTTCTAATAATAATTTTACACCCATTGTTTATGCTTTATAAATATAATTGCTATGCCTTTGCTTGCAGTCGATATTCTGCAATAATGGCATCCACTTTATCTTTTGTTAAATGTTCTTTATAAATTTTTCCTACTTGCATCATGGGTGCATAACCACAAGCCCCCAAACATTCTACAAGTTTCAATGAAAACAAACCATCCTTTGTTGTTTCTCCTGGTTGAATTCCTAATTGCCTTTGAATGTATGCAATGATATTTTCGGAACCACTAATCATACACGGACCCGTTTGACACACTTCAAAAATAAATTTACCCATGGGTTTCAAATGGTACATACTGTAAAATGTAGCCACTTCATAAACTTCAATGGGTTCAATGCTTAATAAAGAAGCAACATAATCCATTGCTTCGGTAGGCAACCATCCTCCAAAACTATCCTGTGCCAAATGTAGTACAGGCAATAAGGCGCTTTTTTGTTTACCCTCTGGATAATGAGCTACCAAGCGATTAAACTCGGTCATTTGTTCCTTATTAAATTGAAGACTCATATTAAAATTTCTTTTTTCTCTTTCAAATTATTTTATCCTATCAAACATGCACCATTAAATCACTAAGCATCCAACTCTCCTGCAATCAAGTTCAAACTACTCATCGTTACCACCGCGTCACTTAACATTCCACCCTTAATCAATTCTTCAAATGCTTGGTAATAAATAAAACAAGGGCGTCTAAAATGTAAACGGAAAGGAGTCCTTCCACCATCACTTACTAAGTAAAAGCCTAACTCACCATTGCCACCTTCTACTGCACTATAAATTTGTCCTTTAGGTAAATCTATTTCGCCCATTATAATTTTAAAATGCCAAATGAGTGCTTCCATTTTGGTATACACATCTTCCTTCTTAGGTAAATAATAAGCAGGCACATCCGCATGATATACTTCCGCTTCCGCACCTTTAAAAGATTGTACTTTTTGATATGCTTGTTTTATGATAGATATACTTTCATACATTTCAGCATTGCGTACTAAAAAGCGATCATAATTATCTCCTGTTGTACCAACTGGTACTTTAAAATCAAAATCTTGATAGCTGCTGTATGGTTGTTGTACCCTAACATCATAATCTACGCCAGCAGCGCGTAAATTAGGACCAGTAAATCCATAGTTCATAGCGCGTTGTGCACTTATGCCACCGGTACCTTGTGTACGTTCCATGAAAATACGATTGCGAGCAAATAAATTTTCAAACTCACGCAACACTTTAGGATACTCGTTTAAGAATTTTTCGAGCTTCGTAAACGCTGTATTTGTAAAATTCCTTTCAAAGCCACCAATGCGGCCAATATTAGTAGTAAGACGGGACCCACATACTTCTTCATATATTTCATAAATTAATTCACGGTATTGCATCACATATAAAAACCCAGTATACGCTCCTGTATCCACGCCCACAATGGAATTACAAATTAAATGATCCGAAATACGTGCTAATTCCATAATGATCACACGCAAGTAATCAACGCGTTTAGGTAATTCCACTTTTAAAAATCGCTCGCAAGTAATATGCCATCCCATATTGTTAATAGGACTGCTACAATAATTTAATCTGTCGGTAATGGGTGTGATTTGATACAGAGGTCGGCGTTCTGCTAATTTTTCAAAAGCCCTATGTATATAGCCTACCGTTTGTTCTGTAGATACCACGCGCTCCCCATCCACTTCCATAATATTTTGAAAAACACCATGCGTAGCAGGATGAGTAGGTCCTATATTTAAAGTGGTTGTCGTTTTTTCGATCGACCCCTTTGGTAATGCTATATGACTGTGTTGTTCCATGTAATTACTAGTTGCTCTTTTTAATTTATTTATTAGCCTCTTCCAAACATTTCATCATCCTTATCAATACGCGTTTGATCCTCCAAAGGAAATTCTTTCCTTAATGGAAAATAATCCATCTCGTCTACATTTAAAATGCGTTTTAAATTCGGATGTCCAATAAAATTGATTCCAAAAAAATCGTAAGTTTCTCGTTCCATCCAATTAGCACTTTCAAATAATTTAGTAGCTGTGAATACATCTGGCTTGGCCTCTGGAACTGAAATAGAATAGCGTATACGAATATTTTCAATAAAATTATGAAGATGATAAACTACGACTAATTCAGCCCCTGAATGATCTGGATAATTCACTCCGCATAAGTCAGTTAAAAAAGTAAATCCTAAACTAGGCTCATCATATAAAAATTGAAGCACTTTTAAATTAATTTCTGTAGAAGATTCAAAAGACAAAATGCCCGAATCAGTAGAAAATTGAAATACTTGATCGTTGAATTTTTCAACTAATTTTTCTTGTATATACTCGTTGGATAAAGCCATTATGAATGCAATAGAGTTTAAATTATTTTATTGTATGCCGTAGCTATTTAATAAATCGCGATATTTTTCACTGTTGCGACGACGAATACTTTCTTGACCCACTAAGTCTTGTATTTTCATAAAACCATCAATGATGGCTTCGGGACGAGGTGGGCAACCAGGAACATAAACATCAACTGGAATGACTTGATCAATGCCTTGTAAAACACTGTATGTATCAAATATGCCACCACTTGAAGCACAGGCACCAACTGCAATGACCCATCTTGGTTCAGCCATCTGCAAATACACTTGTCTTAAAACAGGTGCCATTTTTTTTGCAATGGTCCCCATCACCATTAATAAATCACATTGTCTTGGAGAAAAGCCCACACGCTCCGAACCAAATCGAGCTAAATCATAATGTGAAGCCATTGTTGCCATAAATTCTATACCACAACAAGAAGTAGCAAAAGGTAATGGCCATAATGAATTTTTACGTGCAAGGCCTACCACTGAACTTAATTGAGTTGCAAAAAAACCATCGCCACCAACGCCATCGGGTGCTTTACCCATTGAAATGGCTTCTGAAATATTAGCTTCTTTTGGATTTAAATTAAATCGAACTGGGCGCATAGTTTGTATTAAAATTTTTAATAATTATTCTTCCCACTTTAAAGCTCCTTTTTTAATGATATAAATAAAACCCACTAAAAAGAATGCTACAAATAATATCACTTCAAAAAAACCATTCCATCCTAAACTTTTAAAATTAACAGCATAAGGATAGAAGAAAATAACTTCTACATCAAACAACACAAACAGAATGGCGATTAAAAAATATTTAACTGCCATGGGCGATCTTGCATCACCATGTGATTCAATACCGCTAGCAAAACTTTCTAATTTATCCGAGGTTTGACGAGAGGGCCCCACCCAACTTGAAATAAAAATCATCAATGCCACAAAGCCGCCAGCAAACAATAATTGTAGGGCTATAGGTAAGTAATTGGTGGCGCTGTTTATTTCATTAGCAGACAACAAATACAGTGGCAAATTCATACACTATGTTTTGGATCCGCAAAAATACGCAAAGGATAGCTCATATAACGAAAAACTCCCCATAAATGGGGAGTAAATTTCAATTATTTTTTACACAATGAATGTGCTTAAAATCCAGTGTTTAACCTTTTTTGCCTTGGGTAGTGTCTGCTATTGCTTTAGGAGCGTTTGCACCCCCCTTTCCTTCCTTCATTTTCTTTAAAATTTCGATATTTTTAGTAAACTGCCCCTTTGCGCCTAAAGTCGAAGGATCATTCGGTACTAATTCCAATACTTTATCGCACATGGCTACTGCATTTTCATATGCCTTAGTCTCATTATAATAACCAATAAGGGTATAATAATTGTTGATCAATGCTTGTTTATTCTTAGCAACATCTTTCAATAAAAATTCATTTTGTACATTGACTGCTTCAAATAATACACCCGTATTATTGGCTGTATCTATCAGTCTAGCTGCTTTTACATAAAAGGAGTAACCATTTGGCTTTTCAGGGAAAGCTGCCATATATTCCTTAGAAATACTCATCGCCATAGTGGCCTCCTTGGCATTGACTGCAATACTTGCAGTTTTGTAGTAATATACTTCATCTTTAGCCCCTCTAAGAGCCGAATAATTCGCATACCATTTTAATTCATCAGAATACATATTAGATTTTTCCAACATTTCATACCCTAATTTGTAATATTTTAGCTTGTCCGCTTTGAGCGTATCTGCAGCAATTGCTTTTTCCAACAAAGCAGCTAAAGCAGTCTGATTGCCACTAAAACGAGATATAATTTTAACAGCTAATTCGTAATCACTAATTGTAATCTTATCTGCTGAACTCGTGTTAATAAATTGTTCTATATATGTTTTCGCTTGGATTGAATCTCCTTTACGATCATAATTGTAAGCCAACAAAACACCTAGTCTTGGCAAAGCTGGAATTCCTATGGTCGTTTCTAATGATTTTGCTTTTTCCAATGATGCATCGTATTGACCAGCACGGAAAAGATAATCTGCATTAAATATATCTAATGAAGGATCTTTATCGGCATTCTTTATAAATAAATCCAAATTTACTTTTGCTGTTTCAGTATTGTTGTCAGCATAATAAACATATAAGGCAAAATAAACAGGCGGGAAAGTTGGATCTGCTGCAATCGCTTTATTATAATATTCGTCAAATGACTCCTTATTACTTTGCGTTTGATAGATTCTACCTATTCTAAAATAAGGGAATGCATTTTTAGGGTCGCGGTTGATGGCTTCTTGAAAAGCAGTCACCGCTTCACCTCCATTTTCGCCCCCCATTTTTAAATAATTAATACCTAAATTAATAAATAAATTAGCATTCACCGCATTGTCATATGCGGAAATGGTTTCTTTTAATTTGTCAACTGCGTATCTATGATCACCAATCGCAATAGGCGTTTCGGCGTAAATGTATCCAATCGCATTTACAATATCTGGGTTGGGTTTCCCCTTGAATTTTCCCTTAGTCACCGAGGAAGTAGTAAGTGCTAATTCTAAATTTTGTTTAACGGCATTAGCATCCACACCTTCCAATAATTGAATATGCGACATACCCACTAATAACCATGCGTCATTGCCAATCGTTTGTAAAGATTGTTGGTAAAAAGCTTTTGCTTTTTTGATGGTGGTATCGCTTGGCATACCCGATCCTTGTTCCGCTAAAATCGCTTCTCCATACCAAAAAATATTTTCTGTATTCGTAGGATTTTTTGATAAGGCTTCCTTAAAAAAAGCTAGGGCTGATTTATTTTTTTCATAGTTCAACAATTTAACCCCCTCTGCCAAAGGAGATACTCCAGGAACTTGCGCACTCAATCCTGCCATTACCAAAAACACACTCATGGATAAAACAACCAATTTTTTCATCACTATTCGTTTTAATTAAATACGGAAAATAGAAATTTAATTTTATTTACAATTTCTGTAGGTGAAAATATCAATTTTTCGGGGAAATCCATCTTTAATTAATGGTTAATTGTACTACAAAATGTTAGTTTTTATAAGCGGTATTAACTCAAAAGTCCCTTTCGTTTTTGAAACCCCATTTTAGTAGGAACTAGAAAAGACCTTCTAAATATTAACTGCCCCCTTTCTAAACTCATAAAATTGAGTAAACCCGACCCCAAACCGGGTGCATTTTCCTTTAAAATATAATAAATAGGCAAGGATAAGGAGTATTGCCCCTTACTAATGGTCGATGGAGAAGGTTGCGAAAAATAGCCCTTTTCTATACAAAGCGTACATTCCACTAAGGCTGTTTTCACCAATTTTTGATTCTCCACCTGTTTTGCATCATAAGTGTCCCCTACCCAATTCATTCCGACAAATGCAATCGCATTAGGATGATATTTAATGTATGAAATGGCCTCCTCACTCCCTTTCGCAGCATGTACATTTTGGCCAAATCCTTGTTCTTTTAATAAGCTGTCTTTTAAAAATCTGATGATCCCTGTTAAGTTATTCCCATCCATCACCACTTCTTGCGGATCCAACCCTTTTAATTTATTTCCTAATTGCTTTAAGGTAAATACGGAGTCCTTTGCTTTTTTATTAATGAGCACGGCAATGGCATTATAGGCGAGTATCCCAAAAGTGGGCGCGTAACCCAATTGATTTTTATAAGTGGCTTGCTCTGATTTATTTAATCCTCTTGTAATAAATATCATTCTTGTACTATCCTTTGCAAAGTCCTTTAAACACTCAATTTCAGACTTATAGGATACATTAATAACGGCATTGGGAAAACTGGATTTAAACACTTTTAATTGTTCCTCTATAAAAGGCTTAAAACTTTCTTCTACTGAGATATGGATCACCCCTTCGCTTGGTGTATCAGTTGGCGTATTCACTTTAGTGGTGTTACAGGCCATGAAAAAAACAGCAAATCCTACTATAATTATATAATTACGCATAATGAAAAACTTAATTTTTAAAAACCACTAATTGCTGCTAACCCCTCTATACAACCTAAATCCTCCATAGAGTAGGCACATCACCCCAAAAATAGTCCTAAACTCTGCATCTACATTCAATATTTGATCTAGCTTAAGCCATTTAGCTCCCAGCATAAGTACAGCGCAGCCTAAAATAAGGGTAGCCATACTAAAATCATAGACTCTTTTAAAAAGTCGATACGATCTTTCTGATTTTTCTCTTGGATTATTATACTCTTCCATATTTTTAATTTTAAAAAGGCAATTTAAACAATTAATATAGGATGAATTTAAAAATTTATCTTTACTTATAAATACGACAGTATGAGTAAACCATCTTTGCCCCAAGGGACCCGAGATTTTAATGCCGTGACGGTACAAAAGCGTCAATATATTTTTCAAACCATTCGCGCTGTATTTGAAGAATTTGGATTCACTCCTTTGGAGACACCGGCTATGGAAAACTTAGATACATTGATGGGTAAATATGGGGAAGAAGGCGATAAACTTATTTTTAAAATATTAAATAATGGTTTAGATCATCCTCAAAAAAAGGAGCAAACCATTCTGGGCTTTGATAAAATTTTAGAAGGAAAAAGCAGTTCGACTATCACGGAACGAGCATTAAGATATGATTTGACTATTCCATTTGCAAGATATGTTGCAATGAACCATGGCGCTTTAACTTTCCCTTTTAAACGTTATCAAATTCAACCTGTATGGCGTGCTGACCGTCCACAAAAAGGAAGGTACCGAGAATTTTATCAGTGCGATGCTGATATTGTTGGAAGTGAAAGCTTATTGAATGAAGTTGATTTAATTGCTTTATATGTGACTGCTTTTCAAAGATTAAATGTACCTGTTGAAATCAAAATCAATAGTCGACAAATTTTATTAGCACTCGCTGAACTTTGCGGAGGAAGTGATCAACTTATTAATTTAACCATCTCTATTGATAAGCTTGATAAAATAGGTTGGGAAAAAGTACAACAAGAATTAACCACAAAAGGATTTACCACCGAACAACAAAATAACATCCAAGCTTATTTAAATTTATCTGGCACCAACACCGAAAAAATACAAAAATTGAGTGCGCTTTTAGGAGACAACGCAGCTGGACAAGAAGGCATAGCGGCATTAAATTATATTTTAAACTACCATACGCATACTGGCATGGAAAGCCATCTGGTGGCTGATTTCACTTTAGCACGAGGCTTAAATTATTATACAGGTCTGATATTTGAAGTAAAGGCAAAAGACGCCGACATGGGTAGTATTGGCGGCGGCGGCAGGTACAATGATCTCACTAGTTTATTTGGTGTGCCTAATATCCCTGGTGTCGGAATTAGTTTTGGCGTTGACCGTATTTATGATGTGATGGAGGAGAAAAATTTATTCCCTACTTCCATTTCTCAATCAACACAGGTACTATTTTTTAATTTAGGTGAAGCCGAAGCATTGCAAGCTTACCAATTAATGTTGACCTTGAGAAATAAAAAAATTGCTTGTGAAATTTACCCCGAAAAGAGCAAATTTGACAAGCAATTTAAATATGCTGAGAAAAAAAATATTCCTACTATTGTAATTTTAGGTAGCGAAGAATTAGCTTCAAAAAAATGTACCGTTAAAAATTTATCAACTGGAATTCAAACGACTATTTCTTTTGACGAATTAATTGACTTTCAATTTTAGCAAAAGCCTAATATAATTTATCCGCCCAAATTTGATTGTAAAAATCATCTTGCTTTAACGCACTTGGGCTGGCTACTTTTTTCCCAATCAACTCCATGCCTTGCACATTGATGCCTACGCTTTCAACTACATTACTACTATTTCTTTTAAACACGACTAAAGCGTCATAGGCTGCTATATAAAAAGTATCTACTCCTTTTTTTTCTAAAGGGAAAGCGCCTACAGCAGAAGTAGAAATTAAAACAGAATCCTGTATGGTTAAAGTCACTTCGGTTACTGGACTTCCTTCCGCAAAAGCATACTTACCAAGATACTCTTTAAGAGGACTATCTTGTGCTTGCACTTTTATAAATACTCCTAATAATACGATACCCATTAATAACAATTTTTTCATAACGAATTTTTTAAAATGATTGATTGATTGATTGATTGGATCCCTAATTTTTTCCAATTTCACCGAAATTAGGGGAATAGCCCATAATATAAAAGCAAAAATGAAAGGTTTCCTAAAACTTAACATCTTCTTGCTCAAAAAGTTGTAAAAATGGGTGAAAAAAGAAATAAATAGATACAAATCTGATCAAGTATCTTTGCAGAATGGAGCATACTAAAGTTAATATCAGACAAGTCGAAATCGCTGACATTGAACGATTTATAGGAAAACTAGGAGAAAAATCATTTCGCGTAAAACAAATTCATGAATGGCTATGGCAAAAGCATGCCCACAGCTTTGATGACATGACCAATTTGAGCAAGGAATTACGCCAGCAGTTACACGACCATTTTACCCTACCTGCCTTAACCCTAAATACCACACAATTAAGTGAAGATGGTACTTTAAAAACAAGGTTTGAAACTTTTGATCATCATATGATCGAAGGGGTTTTAATTCCAACTACCGAACGCAAAACGGCTTGTGTATCATCGCAAATTGGATGCAGTTTGAGTTGTAAATTTTGTGCAACGGGTTATATGGAGCGCAAACGAAATTTGAGTTTTGATGAAATATATGATCAAGTGGTAATGATTAATCAGCAAAGTGAAAAAACTTACGAAAAATCTTTATCCAATATTGTTTTTATGGGAATGGGCGAGCCTTTATTAAATTATAAAAATGTTTTAAAGGCAGTGGAGCGTATATCAGCAAAGGACGGATTGGGCATGAGCCCAAGACGCATCACGGTATCAACAGCAGGTGTGGCGAAAGGTATCAAACAATTAGGCGATGATCAAGTGCGTTTTAAACTAGCATTGTCATTGCATGCCGCCAATGATAAAAAAAGAAATGAAATCATGCCTATCAATGAAAGTAATAATATCGAAGCCCTTATTGAATCCCTTAATTATTTTTATAAAAAAACAGGAAGCGAAATAACGTTTGAATATATTTTATTTAAAGATTTTAATGATTCCGAAAGAGATGTCGTTGAGCTTACTAAAATTTACAGACAAGTGCCTGCAGATTTAATCAATGTGATTGAATACAATGCGATTGATAAATTCCCATTTGACAAACCCAATGAAGATGGATTTGAAAATTTTGTAACGGCTCTTCAAAAAAATAGGGTAAACGTAAGAGTGAGAAGAAGTCGAGGTAAAGATATTGACGCCGCTTGCGGACAACTCGCTAACAAGGATAATTTTTAATTGCACAGCGAAATGAAAACAAAAAGATCCGATAATTTTGATAAGTTTTCCCTTAAAAAAAAGGGCAGCGCAGTCAAAGAATCTATAAGACAGGATAAGAAAAAAGCGAAAGCGGAATCCAGAGCAATGGGTGAAGCAGCTCGTCAAAGAAAAATTGATAAAGCAAGGGGTATCGTTACCGATCCTGTGCCAGCAGAAAAAGGAAAAAGAGGCGCTTATGTTAAAAAAACAGGAGGCTATGAGAAAAAGCCTTATGATCGAAAAAAAATAACAGAAGCACCTCCAAAGTATGGCGAACTAAAGCCTTCTTATAATGCAAGGCCAACTACCATAAATAAAAGAACACCTGCATCCATGGATAAGGCCGACGAAAAGCGTACCGCCTCCATTGGGAAAGTGACAGCCTCTGCTGATACGCCCTATGAACAAATGCCTTTAAATAAATACATAGCGCATGCTGGCATTTCGGGTCGTCGTGAAGCTGCACAGATGGTGAAGTCGGGGCATATTACGGTTAATGGCGACACGGTATTAGAACCAGGATATAAAGTGCAATACAAAGATGTAGTAAGATTAAAAGGGAAAGTTTTACAATTACAAGTAACCCCTGTTTATATTTTATTAAATAAACCCAAAGATTATATCTGCACAGCCAATGATCCTGAAGGAAGAAAGACGGTGCTTGATATTATTAAAAATGCGACCACGCAAAGAATGTTTCCAGTAGGCCGATTAGATAGAAACACGACTGGCGTATTGATCTTAACCAATGATGGTGACTTGGCACAAAAATTAACACATCCTTCCTATGAGATTAAAAAAATATACGAAGTTACTTTAGACAAACCAGTAACCAAGGCCGATATGGAAGCCATTGCTAAAGGTGTGGATTTAGAAGATGGATTTATCGCAGCAGATGCCGTGAGTTATTTATCTAACACCTCAAAAAATGTAATTGGCATTGAAATTCATAGTGGTCGTAACAGAATTGTAAGACGCATTTTTGAACACTTAGGATATGATGTAAGACATTTGGACCGAGTCATGTTTGCTAACTTAACAAAGAAAAATGTAGATAGAGGCAAATGGCGTTTTTTAGCAGAAAAGGAAGTACGACTTTTGAAATTTATGAATAAGTCGTTTACTCGCAAATCCGCTCAGTAGTGAATTTATGATAGATATATTATTTGAAAATGAGGATATGATTGTACTAAATAAACCCGCAGGCTTATTTAGTATCCCTGATCGATTTGGCAAAGAAGCTTCGCTTAAATCATTGTTACAAGAAAAATATCCTGCTATTTTCACAGTACATCGTTTAGATCAGCATACGAGTGGTTTGATTTTATTTGCTAAAACAGCCGAAGCGCATCAACAATTGAGTGAACTATTTGATGGTCGCAGTATTGAAAAAAAATACTTGGGATTGGTAATAGGACGACCGCCACAATCTGGAAATATTGAGCAAGCCATCATGGAACATCCTGGTAAAAAGGGACAAATGGTGACCCACGCAAAAGGCAAACCCTCTTTGACTAGTTTTGAAGTCATTAAATACTATAAACGATTTGCTTGGGTATCCTTTCAAATTCATACAGGAAGAACACATCAAATAAGAATTCATGCACAACATTTAGGCAATCCTATTGTGGCAGATGATATATACGGAGATGGAGAAAAATTATTACTCTCCTCTATCAAAAAGAAAAATTTTAAATTAAGTAAAGCCGAAGAGGAAGAGCGACCCTTGTTAGCCAGACAAGCTTTACATGCACATACTTTAAGTTTTGAATTGAATGGAAAAGCATTTCAATTTGAAGCCCCTTTACCTAAGGATCTAACTGCTACTTTAAAGCAATTAGACAAATGGAATAGCACATCGGAATAAATAAAAAATCCCCTCCCCTGATAAACAGAGAAAGGGATGTAAAAAGAAAGGTAGCTGACTCGCAACAACAGTGACACACTGTATTAAAAAAGCATTTTAAATCCTGAAGCGTCCATTACCTTACTGTATTATTTATTGGGTTGTGGCGTATAGCGTAAATAAGGCTTCACCACTTTAACCCCTTTAGGAAATTGAACCAATGCATCTTCTGTTTTTACAGTCAAACCTACAATCACATCTTCCCCATCTACCCAGTTAGCAGGTGTTGCCACTGTATATTTTGCAGCCAATTGCAAGGAATCAATCACTCTTAATACTTCAACAAAATTTCGACCCGTTGAAGCAGGATAAGTTAATGTCAATTTTATTTTTTTATCTGGGCCAATAATAAATAAAGAACGAACTGTGAAAGTTTCAGAAGCGTTCGGATGTATCATGTCATACAAGTGTGCAATTTGTTTATCCTCATCTGCAATGATGGGAAAACCAACTGATACGTTTTGTGTTTCATTAATATCTTTAATCCAATTTTGATGGCTCACTACTCCATCCACACTTAATGCTAATACTTTAACATTGCGTTTTTCAAATTCACTTTGTAATGCAGCAGTTCGACCCAATTCGGTAGTACACACAGGTGTATAATCGGCAGGATGTGAAAATAAAATACCCCAGCTATCTCCTAGGTAGGTATGAAATTGAATATCACCAATACTTGTTTTTGCTTTGAAATCGGGCGCAATATCCCCTAATCTTAAACTCATAATTTCTATTTTTTTATGTTGAGGCAACAAAGATAATGTATTTCCTACTAAATTAGTAGACTTTTTAAGAAAAAAAATTTTTGCTAAAAAATACGATTAGGATTTATCTTCGGACCCTGTATATAAATCCAATAAACCATCTGGCAAGTTGACTTTAACTAATTTTTTGGCGTGATCAACGCCAAGTAAACTTTCGGCATGTAATGGAATATAGGCTTCCTGACCCTGGTAGTCAATATTTAACATGAGCTGATGTGGTTGCTCAATCACTTCCTTCACCAAACCTAGGGCCACTCCATTTTGTTGAACCATATAGCCCAATAAAGCCAAGGGTGAACTTTTATCTACCAATTGTTGAAAGGCTTCCTGGGGTAACCATACTTTTTTACTGATTAAAAATTGAGTGGCTTCCCTTGTTGGAATCCCTTCCAATTGTAAGTAAGAAAGGGTATCAGATTTCGCCGTAGCAGATTCTATAAAATACGGAATAAAGCTAGCAGCATTTTTTTCAACGAATAATGCATCCACTCCTTTAAAATCAATGGGTTTACCTAAGGCATGCTCCAATATAATTTGGCCCGTAATGCCATGGGGTGCTACTATTTTACCAATGTGTATGTACTCGCTCATAGATTCAATTAATAATCATTCCAAAAACAAAATTAATGCTTTTTTATCGCGGATGCCTTCATAAAAAAACCCCCGATTCCGACGAACGGAAACAGGGGTCATTATTAAAGCTAGATTAATTGTAAAATTATTCTGCAGCTGGTGTTTCGTCTGCAGTTGGTGCTGCTTCTGCAACCTCTACTTCTGCTACTGGAGCTGCTTCTTCAGCTACTACTTCAGCAATAGGTTCAGCTACTTTTTTTGCAACTGGTACATAAACTTTCTTCGCAGCTTGTACTTTTTTATGGGCTTCATTTTTGCTTGCGATATTAGCTTCATGCTCTGCAAACCAAGTTTGGAACTTAGCCATTGCTGTTGCTTCATCAAACAATTCTAATTTAACACCACGTAATAAGTGTTTTAAATAAAGAACGCCTTTGAAAGATAAAATACGATGAACGGTGTCTGTAGGTTGAGCACCTTTGTTTAACCACTCTAAAGCTTTTTGACGATCCAATTGAATGGTCGCAGGAACTGTTAAAGGATTGTAAGTACCAATTTTTTGGATGAATTTACCATCTCTTGGTGCGCGTCCGTCGGCTACTACTATAAAGTAGAAAGGCCTTTTTTTACTACCATGACGCTGTAGTCTCATTTTTACTGCC
>CAIJXU010000052.1 GCA_903824725.1 uncultured Bacteroidota bacterium | reverse complement strand
TATAATGTGTCTTAACTTCATTAAAAATAACCATTATTAACTATAATTTTAGCACTTTTGCTAACATGACTTTACCCTTTACTCAATTACTTTTAAAATGGAACTCATCCTTGAATCACAGGCCAATGCCATGGAAAGGAGAAAAGGACCCCTATAAAATATGGCTGAGTGAAATTATTTTACAACAAACCAGGGTCGAACAAGGCTGGGCCTATTATGAAAAATTCGTTTCCAACTTTCCAACTGTTCATGATTTAGCAAAAGCAGCTGACCAAAGAGTATATAAATTATGGGAGGGATTAGGGTATTATAATCGTTGCAAAAATTTATTAATTACAGCAAGGCTAATTAGTAAACAACACAAGGGAAAATTTCCAAACACCTACGAACATCTTTTAAGTTTAAAAGGTATTGGTCCCTATACCGCATCGGCCATTGCCTCCTTTGCTTATAATTTACCACATGCAGTTGTAGATGGAAATGTGTTTCGTGTATTGGCTCGCTTTTATGGTATAGCCACTCCAATAGATACAAAACCAGGCATAGATTTGTTTAATAAAATTGCAACAGAAAACTTATCCAAAAAGCAGGCGGGTGTCTATAATCAATCCCTGATGGATTTTGGGGCTACTGTGTGCAAGCCAGTTGCACCCAATTGTGCAAGCTGCATTATGCAAAAAAAATGCGTTGCTTTTTTAAATAACCAAGTAAATCAATTGCCTGTTAAGTTAAAAAGCATAAAGCGTAAAAAAAGACAATTCGATTTTTTTTGTTTTAACTACAAAGGAAAATGGTTGGTTCAAAAAAGAGGGGAAGGAGATATTTGGGGAGGATTATATCAGTTTTACTTAATAGAAAATAAAAGTATGCCCCTTTTAGAAGCGAGCTATTTAAATGAAATTTTAATGCAGCAGTTGGGCTTGACTCAAAAACAGATCAAATTAAATTTAAAACAAGCTTTGGCCATTAAAAATGCGGCATCTTCGGTGTATAGTCAAACCTTAACCCATCAGCTATTGCAAGCAAGATTCATTTTGATTCCATGTGCTACTTTACCATCAATTTTTACTAAGGCATTGTGGGTCAGTCCTCAACAACTCAAACAACTGCCTTTCCCTAAAGTGATTAATCAATTTTTGGAAAGCGAGTTTATAAATTGGTCGAAAACTTAAAAAATTGGTAACTTTCCAAAAATTAAAACACCTTACAATTGGAAGCGCATTCGGGTAACTCCCTTTTTTTGTCCGTTTCGTTTATTGCCTCACTCCAACAGGATATCGGATTGATTTTTTTAATCTGCTTTTTACTTTTTTTATCTTTTGCTATAGCCGGATCTGAGGTTGCTTTTTTTTCCCTTTCTTATAAGGATATACAAGTATTAAAAACAAAGCGACATATTCCTTTACAGCGTATAGTAAAATTGTTAGAGCAGCCTAAAAAGTTATTGACTTCGATGTTAATCGCCAATAGCTTTATAAATATTTGTATTATTTTAATTGCGAATTTATTATTAGATCACTTTTTTGTGTTTGATCAAATTACAATTCCAGGGTTTGAATTTATAATTAAAATTGTTGTTGTCACTTTATTGTTATTATTTTTTGGTGAAATTTTACCAAAAGTAATGGCAACGCAAAATAATATTCGTTTTGCACAAGACTTTGGTTTTATTATTCAAACGGTGTATTTTATTTTTTCGGGCCTGAGCGGTTTAATGGTGAAGTACACCAATTTGATGGAAAAAAAATTAGCGCAAAAATCAGGGGGCGCCTCTTATAGTATGGAGGAACTAGATCACGCCATCGAGTTGACTAGTTCGGCACATCATAAGGATAGTGAAAAAAAGATTTTAAAAGGCATTGTCAAGTTTGGAAATATTACGGTGAAACAAATCATGAAAACACGACTAGATGTGCATGGTATTGATGAAGCAGAAGATTATAATAGTTTATTAAATAATATTAAAGAGTACAGTTATAGCCGATTCCCCATTTTTAAGGATGATTTAGATACGGTGGTGGGCATGATTCATACCAAAGATGTTATACCGCACTTAAAGGAATCAGATCAATTTAAATGGCAAACCCTTATCAGACCTGCCTTTTTTGTACATGAACAAAAAATGATCGAAGATTTATTAAAAGAATTTCAATTAAAAAGAATTCACTTTGCCGTAGTGGTCGATGAATTTGGCGGCACCAGCGGTATTATTACATTAGAGGATATATTAGAGGAAATTGTAGGAGATATCAAAGACGAGTTTGATGAAGAAGAATCAACCATTAAAAAAATTGATGAATTTCATTATATAGTGGAAGGTAAAACCGCTATTATTGATTTATGTAATTTTATTGATTTGCCTTCGAGTACTTTTGATTCAGTCAAAGGGGAAAGTGATACGATGGCTGGTTTGTTTTTAGAATTAGCAGGGGAATTCCCAGTGCTACAACAGGTGGTAAAATTTCAACAGTTTAGTTTTACGGTTTTGGAAATACAAAAAAATAGGATTCATAAAATACAAATGATCATTACTCCTGTCATTTTATCCCAGCCTCCGAATGCGTAATTTAATAATGTATATTATTGGGATTTTGTTATGCATTAGCCTTGCTTGCAATACCCCTTTTATACCTAAAGAGAAAGGATATGCCAATGTTACATTCCCAACTAAATCATATCAATTATTGGATAGTTCTAATTACCCCTATCAATTTGAATATCCTACTTACGCCTTCATTGATAATAATATCAATTATTTTGGAGTCAATAAAAAGACGGATGCTTGGATTAATATTCAGTTTCCAAATTTAAACGGCACCTTATATGTGAGTTATAAAAAAATGAAGCCCAATCAATTAGATACCTTAATTAATGACGCCTATAAATTTGCCAATAACCATAGTAATAAAGCTACTTATATAGCGGATTCTGTTTTTACCACACCCAATGGCGTACATGGTGTTTTTTTTCATATTGGGGGTGATGTAGCAACCGCATATCAGTTTTTTTTAACCGACTCAACGCGTCATTTTTTCAGAGGTGCTTTATATTTTAATACTACGCCCAACGCAGATTCACTTTCTATTTATAATGATTTCTTATTTAAAGATGTGCAGCATTTGGTGAATACTTTTAGATGGAAATAATGATATATTTACACTTCAAATAATTTTATGATAGCGATTGATTCGGTTTTGGTAAGTGATCAGGTAATTGAAGAGCAATTTGTTTGCGACCTCACTAAATGTAAAGGGGGCTGTTGTGAAGATGGGGATGCTGGGGCGCCTTTAGAAAACAAGGAGAAGGACTTTATTAAACAATACTATTCGGTCGTGGAGCCCTATATGACTAAGGAAGGGATTAAGGAAATCAAACAAGTGGGCCAATTTTTATATGATCGAGAATTTGGTTGGGTCACACCTACTTTAAATGGTCAAATTTGTGCCTATGGATTTAGAGATCCATCTGGTATCATCAAGTGTGCTTTTGAACAAGCCTATAATGATGGGAAAATACCTTGGAAGAAACCCATTAGTTGTCATCTATTCCCCATCAAGGTTCAAAAAAGTAAACAAGACCCCGATATTGAGTATATGAATTATGAGCCCCGTGCCGATTTATGCAAGGCTGCCTGTTCTTTAGGGGTGAAATTAAAAGTGCCTGCCTATGTATTTTTAAAGGAATCCATTATACGCAAATATGGGGAAAAATTTTATGAAGCATTGGAGGCTTCCGCGCAACACCTAAAGGATAAATAGCTATTTTTGTTCAATCATGATGCAAAGTATTTACGCCACCTCATTTGATTCCAAAAGCAGTAAAAAAGCGGTTGATCTGGAACACAGACGGAAGCTTAATTTTAATATTTCAAAATACAATGCAGTCGTTCCTAAAGGCAAATCACAATTTCCTGATTTAAATAGGGTTCGTGAATTAGCAAAAAATAAAAAATGGGAAGCCATTGAGCATTTGGATTTATACCTTACCCAATTTGAAGAACAAATTACAAAACGCGGTGCTAAAGTTTTTTGGGCAGAGGACAGCGAACAAGCTTTAAATTTTATTGGCGACTTATGTAAAGAAAAAGAATGTAAATCCATTGTTAAAAGTAAAAGCATGGTCACCGAGGAAATTCATTTAAATGATTATCTCACTTCTATTGGAGTGGAAAGTGTAGAAACAGATTTAGGTGAATATATTCAACAAATGGATGGAGAAGCGCCCTATCATATTGTAACACCCGCCATGCATAAAAGCAAGGAAGATGTAGCGAAATTATTTAATGAACATTTGGGTACTGATATTTCATTGACCCCTGAACAATTAACTTTAGTTGCAAGAAAAAATTTGCGTGAAAAATATGTGCAAGCAGAAATTGGTATTTCTGGTGCTAACTTTATTTTATCTGATATTGGGGGTATTGCATTAACTGAAAACGAAGGCAATGCACGCTTGTCTGTGTCTTGGCCAAAAACACATATTGTAGTGGTAGGCATCGAAAAAACAATTCCTTCAATGAACGATTTAGGATTGTTTTGGCCTTTGTTAGCTACTTATGGTACTGGTCAACAAATTACTGTTTACAATAGTATTATTACAGGCCCTAGACAGCCAGGAGAGTCTGATGGACCAGAAGAAATGTATGTCATTTTATTAGACAATGGACGTACCGAATTATTATCTAATGCCAAGGCAAGAGAAGCTTTGTATTGTATTCGCTGTGGCGCTTGTTTAAATGCTTGTCCTGTGTATAAAAATATTGGAGGCCACGCTTATGACACTACTTATAGTGGCCCCATTGGAAGTGTGATTACACCACATTTAAGAGGCATGCATGATTATAAACATTTAAGTTATGCTTCAAGTTTATGTGGTAATTGTACTGAAGTTTGCCCAGTAAAAATAAATGTACATGAATTACTATTGGAAAATAGGAGAGAGTCGGTGGTATTAGGTGAAACTAATTTTGCTGAAAAATTTGCATGGAAAATGTGGAAGCAAGCATCGCTCAATCGAATGTTGATGAACCAAGGCACCGCCCCCATTAAAAATTGGCTAATCAATAAAATGTTTAAGGGCTGGTCCAATCAACGCGCCCCTTTGGAATTCCCTAAGAAAACTTTTAATCAACTTTGGAAAGAAGCGCACAAAAAGTAATTTTACATTCCGTCCGCATCTGCAATGGCATGCACAGGATCCTTTTGATTTTTTAAACTATTATTCACCACATATACGCCTACTAAGGTACATACGGTACCAATAATACTTGTTGCCGACATTTTTTCATCTAAAAGTAATGATCCAACCCAGATGGCAACAATGGGATTAATATAAGCATATAAGGAAGCGATAGCAGGTTGTAAATGTTTCATGCTGTATATAAAAGAAATAAAAGCAAAAATAGAACCCCCCAATACCATATAAATGATAACACCCCAGGTGCTTAGTGGAATGGATTGTAGTGGAATATAGTTACTTGTATAAAGTGTAACGCAACCCATGGTAGCAGCACTAATCAGCATTTGCCAACCAATAGAGTAATAAGCGTTTATATTTATTTTACTTCTTGATATAATAACCGAACCAACACTCCAAGTGAGCATTGCAAAAAGAGAGAGGGCCACGCCTAAAGGATAATTTTTTCCGTGCATTTGTAAGCTATCCTTATAAAATATAAATACAATCCCCATTAAACCCAATATCAATCCAATAAGTGTTGGGGCTGTTATTTTTATTGCTTTAAAATAAAATCGTTCAATTAAGACCACCGACAAAGGGTACAAGGCTGCAATTAAAGCGGCTAATCCGCTGGTGATAAATTGTAATCCATATGTGGCGATTCCATTAGAGGAAACAAACATTAAAAAGGACATAGGCATGAGCCATAAAAATTGCTTTGCCGTAGGAAGCCCTTCTCCTTTTATTAAAAAAAAGCTGACATAAATGATGCCACCTAAAAATTGTCTTATGCTAGCAAATTGGAAAGCCGGTACATGAGAAACGCCCATTTTACTCGCCACCCAAGTGGTACCCCAAACTAAACTCGTTACGGCAACAGCGAAATAGGCTTTTTTTGTATTGGCCATAGCAGGGGCATATTATATTGAATGAGTGATTTAGTGCTTAAAATGTCTTAGTTGTGTCATCACCATAGCTAAACCATTTGCTTGACAGTATGCAATACTATCCTTATCTCTAACAGAACCTCCTGGTTGAATATAAGCTTCAATTCCTTCCTCATGTGCAATACGCACACAATCATCAAAAGGGAAAAAAGCATCTGATGCAAGGGTAGCTCCTTTTAAATCAAATTTAAATTGTTTTGCTTTTTCAATCGCATGCCTTAACGCATCCACTCTACTTGTTTGACCACATCCCTTGCCTACAAGTTGTTTATTTTTTATTAAAGCAATAGCGTTGCTTTTTAAATGCTTACAAATAATATTTCCAAAAATTAAATCTTCTTTTTCTTTATCTGTACATGGTCTTGCTCCCACTTCATCCCATTGGGTGTAATTACCTGTATCTAATCCTTGCTCTAAACTTCCGTTTAAGATTGATTTTTTTTGCGTATCCTTGAAATGAGCGCCCGGTTTACTTTGTAGTAACACTCTATTTTTCTTTGCAGTTAAAATGGTTAATGCATCTGCATCAAATGCGGGTGCAATTAATACTTCAAAAAATATTTCTTGAATGGCTTCGGCAGTGGCCAAGTCAATTTTTCCATTGGTTACGAGTACCCCACCAAAAGCGCTTTCAGGGTCACCCGCTAAAGCAGATTGCCAACTCTCAAATACATTGGTACGATTGGCAACACCACATACATTGGTATGTTTAATAATGGCAAAACTGATACTAGGCAATTCTGCAATTAATGCAATGGCTGCATCCACATCTACTAAATTATTATAGGATAATTCTTTACCATGTAATTGTGTAAACCAATCATCTAGGTTACCATAAAATGTAGCCACTTGATGAGGGTTCTCGCCATATCTTAAAACCTTACCAATACCAGGATTAAAATAATTACTAATGGCAATATCGTAATGCATGACTACTTCAAATGCTTTGGCAGCAAAAGCTTTGCGTTGCTCAAGGGTAGTGCTTCCATTTTGATCAATTAGTAATTGATTTAATTTTTGATAATCATCTTTTGCCGATAACACCACTAAATCTCTAAAATTCTTTGCTGCTGCACGAATCATAGAAGGTCCTCCAATATCAATTTTTTCGATAATGGCTTTTTCCTCATTGGTATTTTTAAGGGTTTCTTCAAATGGATATAAATCAACAATAACTAAGTCAAGGGCTGGTATTTTGTATTGGGCCATTTCAATTAAATCCTGCTCTTCATAACGACGTCCAAGGATACCTCCAAAAACGGAGGGATGTAAGGTTTTTACCCTGCCCCCTAAAATGGAAGGATAGCCGGTTACCGATTCAACGGATACACAAGGGATACCTAAATCTTCTAAAAACTTTTGAGTACCGCCTGTTGAGTAGATGGTAATATTTAATTGTTGTAAAGTTCTTGCTAGTGGTTCTAAGCCATCTTTATAAAAGACAGAAATAAGGGCTGATTGTATTTTCTTTTCCATAGTCAAAGGTAAGCGCTTTGCCATTTTTAATTTTTGTAGATTTTCCACAAAAAGGGTGTTTATGGGCTGAATAACTTTATCAAGGAAAACACTGTTAAAATGACCAAACTATAAATAAGGTATTTTGCTTTTCTCTGATACAGCCATAAGTAAACTAAAAACAGCCCAGCATAATAGCCCAACACTTGTAATGCTGACATTTGAATAACAAAAGGGGTCCCAATGGCTTGCTCGTAAAAATAGACTACCCCCTTATTCAGCCACTGAATATAATGTTGAATCCAGTTTCCAAGGTAAGCACTGATTTGCATTTGATGGGGCGCCAACATAAGTGCAAACAAGGCATATAGCAAAAGGGTACTTAAAGGAACCATGATAAAATTACTTATGATGACCAAGGTGGATAGTTGATGAAAATGAAATAGCAAAATGGGCAATGTAGTTAGTTGGGCCGCAAAACTGACACACATATTGCGCCACATCCATTTTAAAATAATATTATCCATGGGCAGCATTTTATCAAATAAGGGATAAAATAAATGAATTCCCATTACGGCGGCATAGGATAATTGCAACCCAATATGATGGATACTATGTATATCAAAAAATAAAATAATAAATAATCCAGCTGCAATACAATTTAATGTGTACCTAGGTTGATTTAAAAAAGTCCCAATAAAATAAATCGAAAAAAAGAGACTCGCCCTTACCACAGAAGGACTTGCATAGGCGATAAAAGTATAAATCCATACAGCACTTAATATCATTACGAGTTCCAATCCTAGCCAAAATTTTTTACGTGGAAGCCAATGGGTTATAAAGAGTGCATTTTTAAAAAGAATATCTAAATGCATACCACTAATGGCGATAATATGTATGATACCTAATTGGGTATAGGCTTTAAAAATATCTTTATTAATGTCTGTTTTAACACCCATGAGTAATGCCTGTGCAAATCCATTGGCGTCATTCTCTGGGATGGATTTATTTATTTTAAGAATCATCCATTGACTTGCCTTGATTATAATCGCATGAGGATAGGGGAAATTTAATAAATCCTGCTTTTGCGTTGCTAAATAAAGCGCTCCTCCCCAACTTATTAAAATCATTAAAACTAGAATGCCTTGTATCCAATTACTTACTAAAAAGTGTTTTGTCAATAATAAGATAATTATGCTGAGCAACATGGTACTTAAAGACCATGTAAGGAATGAATTGGTTGGGATAGGTATTTGAGATGCGATGCTGTATCCAATACAAAGCGCGCTTGATATAAATATAAGGGGATGCGCTGCTCTCCAATGGGCATGGGACTTTTCCATGCCTGATAATAATTATAAATTCGAAATTAGAATTTGCGGCAAATACTTTTAAGCGCCCAATAAAAAAACAACTAATTTTTTATGTAATTCAGGTTTGTTGTTTTTCCAATAGCCTATCGTTTTTGTTTTTATCCACTCAGTGGGTGCGGTAATGTCCATTGCAATACACAATCTTGTATTGGGATGACAATATTGAATGATGGCTTCTAGTAATTGATTATTTCGATAGGGGGTTTCAATAAATAAATGGGTCCCGTTGGTTTGTTTTAAGTCGGCTTCAAGGGATTGAATTTTTTTCTTCCTATCTAGCGCATCAATGGGTAAGTATCCATGGAATTGAAATAATTGTCCATTCATACCACTGGCCATTAATGCCAATAATAAGGAAGAGGGCCCAGTATAAGGTTTTACTTCGGCACCTAATTCTTGTGCAGCGGCAACTAATATTTGACCAGGATCGGCAATACCTGCACAACCCGCTTCCGAAACAATACCAATATTTTTTCCTTGTTGCAATAACTCTAAAAATGAATTGATTTGTTCATTTTCAACTTTATGTATGGTGTGCCACACATAATCATCTATCACCATTTCTTTCCATAACTTTTTAAAGAATCGCCTTGCTGTTTTTTCGTTCTCTACAAAAAAACCATCACATTGTTGTATCCAACTAAGTGTGGCAGCGGGCAAACTATCTGCTCCTTCTTCATGAAGTAACATGGGTAATAAAAATACTTTTCCTAAAGGCATTAGCGGGGATCTTTAACTTGTTGAATATTGATATGGGCAGCAATTAATGCATAAAAAGGGGCAACCATCCATCCTAAAATAGGCACTAGATGGAGCATATAAAATAGCAGACCATTGCCAATAGGAAGGCCTTTGTGATTGGCTACATAATCGGCGGAAGCTACTTTATTTTTTTTCTCTGTAGCTAAGCCATAGTCCAACATGCCATATCCAAAAAAATAACATTCCATTAAAATGGTGAAAATCGGCGTGAACCAACCGATGAGTGGGATAGAACAAAATATGACGATGGGAATTAAATAAACCGTTTGCCACAATAGATTTGTAAGGTTTAATAAAACAGCCCTACTTATTAATTTTTTATATGAGGTCATATCTAAAACAAAAGGGATATCCTTTTGGATAGACTCTAATTTCAAATGTAAAAAAGAAAAGAAAGGTGAAAACAGTATTAAAAAAAGGTACTTAAATAAGGCGAAATAAAATAAGAACAAAGTGAACCATAACCAAAAACTTCCCATAGTGATAAAAAATCCAAGCCAATCACTACTAATACTGTCTAGCCAAGTTTTTAATCCTGTTCTTAAAATAATCCATTCAATAAAAGTGCTGGATGTTTCGGTAAAATAACCCATACCTACTACAAATAAAAAAGCATAAAGTATTCCAGGAATAATCATCCACTTCCACAATTGGTGTTGTAGAATAAATCGATGTGCTGCAAAATAAGCACGAATAGATAAAATAAGTTCTTTGAGCAAGTCGCTTGATTTAAGTTAAAGATACGAACTACTCCTTTAGTAATAGTTTAGGATTGCATTTTGGTACCATATGAAAGGTCGCCTGCATCACCTAATCCTGGTACAATATAGCTATGGTCGTTGAGCACTTCGTCGATATCGCCACACCAGATAGGCACATTTACGCCTAGGGCTGCTTGTACAGTTTCAATACCTTTTTTACTTGCAATAGCTACAGCAATATGAATTTCCTTTGGCTTTTGTGTTTTGGTAATGGCTTTGATGGTTTCCACTAAAGAGGCGCCGGTAGCCAACATGGGGTCGGCCACAATTAATATTCTATTGTTTAAATCGGGACAACTTAAGTATTCGATACTGATTTCAAAACTACCATCTTCATGATGTTTTCGATAAGCAGATATAAATGCATTGTCGGCTTTGTCAAAATAGTTCAACATACCTTGGTGTAAGGGGAGTCCTGCTCTTAAAATAGTTGCAATCACGGGTTGTTCGGCTAATACTTTTGAGGCATGAATACCCAATGGCGTAGTGGTTTCTACTATTTTATGTGCCATTCCTTTACTCATTTCATAGGCAATCACTTCACCAATGCGTTCAATATTACGTCTAAAACGCATACGATCTTTTTGAACTTGCACATCTCTTAATTCTGCAATCCAATTACTTATTAAACTGTGTTTTTCGCTTAAATGATGCACCATGACAGATTATTTTGTTTCAAATCTAAGTTTCTTCAAGGCAATTTTAAAATAATTTAAAATGATCTCCATCAAATAAGCCCTTGTCACTTAATTTAAGATGTGGAATCACTAATAAAGCCATAAAACTCAGGGTCATAAAGGGGGAGCCTAAACGACTACCTAAAGCCTTTGCCATTTTATCAATTTTGGTGTAGTCGGCAGCAATTTGATATGGGTCCTCTGTACTCATTAGTCCAGCTACCGGTAATCCAATAATTTTATGTTCATCTCCATCCACGCAACTAATGCCTCCTTTTTCATGAATCACTAAATTGATGGCATTCATTAAATCGATATCGGATACACCCACTGCAATAATATTATGACTATCATGCGCTACTGTTGAAGCAATGGCGCCTTTTTTAAAACCAAAGTTTTTTATAAAAGCCATTTTAGGAGCTGCTGCATGATATCGATTATACACCACTATTTTCAGCACATCTTGTTCTATATCCGATATGAATGCATCTTCACTTAAAGTAGGAGGCATCCATAAGCAATGGGTAATCAATTGACCATCGATGGCTTCAATCACAGGAATTTTACCATTCGATGTTGGATAGTCGGCGGCATGAATTTTTATATCTGCTTCATTCAATTTTTTTGCATCAAATTGATTAATGTTTTTTTCAACGATAGCTTCAATAAAGGAATTTCCATTTTCTGCAACCATACCACCATTAATATAAGTTTGTTGTACCTCGAAAGAAATTAAATCCTTAACCACAATAAAATTAGCAGGGTCGCCTATTTGCATTTTCCCGGTAGGTAAACCATAATGGTCCACTGGGTTGAGACAAGCTGCTCTTAAAACATTAAATGGATTCATTCCCTTTGCTACCGCTCTCGCGCATAAAGTATTGATATGTCCTTCCAATAAACTGTCAGGATGCTTATCATCGCTGCATAACATGATATGATCAGGATGGGTATCTATCAATGGATACAGTGCTTCGAAATTTTTAGCTGCACTGCCTTCTCTAATTAAAATATGCATTCCAAAAGATAATTTATCTAAAGCTTCTTCGATAGTAAAACATTCGTGATCTGTGCTCATGCCAGCTTCAATATAATTTTTTGCATCCTCACCTCTTAATCCTGGCGCATGACCATCAACCGGTTTACCTATTTTTTTAGCAGCATTAATTTTTTTGATCACTTCCTCGTCATTATTTAAAACGCCTGGGAAATTCATCATCTCACTTAAATAATAAATATCTTTTGAGGCTAATAGTTCGGCCACTTGAGTACTATCAATGCTGGCACCTGCTGTTTCAAAAATAGTGGCTGGCACACAACTAGGTGCACCAAAGAAAAAATGAAAAGAAACTTTTTTCCCATTATTAATCATGTAATGCACTCCTTCGACGCCGCAAACATTAGCTATTTCATGAGGATCACTAATGGTGCCAATGGTACCATGTGTAACCGCTAGCCTTGCAAAGGAGCTTGGAATAAGCATGCTACTTTCAATATGGACATGACTGTCGATAAAGCCGGGCAATAAATACTGCATGGGTGCTTCCTTGCAGGGTATGATATTCTTTATCCGCCCTTGTTCTATATGAAGGGTTGCTGGATAAATTTGCTTTCCTAGAATATCTACATATTGACCTGAAACCGAAAAGGGTTGATTCATAAAAGTATCATTACCATCACAAATTAAACCAATAACTGAACTTAAAGATAAGTGCTCGGTTTTTATTTTTAAATAAGGGGTCGGTAAAGTAGTTATCGGTGTATACTAGGAAAAAGTCACTCATCGGCCTATACCTATATTGTAAACGACTATTGATGTTGAAATTATTTGCTTGGGTGTTGTATTGTAAAAAAGTAGTCCAAAATAATTGAGTGCTAAAATTGTATTCAATGCGCGGAGATATTAAAAATAGATTCGCACTGCCATAGGGGTAGGGTAATTCAATTTTATTAAATTCACCACGAACACTCAGGTTTAAATTAGGCCTTCTTCTTAAGGTAATTCCACTGCTGTAACTTTGTATATTTCCATTGTAAAACTGGCCAAAAGTTAGTTCGGTGAACCAGCTAAATAATTTACGCATATCGGACATATAAGAAAAGGACAAATTTGTAAACTGATATTGAGCTGCCGGCAATGGTGTCCCATTCGTAAATGAAATAGGGTATAATAAATTAATAGCATAGTTTGACAATTGTGCTTTAAAAAACGAAGTATTTTTAAAATCTGTTTTAAAAGTGAAGCCTAGCTGGTTTTCATTTAAAGTATTATCTGGGTTAAAAGCAGCATAATTTTGAAAATTAAATTCTATTTTTCCGATCAGTCCTTTTGAGGGCATGATCTTATAACTCAATTCGGTAAAGATATGTTTAAAGCCCACTCGAATAAGAGTATCTCTAACAGCGTCATAATTATTGATACGCTGCACATACCCCATATCGGTATAATAGTTTTTCCCAACATTACTGAAATCAAGTACCATGCCTAATGTTCTAGTATCATAACCTATTCCAGCTTCATAATAGGCGTTTAGGTCATTAATACCGGGCTTCATTGCTAAATTATAGTTCGTCCAAGAACTGACTGTTCCTTGAGGGTTCGAGTACTCAAAGGAAACGCCTGCATTTCTACCATAACGATCTAAGGGGTTGGCTTTTTCTTCGGCTGCAGAAATATAATTTTCTCTATTTAAAAAATAGCTTTTAATAACTGATCTTTTTAACACACTTTTTTGCAAAGTCAAAGCTGAAAAATTTTCAGGCGAATAATTTCCTTGTCTACCTGTTTGCATATTCATCAAACCGATCCTGGTACGCGGCGATAAATTACCAGATAAGCGCGCTCCAAATAAAATTGGAATCCTATTTCCCTCCTTGTCTAGTCCAATGGTTCTTGAATAAAAAGGTCTGATAGGAGGAATACCAAAATTGGAGAACAAATCAGAGTTCTCCATAAAAAAATTACGCTTTTCAGGTAAAAAAATATCAAATCGAGTTAGATTAGAAACTTGTTTGTCCACTTCCACTTGCGAGAAATCGGGGTTGACCGTTAAGTCTAAATTCAAAGATGAATTCAAGGTTAGTTTGGCGTCAAAACCTGCATTACCACTTGCGTATAATGATTTATTATTTTCAAGATCCTCATTTGCATCCCCTGTTATGTAGGGTTGTAGAATAATATTATTTGTCAACTTTGGAATTGCCCCTTCCCAATTTAAAACACCAGTGTAGCCAATATCATAGGATCTAAAATTGACAGGCACTTTTGTCCAAGCAGAGTATTCATTGTTTTTCGCATCTACTCTTAAAAAATTAATACCCCATTTTTTTTGACTTGGATCGTATCGAATTGATTTAAATGGAATCATAATTTCAGCAATCCAATAAGTACCATAATTTTTGGTTGCAGAAAACCATTTCGTATCCCAACTCCATTCAGGACCCTTTTCCATTGAGTTGGTTAATTGATCTTCAGATTGAACATTTAAGGCACTTACTACAAAATAAAATCCATTTGATTTTAAATTCAATGGGTCTAATATGATTCCAATGCCATCATTGCCATCATGACCATTATCTCTTTTTAAACTTGTTGTTACAAAAGCACCACTATCGTAAACTTTAAAGGCAAAGTATAAATTTTTATCATCGTAAGTATAGCGGGCTTCTGTTTGTTGCTTAGGCGCTCCAATATCATTGGGGTATTTTTTATAAAAATCTTTGGCAACTTGGCTTGTTGCCCAAACCGCTTCATCTAGTACGCCATCAATTTTAATAGGGGAGGTAGTGGGGCGAATAGTAGTCTGAAAATTTTGTTGAAATTCAGTTACTTTCTGCGCCACTAATACATGAGTAGACAGTAAAAACAAAAAAACTAAAAATTGGAAACGACCCATATATATTATTAATGTGCAAATATGAGGGATCTTGCCGTAAAATCAACTTTGTGTATGTATAATGGTGCTATTCAATTACAAGCGGTTAATCTTTGTCTAATATATCAGGTCGGCGCTCTTTAGTCCTTTGCATGGCTTGCTCCTGTCTCCATTCTTCGACTTTTTTGTGATCACCTGTCAGTAAAATGGAAGGAACAGGTAAACCCCTAAACTCCGCAGGTCGCGAATAAACAGGAGGGGCTAATAAATTATCTTGAAAGGAATCAGTTAATGCCGAAGTTTCATCATTTAATACACCAGGAATAATACGGCCAATAGCATCTACCAATACCGCTGCAGCCAATTCACCGCCACTTAATACATAATCGCCAATAGATATTTCACGAGTCACATATAAGTCACGAATGCGTTGATCAATACCTTTATAATGGCCGCAAATAATTAGAATTCTATTTTTTAATGAAAGGGTGTTCACTTCTTTTTGTTCCAATGGTTTTCCATCAGGTGTCATAAAAATGATCTCATCAAATGGGGCTTCTTTTTGCAATTCATCAATAGCATTGGCTAAGGGTTCACACATCATTACCATACCAGCGCCTCCTCCATATTGATAGTCATCCACTTGCCCATGTTTATTAACTGCCCACTTTCTAAGTGAATGTAATCGTATAGTTAAAATGCCTTTTTCCTGCGCCCTTTTCATCATACTGTGCTCAAAGGGGCTGGTTAAAAGTTCTGGAAGAACGGATAAAATTTCGATGGTCATAAAACAAAGATAAAGAAACAAAGTTGACTAGCCTTAGTCTAATAATTCACCTAAATCACGCCTGTCTTTTTTAGTAGGTCTTCCCACTTTACTTAATCTTTTTCCGGTTTGAAAACTAGATGCGACTTGTCTAACGCGTTCTATTTCTTCAATAGGAGTAAGGTCTTCGTAATATTTGATGGCTTCGGAATAGGCCATTCTTACTTCTAAAATCTGGGTCACTTTAAGCACCCAATTTTTATGTTCTGTTCGAGCTTCGTATTCATCGCCGATCACCACATTTCTAGAAGCTTTGACCGGTTCTCCTTTTATTTTAACGCGTCCTTTATCAATGGCTTCTGTTGCCTGACTTCGTGTTTTAAAAACTCGGATACACCACAGGTATTTATCTAACCTTACTTTTTTCTTTTCTGTTTTTTTTAAATCATCTTGCCCCTTCATGCACTAAGATTTTTTTTCGGCAAAAAATTGATGGAAATAGGGAATGGTTTCGATGCCCTTATAAAAATTGACAATATCATATTTTTCATTAGGGCTGTGTAAATTATCACTATCCAATCCAAATCCCATGAACACAATTTTTACCCCTAATTCTTTTTCAAATAAAGAGCAAATGGGAATACTGCCACCGCCTCTAACAGGGATGGGGTCCTTTCCAAACGTTGCTGCAATGGCCTTAGCAGCACTTTGATATTCATGAGAATCAATAGGTGTAATATAAGGTTCTCCTCCATGATGTTCAAATGCATGCACCGTTACATTGGCAGGTGCTATTTTTTTAAAATGTGCTAACACCATACTAGTTATTTTTTCTGAAGACTGATTGGGAACCAATCTACAAGATATTTTTGCAAATGCTTTAGAAGGCAATACAGTTTTAGCTCCCTCGCCTGTGTAGCCGCCCCAAATACCATTCACTTCTAAAGTGGGTCGGATGCCTGTTCTTTCATTAGTGGTGTATCCTTTTTCCCCCCACACATTTTGAATTCCTAAGTCTGCTTTAAATTCATTTTCATCAAAGGGAGCATTGGCCATTTTGTTTCTTTCTTCATCGGTACAATCCATCACGTCATCATAAAAACCTGGAATGGTAATATGATTATTTTCATCGTGACAACTTGCAATCATTTTAGCAAGTATGGTTATAGGATTGGCGACTGCACCACCATACACACCACTATGTAAGTCGCGGTTAGGTCCTGTTAATTCAATCTCAATATAACTTAAGCCTCTGACGCCAATGTCTATGGATGGATTATCCATGCTGATCATTGCCGTGTCGCTAATTAAAATGACATCTGCTTTTAATAAATCAGTATGTGCTTTTACAAATTGGGCTAAATGAGGGCTACCAATTTCTTCCTCTCCTTCAATAATAAATTTAATATTAGTACATAATGATTTTGTTTGTGTCATTATCTCTAATGCTTTCACATGCATATAAAATTGTCCCTTGTCATCACAAGCGCCGCGTGCAAATATTTTCCCATCTTTGATAGTGGGATCAAATGGATTGCTATGCCATAATTCCAATGGGTCAGCGGGTTGTACATCATAATGTCCATAAACTAAAACGGTGGGAAAGCTAGGGTCGGTCATTATTTCAGCATACACAATAGGATGCCCAGCTGTTTCATAAATTTTTGTAATGGGGGCGCCCGCTTGTATCAGGGATTGCTCCACTGCTTTAGCACAGGTTAACATATCCGAACTGTGCTCGGTTTTAGCGCTGATACTTGGAATGCGTAATAGGGCTAAAAGCTCCTCTAAAAAACGATTTTTATTTTCCTCTTGGTATTGTTTCCATTGATTCATTTCGTCATATTTTTCAGTAAGTAAATATAGTATTGGTCTGTTTAATTCATTTGATGTTTCAAATCGGATAACACATTATCCTTATTCCATTCCAGCTTTTTTTGAAATGGAGATTTTCTTTTTTCGCAATTTTCAATAGTACATATGGGGCAACTAAATGGCATACACCCATCGGTGTGTACAAAAAACTCAACACTATCTCCGAATTTATTTTTTATTAAATTGGTGAACGCATCTACTGCAGTATGCGCTTCATTCACATTAAAATACCAAGGCACTGTTAAATGACAATCAATATGCATTAATGCACCGTACTTAATTACCCTTAAATTATGCATATCAATCCAATTAGGATGTCGAATTAAATTTAGTTCATGAATGACAGATTCTAATAAAGCCATATCTGCTTCATCCATAATTCCTGCAAGTGATTCTCTAATAATTTTATAGCCATTGTATATAATCCATAAACCCATAGCAATGGCAATGATGGCATCAATTCCAGTATAGCCTGTATACATAACTAATCCAATACCAATGACAACTGCGTAAGTGGTATAGCTGTCAATAAGTAAATGTTGTCCGCTTGAACTAAGCGCCAAGGATTTATTCTTTTTCCCTATGGCTTTTGCGCCCAATCCAGCGGCCATATTTAATACAGCAGTAGATAATAAAACCCAAATTCCATTGTCGAGATTATGTAAGCTAGTGGGTTCGAAAAAAGTTAAAATAGATTCATATAAAATTATAAATCCCGCTGTAATAATTAAACTGCCTTCAAATGCAGCAGAAACAAATTCGGCCTTGCCATGTCCATAAGGGTGATCCTTGTCCTTTGGTTTGGAAGCGACATATAAACTATACAATCCAATTAAGCCTGCTAATACATTGACAATACTTTCTAAGGCATCTGACAAAACAGACAAAGAATGCGTCATGAAATAAGCCACAAATTTAAGTACGAATAAAACAATACTTAAACTGGTTACAAAAAATTGAATTTTTAAATTCTGTTTTGACTTTTGCACGAGCAGATTGTTTAATGAGTGGCCTCGGCATATCTTTTTTGAACATATTCCCAATTCACTAAATTCCACCAAGCATTGATGTAATCGGGACGTTTGTTTTGATATTTTAAATAATAAGCATGTTCCCAAACATCTAGTCCTAATAAAGGGAACCCTTTTACTTCTGCTATATCCATGAGTGGATTATCTTGATTAGGAGTAGAGCTGATGGCCAATCCTCCTTCTTTTTTGAAGACCAACCAAGCCCAACCACTTCCAAATCTTGCTTTTGCTGCATCACCAAAGCTGGCCTTAAAAGCGTCAAAGGATCCAAATGTTTTTGTAATGGCATCTGCTAATGCTCCCGTTGGGGCTGTTGCAGGAGCAGGTTTCATTAATTGCCAAAATAATTCATGATTATAATGACCACCCGCATTATTGCGCATCTTAGGTGAGTAGCGCGAAATATTTTTTAGTAAATCATTTAAGCTAGTTGTATTCGTATCTACTTTTTCAGCAGTACAAGCATCTCCTAAATTTTTTGCATAAGTGGCTGCGTGTTTAGAATAATGAATTTCCATAGTCATCGCATCAATAAAAGGCTCTAATGCATTATAAGCATAAGGGAGTGCCTGCTGCTGGTAAGCACTTACTTCAAATACATTGGGTGTTATTTTTGAAATCAATGGCATGGCTGCAATAGCGATGCTAGCTTTACCAGAATTAGCAATAAACTGGCGGCGGTTTTGTGTAGATTTTGACATTGGATTATTTTTTAAAGTACTTCCGTAAAGTTACCTTAATTGGTTGTAAAAGTCGGTAGTAAAATTCTTGGTTAAACAGCTGAGAATCTCGCATGGCTTTGTAGGTTAAAAACAAGCCAATTGGTATTAAAATCATGGAGGATAACCACATGCCATAGTATACGGTCCATTGATCTGATTTTGCTAATTTTTCACCAACATTGTTAAGTAAGAAAAAGAAAATGAAAAAAACAATAGCCGAGATCATCGGCGTCCCCAATCCCCCTTTTCGTATTATTGATCCAAGTGGGGCGCCAATTAAAAATAACACCAAGCAAGCAAAGGACAATGTGAATTTACGATGCCATTCAATACTATGTATTGCTTCTGTTTTTTTATTATCAATATATATTTGGCTTAATAATTTAAGGTTACTTTCAATATTGGTCATTTGATATACTGCGGCGTCTTGAACACCTGAAGCAATTGAATCAGGAATCAGCTGATTTAGCTTATTGATATGAAATGTAATTTTTTTATTAAATAACGATAAACTATCCTTGTATTGCATGAAATGTAAATAAGGAGCTATTTCCTGTGTCATTCTTTTAACATAAACACTATCCTTATTAGCAATTGAATCTATGGCTTTACCTAATTGTCGAACACTTAGCATTTTAGGATCATAAAGTATATCACTTGATTTATTAGATTGAAAACTTTTTAAATCAAATACTTTTTTATATTCTTTAAAATATAGACGTGTAAATTCAGTATTGGTGGTGGTGCGTAAACCTCTTTCCTGATAACGCCATCCGTTATACATGATGAACTCTAAAAATTTTTTATTTGCTGAAACTCTCATCACGCCAGATTCTGCAATTAAGTAATTATCCTGTAGTCCAAATCTTTTTTCAAAAATGACAATATTGTGAATCACACTATCATTGGATTCCTTTTTTCCTAATTTAATTACATAGCCGTCAATTTTATCATAAAACACGCCTTCCTTTAAATCAATGGCAGGCTTGGCAACAATGATTTCATATTTTAAATTGGTGAGTTTCATTTGCGTTACTGGAATGATATTATTCGCAAACAAAAAAGCAAGCCCAGATATTAAAATAGAAAATAAAAATAAGGGACGCATAAATCGAATCAATGGGATACCTGCAGCTTTAATGGCAACGAGCTCGAAGCTTTCTCCTAAATTTCCAAAAGTCATGATGGATGAAAATAACAAAGCCAAGGGGAGCGCTGTTGTAAAAGTACTTATCGAAACCAAGCCTACTAATTCTAAGATGGTCAATACATCTAGACCCTTGCCTACTAAATCATCAATATATAACCAAAAAAATTGCATGGTCAGCACAAAAATACAAATGGTCAATGCTGCCAAAAAAGGCGCAATAAATGCGCGTAGAATTAGTATGTCTAATTTTTTGAACAAGGCTTTTGTAATAGCTAGCTACCACCTACACGATGAAATAGCTCTTTAATTTGATATTCCCAAAGACGACTTTGATCTTTTATATCATTTTTTTCAGCAAAATCTTTGATGATTAAAATGGTTTGGTTAGAGATTTCTGTTTTTTCAATTCTAAATTCAAAGTATTCATTTTTTTCACTGTGTAACCATTTGAATTTAATGAATTTGTCTAATTCTTGGTCCAATAATTCTGCTTTGTCAGGAACGCCACCGTTCCAGGAAAAGCTAAATACATTTTCCCATTCATCAACTTTATCTGCAAACCATTCTTGTAAACCAGAGGCGGTTGACAAAAACTCAAATAATATATTTGGTGAGCATCTCACAGGAAATTCAAGTGTAAATAATTGTTTCTTACTCATACATCTTTACCCACTTTATTGATGGGCTCGTTAGTTGCAATGATATTAAATAATTGGTAGGTTCCAAGTATTTTTTTAGTTAAATCATTCACACCTTTTAAAGCAGACGTAGATTAAATCCTAAAATTTGTATAAGTAATTGTAAATCAATAAATTAAGAAATTTTTAAATACTTATAAACTAAAACTAAATATTAAAATTTTGCAATGATTAACATAAACAGGACTCATTACGAACGCTTATCTTTGCTGCCCATAATGATTTGTGTATGTTTAATAGTTTGAGTGAAAAATTAGAATCGGCATTTAAGCACCTAAAAGGACAGGCGCGCATTAATGATTTAAATGTGGCGAATACCTTAAAGGACATTCGCAAGGCTTTATTGGATGCGGATGTGAATTTTAAAATTGCAAAAGAGTTTACTGATAAGATTAAAGAAAAGGCAATTGGTGAAAAAGTAATCAATGCCATTAGTCCGGGCCAATTAATGGTCAAAATTGTACAGGATGAATTGACCGCATTGATGGGTTCCGAAGCCTCTTTATTGAATTTGACTAATAGTCCAACCATCATTTTAGTAGCGGGTTTGCAAGGAAGTGGTAAAACTACTTTCTCGGGAAAGTTAGCTACTTATTTAAAGGCACAAAAAAAATCACCCTTATTAGTAGCCGCGGATATTTATCGACCTGCTGCCATGGATCAATTAACAGTACTCGCTGAACAAATTGGAGTTGATATTTTTGTAGAAAGAGAAAATAAAAATGCAGTTTCGATTGCACAAAATGCAATTGCATATGCAAAAGCAAATAATAAAAATGTAATCATTATAGATACCGCTGGCCGTTTAGCAGTAGATGAAATCATGATGAATGAAGTGGCAGATATTAAAAAAGCCATACAGCCTCAAGAAATTTTATTTGTTGTAGATGCAATGACAGGGCAGGATGCAGTGAATACTGCTCAAGTGTTTAATGAGCGTTTAGACTTTACTGGTGTGGTGTTGACTAAATTAGATGGAGATACTCGAGGGGGTGCGGCCTTGTCTATTAAGTATACTGTAAATAAACCCATCAAGTTTATGAGCAGCGGTGAAAAGATGGACACCCTTGATATTTTTTACCCTGATCGGATGGCGCAACGAATTTTAGGAATGGGTGATATTAGTTCATTGGTTGAAAAAGCGCAAGCGCAATACGATGAAGCTGAAGCAAAAAAACTAGAGAAAAAAATTAGAAAAAATCAATTTGATTTCGAAGATTTTTTATCACAGATTCAGCAAATTAAAAAGATGGGCAACTTAAAGGATTTGATGGGTATGATTCCTGGGATGGGTAAAAGTTTAAAAGATGTAGATATTAATGATAATTCATTTAAAGCAGTTGAATCGATTATACAATCTATGACGGTGTTAGAAAGACGAAATCCGGATTTACTTTCACCTAGCCGTAAGCAAAGAATTGCAAAAGGATCCGGAAAGGATATTGGGGAGATCAATGCATTTATTAAGCAGTTTGATCAAATGAAACAGATGATGAAACAAATGAATGGTCAAATGGCAGGGGGTGGAATGGGGGGTAAATTGCCAGGCTTAAGAAGATAACTAATTGATAATCAACTACCTTAAAAATTTATTTTAAGTTTACTCTGTCAGTTTCACCATTTTTTATTATCTTCGCCGCCTATTAACCCTATTTCTTAACGCCAATAAATATCTATTTAACATGGCAGTAAAAATGAGACTACAGCGTCATGGTAGTAAAAAAAGGCCTTTCTACTTTATAGTAGTAGCCGACGGACGCGCACCAAGAGATGGTAAATTCATCCAAAAAATTGGTA
>CAIJXU010000051.1 GCA_903824725.1 uncultured Bacteroidota bacterium | reverse complement strand
GTCCGTTGAGTTAAGCGCAGCGCTCTACGGATTTATAAATGAATTAAGAGTCTTCAGACTCGTTTATTAAATATTTACCTGTCCATTGAGTTAAGCGCAGCGCTCTACGGATTTATAAATGAATTAAGAGTCTTCAGACTCGTTAATAAATATTTACCTGTTATTAGGAAGCTGTGATTAAACTACGCACAGAAAAGACATGATAGTAGCAAAAAAACCAAATATACACTCATGTTAACACAAAAAGCTTACAACAAATTAAAACTCTTTGTGATGGTTTATAAGAATAAAAACGGTAAATTGAACTAGACTAAAAACGAAACAAAATTTCGGTAATAATAGTGCAATTGACTGCATTAGAGAAATTTCGTTTCGTGTATGAATGAGTTATGTGCAAGTTTAAGAACCGAAAGACTACAAGAATAAAAACAATTAAATGATAAATTCAGGATACGAAATAGACTTTATACCAGTTGACAGTGGTGAAAAAAATGGAGATGCAATTTCCATACGTGTTGTTGATAATGGCGTTACCTCAATCTATGTAATAGATGGAGGAACAAAAACCTCAGGACAAAACTTGGTAGACCATATTAAAAAACATTATGGTACTAACAAAGTTGACTACCTAATAAACACACATCCAGACCTAGACCATATTTCTGGCTTGACCGTAATAATGGAGCAACTTGAAGTTAAAGAATTATGGATGCATAAGCCTTGGGAACATGCTCACAAAATCATTGATGACATTATCGATAATCGAGTAACTGTTAACAGTTTAACAAATAGACTTCATGACTCTCTTAAGATTGCCAAACAGCTCGAACAAATGGCAATAGAAAAGGGTATTCCTGTGAATGAACCTTTTCAAGGTAAAAAAATAGGACATTTTTATGTCTTATCACCACATGCTGATTGGTATGTTGAATTGATAAAAGGATTTAATAATATGCCTGCATCTGACAAAACTTCATTTATAGGTGAAGCAGTGAAAAAGTTTAGTGATACATTAAAAACAGTTTTTGAAAATTGGAATATTGAGACTTTAACTGAAGACGGGCAAACTTCTGATAAAAATGAAAGTAGTGTTGTTCTATTTGGGCAACTTCCTAACAAATTTAATGTACTATTTACTGCTGATGCAGGCCTAAAAAGCTTAAATATGGCCTATGATTATGCTTTTTCTAAAGGGGTTGATTTGAAAATTTGTAAATTCATACAAATGCCTCATCATGGTGGCAGAAGAAATGTATCTCCAAGTTTACTAGATAAATTATTAGGTCTAAAACTAGCAGAAGGTACAATTCCAACAAAAACAGCTTTTATAAATACTTCAAAAGATTGTCCTGAACATCCAAAAAAATCTGTCACCAATGCGTTTATAAGACGAGGTGTAAAAGTTATTGCAACAAATGGTCAGACAAAATGCAAACATTGGGGTTATCCAGCCAGAGAAGGTTGGGTAGCAGTAACTCCACTTCCATTCAATAATCAAGTAGAAGAATAAATCATGAAAGATATACTTCAAAAGCTATCAACATATAACATTTTCAATTACCTTTTACCAGGAATTATTTTTGTTATATTACTTAGATATTTTACTTCTTTTAACCTAGTTATTGAAGAAGTTCTTATCGGTGCATTTTTATATTACTTCATTGGAATGATTATAAGCAGAATTGGGTCGTTAATTGTCGAACCTCTTCTCAAAAAAATCAAACTAGTAAAGTTTTCTAATTATAAGAAATTCGTTACCGCATCAAAGAATGATGATAAAATTGAACTCTTTTCTGAAATCAACAATATGTATCG
>CAIJXU010000050.1 GCA_903824725.1 uncultured Bacteroidota bacterium | reverse complement strand
GGCTACGAGTTCCGCAAATTCAATTCCATTACCAAGTATTAAAAAATCAACATCTTTCGAATTCCTATTCAACAGCAAATCGCGCACAAAACCACCAATAACAAAAGCTGGTATTTTATGCTCTTTAGCTACTTCGGAAACAACGTTAAATATTGGATTTTTTAATAAATGCTTCATTGGGCACGAAGATAGTAATTTTAGAAGTTTAGAACTATAGAAAGGTAGAACTGTAGAACTATAGAAATCGTGAAGCAGAAAATTGAAATATGAAAATAGTAGTAGATTTCACGATTCAGCGTAGCGTAGCTAAATCGTGAAGCAGAAAATTGAAATATGGAAATAGTAGTAGATTTCACGATTCAGCGTAGCGTAGCTAAATCGTGAAGCAGAAAATTGAAATATGAAAATAGTAGTAGATTTCACGATTCAGCGTAGCGTAGCTAAGTGTAGAACTATAGAAATCTAGCTTAGGGGCTAATATTACCGGTTCAGTTGAATTCATGCGTATTGAAACTTGTTTGGACATTTTTTTTAGTATTTTTGAAATGTTGAAGAAAATTATCACCTATATCGCCATTAGTTTCTACTTATTAGGAACCACGGAAGCTTCTGAACTTTTGAAGCTTGGTAATTTTATTTCTCACTACATAGAACACAAAAACGCAGATAACCTTAGCATATTAGATTTCATCAATGTTCATTATGTAAAGGCAACTGTAGTAGATGATGATTTTAAAGAAGACCAAAAACTCCCTTTTAAATCGCACAACGACTGCAAGTTAATCATCGCTCAAGTTGACAAAATTCACAATAATGACTATTGTATTGTAACTCCCTACGTAGAAACGAATACTCAAATAACACAATACCACTCCCCTCTATTAGGCGATCAGTTCCTAGAGGAAATATTCCAACCACCGAAATCTCGTAGTTCGTAGTTCGTAACTCGAAAATTGTACTTAATACAATGTACTTTGTACATAATTCATAACTCAAAATTCATAACTCAAAATTCATAATTCATAATTATGTTAAATGCTATTATTTCATTTTCTGTTCGTCAGAAATTGATAATCGCACTTTTTACCTTAGGCTTAATTGTTTGGGGTATTTACGAAGCGACTCGACTGCCAATTGATGCTGTACCAGATATTACAGATAATCAGGCACAAATTATTACTATTAGTCCGGCGCTTGGGGCGCCAGACGTTGAACGATTAATAACTTTCCCAATAGAACAAGCCAATAGTAATATCCCAGGCATAAAAAAAATCAGAAGTTTTTCTCGATTTGGATTATCGTTAGTAACCATCGTATTTGAAGACGATGTTGATATTTACTGGGCAAGACAACAAATTGCGGAACGTTTATTAAAAGTTCAAAACGATTTGCCGAATGGTGTTGGTAATCCGGAGCTTGCTCCTGTAACCACCGGTTTAGGTGAAATTTATCAATACGTTGTTCGTCCGAAAAAAGGATACGAAAACAAATACTCTTTAGCAGACCTCCGTACCATTCAAGACTGGGTTATCCGTCGACAATTAATCGGTGTTAAAGGTGTTGCCGATGTCTCTAGTTTTGGAGGATCATTAAAGCAATACGAGGTTAGTATTAACCCAGCACAATTACATGCCAATGGCGTAACCATTACTGATGTATTCAATGCCATTAATACCAACAATGCTAATACAGGCGGGGCTTACATTGAGCGTGGTGAAGGGATTTTATACATACGTTCGGAAGGTCTTTTGAAAAATTTCAAGGACATAGAAAACGTGGTGATTAAAAATAATTCGAATGGAAATCCATTGCGAATTCGTGACGTGGCGAAAGTTCAATTCTCTGAAGCGATACGCTACGGCGCAATGTGTTACAATGCCGAAGGCGAAGTAGCTGGTGCTGTAGTGATGATGCTGAAAGGAGCTAACTCTTCAGAAGTAATTGTAAATGTTAAAAATAGAATTGAAGAGATTCGAAAAACGTTACCTGAAGGAATTGAATTAGAAGCTTTCCTCGATAGAAGTAAAATGGTAGGCAATGCTATTGGTACTGTAGAGAAATACTTAATCGAAGGAGCCTTAATTGTAATTTTTGTACT
>CAIJXU010000049.1 GCA_903824725.1 uncultured Bacteroidota bacterium | reverse complement strand
TTTTTCATGACTATGTCTTCTATATCAATTAAAAAATTAAAGAAAGTAGTAAGGGTTTGAATGATTTTATTGATGGTCTTGGGTTTGTATCTGTTGGTAATTAGGCCATAGAAATAGGAAACATCTGCGCGTCCAATCATATTAGGTTTAATCCACTTTACCTTCCTATTCTTTTTGACGCTGTCGTGAAATTGGGTTAGGTAGTTAAGTACCTCTGTTTTGTGCTTGCTGCTCACCTTTTTCTTAAGGTGGTTGTATATGCTTTCCCCCTGTAAGTAGTCATCATATTTAAGGATTGCTTCGGCCAGGGTATAATCATTGCCAACTTCAACCAGAGGTTCTACTTTTTTGATGGCATTGTTTTTTACAGCTTTTTTAAAAGTCAGCGCTTCTGCGATGGCGTCATCATAATTTTTTGATTTGAGAATTTTACTGCTGTGTTTGAAAGTTATAGGGTCTATCAAGTTCATCCGGTAGGAGTGGTTCTCATAATTCTTACAGCCGCAATTATTTTTTCTACACTTCCTGCACCAGACTTTTAGTCCGTTGCGCTGATTCTTTGGTAATTTAAGTTTCATCACGAGTTTAATCGTTTTAATAGTTCTTCTTGTTTTTTGTTTTTGGGTTTAATTCTTGTGGTTGGCGCAGAAATTGAATGCTCGTTATCCATTTCAATTAGGAATAGCTCGCGTAGTTGGGTATTGCCGTCGCAAAGGATTTTAAGCTTCTCTTTCCATAAGTGTGGATACCTTTTTTTACAGTCTAGTACCAATGGTTTGAGGTACTGCATTTGAACCTCTAATTGAAATACATAATGGTACTTTTCTGTGTGGATTTTTACATCATTCTCTTTTAACCAAGAAACAATAGCGTCTCTGTCTTTTTTTTTGATGATTCTGCCAGCTTCCATTATTGATATTCTTGAAAAGTCTTTCATTTTTATTATCTCTGATTTTAATGTTTTAATAGTAGGTGGTTCGTTACTTTATAAATTCTAACGAAAAATTATTGTAAATAAAAATCGCAACGAAAAAAAAGTTAACTAGCAAGTGTACGCTTGTTCCACGCGGAGCACTGGTGATGTTGATAATAGAACATTAGGGAATGATTAAGGTAGATTTCGTTTTAAATGTTAATCTCCGCATTCGAAATATGGCACAAGTACAAGAGAGTCTTGTATTGGATGAATATTACTAAAGGTTTTGATTTTAAGTCTAAAATATATAACCATAATACTGTTATAGAAAGTCTTGAATGGATGGTTGGATGATAGCAGGTGGGCATAGGGAATAAATAAATTTGGAAGCTACTATGTCAGTATATATCTTTGCCATATGAATGTAACGAAAAAACAACTCGAAACAACAAAGCTACCAATGGTCAAGGGGCTTGAGGCTATACTGCATTTCATGGCTATGGATTCAAAATCGATGTTGAAACAATCTACTCATGCAGAATTCAGAGAGGCTTTGAAGGAAATTCAGGATCTATATATGAAACACAAGCTTGCATTTGATGAGATGGGAGATGCGCTTGTTAATTACCACAGGCTTAATGTGATGAATAATCCAACAGTCTACATAGCGCGAACCAAGGATGTTAAAACCGGTATTGAATACTTCACTGCGAAAACATCATGGCCTCTAAAAAACTTTAAAAAGAAGGACATTAAAATATACCTCGGAAAAGCTTCAGATTTCAAAGGGGATACTCTAAGTACAAAAGCAAAAGACTTGGCAGTAGTTAAAATGAGACAGACGCTGGCTAGACGAATGCGTGCAGGCGAGATATAATTTTTTTACCATAAAACTATGTCAATTAAATATAATGACATATAAATTATAAACGAATGAAAGAAAAGAATATGCCCCCCTAAAATTAGGGGAGTAAGCACAAGAACCCGTAAATCAGCATACGGGTCAAAATAAATTGCTGCAGATAAAAAAATAAAAAAATGAAAAATTTGACAAATGGGGTATTTGATACCTCAAATTTAGATTTAAAATACATACCCAATGTAGGTTTTGATTTTAATGACGTAATTGAAAATGTAGAAAAATTGATTGATAACATTTTCCCTATTGAAAAAGATATTATCAAGAAAACAGTAGAGGAATTATCGATTGAGTACTCAGAGCAAATCGACGATGATTACGAAATTTTTATGTATTTGGGTAATGAAACAGAATCCTTCAAAAAATGGGTTGAATTGAGTAGAAAGCTAACAAAAGAACTGGATGAGCCAGTTAGCCACCTATTAGACTTGTATTTCCAGATTAACATGATGAACAATTATGACATATTTGATGATCTCTTGATACACGCTTACTTAGAGGATGTGCAGCCGTTTATTGAAATGCAGTAGTAATGATTTTCTTCCATTAAGGGGGTGGGGGCTGCAGGTACAGCTGCAGTATCCCACCTTTTTCGTGGATAAATCCTCATGCACAATAGGGGGGATAGATACGGTTTAAAAATCTGCACCAAAATTTGCCAAAAATTCAGACCCCCTTGTGATATTAGAATAAAACACACCGTTTGTGTTTTTGTAATACCGTTTTTTAGAATTAATGGATTTAATTTTTGACCATTCGTATTCAATATCCTCTATATGTGGATTAGGGTCAATCTGGGACGCTTTAATCTTGCAGCCAGCAATTATACCTGTTAACTCATAAAGTCGACTTAATACGAACCCATTCAGATTCCTTATATACTCTTCCGTTGTGAAGACGCCGTCATGAATCGTAAATAGCGGCGCGTTTGGATACTTTAAATTGAATTCTCTACAAATTACATTTAGTAGCAGGTAGCTTTCAGTTCTTTGCAGGAGATATGAAAACCGCTGCTTGCCAATCAATTTGTGTATTTGATTAATCCACCTCTCAACGCCAGGGAATACAACTCTAAACTTTTCAATATTGTCATTATGGTTTCTATGGTTCTTGTTATCATCAAATAAGACATACATCATGGTGTTTTTTAAATTCTCCCTATCATCCTTTTGTGCTGCGCTCTTAGGTGTATTAGTATATGTGTAATACCTGTCCAAAATATAGGTGTAAAAATCCAAGTAGAAGGGTGATTGTGTATACCTGTAGATACTATCTATATCTGGATTGTCAGAAAAATTACACCACATAAATGAAGAAGAGTTACTTATGTTATTTGAATAAGTTTTATTAGTATATCCAGTATTACTACTATAATATTGAATACCTATACTACTACTATATGTAATACTAGAATCTATATTGCCATTATCTACCAATTCATTATACAGTTCAGAATAGATTGTTTTAAGATTATAACCTTGTCTTGTTTCATGATAGAATTTGCTTTGCATAACCGATGATAAGATGTAGGGTTGGGAAGAGGAAATATCTACGCACCGAAGTGGCTTGCCGCAGCTTAACAGGAATGGACGTATTACTCTTGGCAGGTTGGTAACTGATGAATTCAGTCGATGATTAGTGTTCGACACCTTTCGCCAAGGATTACCGCAGGAAATTTGTTCGATGTAGTATAACCACCTTCCAATTACGTTATAGATAACCTTGGTTTGGAATTCATTATTGTCTCGTACCTTTTGAAATAGCTGCTGGCCAAAATTTCTAATATATTCATACACCAGTGGGTCAAATGAGAGGGTGTTTGATTCGAATTGGTTAAGCAGGAATGTGTAATCAGGCGCAGAAACCGCCGCTGACTCCACTTTAGCTGCATTTTTCGCTATTATTTTTGATAACTTATTTGCGATCGTTTTATACACCACTTCACCAGTATTGTATTTGTGTGTAATTCTATAACCCTGACAGTAGCCGCTATAATTTTCGCCTTTAGGATTGTGCCATGAGTTATTAACTTCGATGATAGGGTCTTCAGGATTTAATAACAATTTCCGAATGACGTAAAAATCCTTGCTTCCGAGCACCTTTTTTAGTTCATAGGAACACAGGTTGTGGTAACCGCCATTGTTGTCGTTTAGGCGGTAGTTGTCGTTTGTGTCAGTGATAAGGGATAGGAAGTAGTAAATTTTGTGCTTCAGGTTTGCTGCTCGGGTTGGCGATGCTTTTAAGGCATCAACCAACCCTGCAACATCAATAGTGGGATTTATTCTAATCTTCAAATATTCCCCAGTCATCTTCTACTAAGTATAAGCAATCCTGTATTTTATCTTCATCTTCAATACTGTCAAAATTCATAATAAAATCATCTAACGAGTAATGATCAACAAGAATTCTATCATTAGGTCCCACTTCTTTTTTACGGGAATCTTTAAATAAATCTTCATGAAATTTTGAATAATAAAATAATTCTCCATAAAGATCTAGAATAAAAACCTTTTTATAAAAGTTGTCTCCTGGTTTTAAATTATCAAGTAAACTCATTATTTCATTGTATTCTTTCGAATATGCTTCAAGAGTATCAATGTAGTATAATTTATTTTCAAAATCATCATAATCAATTTCCTCTTTATTGGATATTAAATCTCCAAATGGATCATATCCTTTGTAAAAATTCTCATGAGTGCATTCGTTAATCAAATCACCCAATTCTAGTTTAATATTTTCGTAGTTCATTTCTAAGTTTTTGTGCCACATCTGCGGCGGATTAATATAATTGCAAATCTTTCCCAATCCAATACCCTGTATGGGTTAGGTCATAATTGCTTTTTTTGATAGGGTATTGCTGAAGGTTTAAACTTGGTCTGCGCATCAACCGCTCCAACATTATAAATTATAGATAAAATATTTTGAAATAAAAAATCCATGCATAATTTGTCGTAGCAAACAACTGCTAGTATTACACTTCCCACAAACCCAATAAATGGATAAAAATCTCGATACCGATATTACTATCGGAAATTTTTTATTTTAAAACTTCAATGAATTACTAATAAAAAAAGTTGTGGAGATTCATCTGTTTGTGAAGTAAACGCCCTTTCGCAGGATATTTATTGTAAAAGGATTTATGAAAAAGGAAAGAAAAAAACTAACTAATGAACCTGCGGTTTTTGTTTTAGAAAAAGGTTCGCAGTACAAAGGCGCAATAAGTGAAGGGAAGTATTTCAGTGCTTTTTTCGAGATGTTTGAAAATTTGCTTGCAACAAATGGTGTAGAATCTGACATGGTTGGGTTTAGCGGGTGTAAATTAGACATGGCAGTCTTTTTAGCTAAGTTTTTGTCAATGGCGGAGTTTCAGGGTACGGAATTGAGAATGAAAGAAGGTGCGACCCATGACTTTAATCCTGATTCAAGCCCGTGCTAAACAAATTTTGCACGATCTGCTGAGCCAAATTAGTTCGGCACTAAATTTTAGTCATGTATGTTGCGCATACAGACAATAACCTAAGTTACTCCATGTCCGTTAATACAATTAAGAGACATGCATCTAGTTGATATTCAATACAACTCTATTTTTAGAGAATTTTTATGACTTGAAATGAGGTAAAAGGCTGGTTTTAAGACATTGCAGCTCTACATTAGCCAAAACACATTTTATGACCACCACTACCGAAAAAACAAGTGATTATTTAACCACTGACGAATTGAAACGATTGAACAGGTATTTTCAAAAGGAACAGAACTATCAAATGGCACTACTAATAGAGTTCGGATTTAGGACACTGCTTCGTTATTCTGACATATCTCGCTTCACTTGGGGTGATGTACTAAACAAGGACGAACTCGTCTTAAATGAGAGAAAAACGGGTAAAAAACGGAGTATTAAAGTAGGGGCTGTATTAAAGGGATTACTGGTTGAATACTACGAATTGCTGCAGCAGCCAGAATTACAAAGTACCATCTTCAATTACACCTTGCGCCACACCAATAGATTGTTGCAGCTTGGGTCTAGATTTGTTGGTATACGCAAGAAGAGGGTCTCCACGCACTCACTACGCAAATCGGGTGCCAGGTTTCTGTACGATGAGAACAACCGCTCCGAGGACGTGTTCTTAAAAATATCCATGATACTGAACCACTCAAGCACGCAGGTATCAAGGCGCTATTTAGGAATTACAAAGGAGGAGATTTCAGATGTATATGCGGGGTTTGATTTTGTTCTTTAATTAAATTGTCAAATATTGTTAAATTTTAGATAAATACAATTACAATTAAATTGAACAGGATGTAATAAATGTCTCATTTTATCTTGTTTTATTATACCTTTGCATACGTCATGTATAATAAGATAATCATATTATTACTACTAGTAATTGGGGTAAATCTCTACTCCAACAATCTATATGCATGTAACAAGCCACACAAATCAACTAAGGCAACGTCTTTTTTAAACACGACCAAGGCTAAAGCTAAGTCTGATTGTTGCAAATCACATAATAAGGAT
>CAIJXU010000048.1 GCA_903824725.1 uncultured Bacteroidota bacterium | reverse complement strand
TTCCATCTGCTCAAGGAACACTTGCTTGCGAGTTTTCTTGCAGTTTAGATTGAGGTCCAAAGGGGCTTGCTTCATGCTATGTATTTTATAGCAAATGGTGATTTTGCGAGCACAATTTTTGAGGGGTTATGCAGAGCTTCCCTTACTGCCACCACCACCGCAACCTGAAATTATCAGTGTAGCTAAAATTGACACGAATAAAAATGCATTTTTCATGTGTATTTACGCCTATATAAATGATTAATTATCTGCATTTGAATTTGTCAATGCAGAGAATCATATGAATTGCTATTAAGCAGTTGCCATAGCTGCTGATTTTTGCATATCTAACCATGCCGTAAGTCTGTTTTCCCACTGTACCATTTGATCTTTATTGGGAAAATACAACTTGTAGCGAGGTGTGTCTAAATCTCTTACAGCGACATCCACTACAAATACATCTTTTTTTACATCACGCGGTCTAGTGCCGCTAAGTCCCATTTTGACTTGAACATCCATTTCTGTCGTTAAATCTGATTTAATGGAAATTACATCCTTTGATTCAAAGAACTTTGCCTCAGTTCCAGCAGTCACTAAAAGTATCCTTGAATCATCTTTTCTTATTGCAACACCAGACACTTGAAGCCCATCAGCGTGAAAGTATTCATAATCAGGCTTGAATGCTGCTTCTTGCATTTTTGACAGCATACTTTGTGCAATTGATTTTTTTAAAGCTGCTTTTCCCGCAACTGTTGCATAAATTCCATAAAGGGAACCAGTAATAAATATTGCGTAAAATAATCCACCGTGGCGACCACCTGAAAATAATATCCATAGAAAAATTGCGCCGAATACTGCAAATTTGATGAGTGTTGAACTAATTTTCATGATTAAGTTTTTTATTAATTGCAATTTTTAGCTATTAATTGGAAAGTATCCAGCCTTTGTCACCCTTTGTCATATGAGAGTTTCCTTTTTGGGGCTTCCCTATGTCTTGCCCTTTTTTAAACTGCCCAAACATTACCATTAATCCCATTTGCTGTTGCTCAGTAAAGCTTTCTATATTCTTCTTTGCGACCATTCGTGTTTCAGTTTGAACCAACCACCTTCCGTCATCTTGTTTTGCCTTGTTTTCAATCTTGATTGAAAAATCGATTGCATCTGAAGTTTTGAATCCGAGTGGTGCAAATGCATTGTCAAGTTGAACTATGGCCTGATTATTAAACGCTTCAACAATATCGCTATCAGATGGTCCAGAGGAGCATCCAGTTATTGTGATTAATAATATGGCAATTGCAATAAATTTTTTGAAATACATAAAATTTCTTCCTGATAGTTTGTTGATTTAATAGTCCAATTAATACGCTCTAAATACAAAATTAGAATTTGACTAACTTATTGGTGGCCTTATGGTAAGCACACGGTGAACCCATATTGACCACAGCGCTGCGGCCGTGGTTGCAAGTCAGGCAGTAGTAGTAGGCGGCGTCCAGCGATGCGGCAGTAACTCGCCGATCATGCTGTTGCGCTGGGTTGGCAGG
>CAIJXU010000047.1 GCA_903824725.1 uncultured Bacteroidota bacterium | reverse complement strand
ATAATTCTTATTATGGTATTAATTATGATGATGTAATAATAGATACCCTCGTTTTTAATGAATGTAAATTCAGTAAAAATAATTATACATTATCTATCAATACTAATTTGGTTTTTAATAATTGCGAATTTACAAATAACGGAGTTGCACATACCGTATTATATGTATACGGTTCTATCACATCGAACAATTGTATTTATAAAAACAATTATGCTTGCATGACATTTATTCCGAATGGAGTAAATGTTAACAATTGCGTTTTCGAAAATAATCAATCTTGTTTCTTACAAATTTCAGGAAAATTTAATCGCTGCACTTTTAAGAATAACAATATCGTTTTTCAAGAAAACGGAACCTTAGCAATTGATTCGAGTGAATTTATAAATAATGGAACAGGCATTGATGCATTTGGGTTGGGTAGTGTAAAAAATAGTTTATTTGAAAACAATCTACTTGGATTATCTGTAGGCGCAAATTCTGTCATCGAAAATAATACTATCGTTAAAAATCAAGTAGGGCTAGGCCTTGCAGGCTCCTTTATGTCGGGAATGGTTTTACCCTTCATTAAGGACAATAAAATTTGCGATAATATTTTATACAACCTAGAAAATAAATCGGACTTTAATTTAGGATTAGAAAACAATTGTTTTTGCTTAAACGATTCGGTTTCAATTGATGCAAAAATATACGATGGCTATGACGACTTTACCAGAGGGCTGATTAATTTTGCCTCGTATGATTCAACTTGTACTACCATCAAGCAAAAATTTATTAAAATAAAATTGAATACAGGTATCGCTTCTTCAAAAAAGGAACTAGCTGTTTTTCCAAATCCATTGCAAGACAAACTTTACATCAATGGGCTTTCTGAAAATCAAAACGCTTGGTCTGTTTATGATATTTTAGGTAAAAAAGTATTGGAATTAAATACCGATGAAAGCAATGTGGTATTAGACCTAAGCGATTTAACAAATGGCGTTTACTTTTTGCGCTCTTCGAATTATTTGCCAGTCAAAATCATTAAATATTAATTCGAAACTTTAAATCGATAAGACAAGCCTAAAGAAATATAATTTTTAGGTGAGTTTTTACTGAATCCAAATCCGCCAGAAATATCGGCTATAAAATCATTGTTTATTAAATAAGTAAAGCCGCCGTCGCATCTGTGGTCGGCTTGCTGATAGGCTGTTTTAAAGCCATAAAGCTCGGTGTACATGCCTAGTTTGTCTGTTAAACTAAAGCCTGTGGTTAAAGTATAAATATAGGTTTGCGCAGCATCTATCCCATTCCATTCGGCTCCTAAATTATAAGCCAAAACCATTTTATCAGAAATAGTATGTTGCATAGTAAAACGAAAAGAAGGCGCAATATATTTAGTTTGAAAAGATTCGCTAGCTATGCTTGCGGTGGTAATGTGTCCTATAAAAGAAGTTTTTGGAATAAGGCCCTTTTCTTCGAACAAAGCTGTTTTAAATCCAATGGTAATAGGTGCTAAACCCATATTTTCTTTTCCATCGATTTTATCTGTTACTAATTCGGTGATTAAACGCAGCTCGAATTTTTGATTGATGCCGTATTTCCATAAAACGGTGGGCGTGGTTAATACTTGTCTATTAGCACTTACATTTTCAATGTTAAACCCACTCTCCGCTTGAATATAATTTACAGGTGTAATAAATGGGCATTCGGTTTGATCGGGCCTGTCTAATTGAATAGAGGGTAGGCTTTGGGCGATTGCTTTAGATTGCACTAAACAGAAAAATAAAGCGAATACAAATAGTTTTTTAAACATGAATCGTATGGTT
>CAIJXU010000046.1 GCA_903824725.1 uncultured Bacteroidota bacterium | reverse complement strand
TGAGGAAGCAGACTACTTCACACTTGGAACTTTAATGGAGAAGGTTAGTGATGCATTTACCCATTACAGAAAATGTGCTGGTATAACCAAAGACATTACCCTCAAACACCTTCGCAAAACTTACCTTACATGGACTTACCAGGCAATGGGTGAGAATACAGGAAGGATTACTTCTCATTCGGGCATCAAAGTCTTACGCGACCACTACCTTGACCCACAAGTATTAAGTACTGTAGAAACTGCTGCTTTAAGTGTTAAAATATTTGGTTAAATATCTAGCACAGAATTCTAGCACAGACACAAAAAAACCACTTGATTATGTTTCAAGTGGTTTAATATCAATAAGTTATACTAAATTATTTTTTCGTTTAATCAACCTTATGAGCCCGACGAGCTACCGCTGCTCTACCTCGCGATGTTTGGACGGCAAAGTTACGCCAATATTAGTTCCTAACCAAGTTTTACGGAGTTCTATGTGGATTTAGCAAATAAAGGAGATTTTGAGGGAATATAGAGTGAATGGTTGGCAATGGTCAAAGTCTATTTAATTTAGTATTTTTAAACAGCTATTAAACATTTTTCAAATTCAGCTATGTTCAAAATAAACCACTTAAAAACAACCCAATTTGTATTATTAATAAGCATACTTAATTTATTATTGTTTCATTACCCATTTTTCGAATTTGCTTGCAAGAGCCTTGATTATACAACCTTAAGTGGATTAGCGACCATTGTTAGTTTAGCGATTGTTGTTGTTGCATTACATTTCTTTATTTTTTTCATCATATTTTACGCTTCAGGGATGGTTGGTAAAATACTAATCGTCATTTGTTTTATTCTTAATGCAATTTCAATATACTTTATAAATACATACAGTATTATTGTAGATGGTGGCATGATTAGTAATATACTTAATACTAGATTCGGAGAGGCGTCAAGTTTTTTTTCTTTTAAATTAATCTTCTACATCATTCTTTTCGGAATAATACCATGTATTTTTATAATTAGAGTGAAAATTGTAAAAAATACATTTAAGAAATTTTTAATTGCCACTGCTCTTACTTTTTCAATTATTCTAGTTCTAGCGTTTGTAAATTCCAAGAATTGGTTATGGATCGATAAAAATTCAGGTAAGCTAGGGGGTTTGGTAATGCCTTGGTCCTACACTGCCAATCTTACGCTCCACTTTATTGAAGAGCGTAATAAAAACAGAAAAGAAATTATTTTACCAGATGCTACTATTAAAGACAATGAAAAGTCAGTTGTTGTATTGGTTATAGGCGAATCTTCAAGGAAGCAAAATTTTTCACTTTATGACTACAAAAAAAATACAAACCCACTGCTTTCTAATACCCCTAACTTATCCCACTTTAATGCTACCTCGGGTGCAACTTATACTAGTGCTGGTGTGAAATGTATTTTAGAACATGCCGCTAATAATGATTTATATGAAACTTTACCTAACTATTTATTTAGAAATAAGGTAGAGGTGATTTGGAGAACAACCAATTGGGGCGAATCACCTTTGCATATTAAGAATTATCAAAACAAGGAAGCTTTAATGCAAAATTGTGAAGGGGAAGGTTGTAATTATGACGAATTGCTCCTATCGGGATTAAAAGAACAAATAGCATCAAGTAAAAGTAATAAGATATTAGTAGTATTACATACCAGCACAAGTCACGGGCCTTCCTATAGTAAAAAGTATCCTCCTAAGTTTGAAATTTTTAAACCTGTTTGCAATAGTGTTGAATTAGCAAAATGTTCTCAAGCTGAACTTTTAAATGCCTATGACAATACCATTGTATATACTGACTATATATTATCTAAGTTAATTAAAGACTTGGATCAGTTAAAGGACTACAAAAAAGCAATGATTTTTATTTCAGACCATGGAGAATCACTGGGAGAAAATAATTTATATATGCATGGTTTGCCAATGAGCATAGCGCCAAAAGAACAATACGAAATTCCTTTTCTTGTATGGCTATCCAATAATAATTCAAAACAATACAAGCCCAATTCAATTTTGACCCAGCATCATATATTTCACAGTGTTTTAGACTTATTAAGTATTCAAAGTCCGATATATGATGAGAAAATGAGTATTTTCAAATAATTGATTGAGCTGCAAGTATTTAACTAGTTGCATACTAGCCTTTTACCAATTACTGTTTAAATAGAAACTATATGAAAGTTGCTATATGCAACAAGTATTCCATTAATAATAATTGAATGGGGATTTAAAATATGTTATATTTATTCTATAAGATGGAGTCCAGCAACCATTCAAACGGGGCGTTTCCGAAAAGCCAAATGAGTAGGAATAAAAATTAATTTTATGAAAAAATATTTATTACTATCTGCCATTATTTTAGGGATTATTACAGTTGCAAATGCACAAACTAAAAAATTCAAATTTAGTGCCGGCGGAGGTATCGCCTCCTATACTGCAGGCACAGGCGGAAAGTCAACTATGGGATTTGGTATTGATATTATCGGAAAAACAGATATCTCAGAAAATTTTGAAGGATATATTCAAGCTGGATATAACACTTTTAGTTCTGATGGGGGCTCTTGGGGTATAATTCCTGTTTTAGTAGGCGCAAATTTCAAAGCTGGCAATTTTAAACCAGGTTTAGGAATTGGATACGGAAATTTAACTGCTGGATCAGGTGGCGTTGGCGGCTTCGCTATAAGTCCCCAAATAGGGTATGGTTTTGAAAAAATTGATCTAGTTGCCAGCTATACCAATATATCAGTAAGTGATAATTATAGTTTAAAGGTATTTGGATTAAAACTGTTTTATAACTTCTAAATACTAAAGGTATTATTGCCATTAGATAGAAAAAGGGCTTTCATTGAAGCCCTTTTTCTATTATCAGATATCTTATTAACCCTTGTCTTTGATATTCCATACATTATACCTTAATTAAATCAGCGATATATTTATTATAAAATAAATTTGAGTTTTGCGTATTTGCAAAAATATCCAATTAGTACTACACTTGTAAGTAAAAAAAATTAAGCGATTAAGTTTTGAACACTCTTGTTTAAATTTTTCCTAAAATTGATTAGCCTACTAATATAATTTTTTGTATTTTGTATGATAGATAATAAGTACCATTAAAAACTTTCATGAAATGACTAGTTCCAACATTTTTGATGCCATTGTAGTAGGCTCAGGTATTTCCGGAGGCTGGGCTGCAAAAGAACTTACCGAAAAAGGACTTAAAACCTTACTCCTCGAAAGAGGACGTAATGTTGAACATATAAAAGATTATCAAGGAACCGAAAAAGACCCCTGGGAATTGACACATCGAAACCGCATTACCGAAGAGGACAGAAAAAATTCTCCCATTCAAAGTAAGTGCTATGCATATGATGAGGTTTCAAAAAAGTTTTTTGTAAACGATATCGAAAATCCATACAATCCTGTAAAACCTTTTGATTGGATTCGTGGAAATCATGTGGGTGGTCGTTCCTTAATGTGGGGACGTCAAAGTTATCGATGGAGTGATCTTGATTTTGAAGCAAATGCAAAAGATGGTCATGGCACCGATTGGCCTATTCGATACAATGACTTGGCTCCTTGGTATAGCTATGTTGAAAAATTTGCAGGCATTAGTGGTAATAAAGATGGTATTTCTAATTTACCCGATGGTGAATTTCAGCCTGCCATGGAAATGAACTGTGTTGAAAAAATGGTAGCGGATAATTTGAAAACAAAAATGGGAAGACCCATGATTATTGGAAGATCGGCAAACCATACAGCTAAAATTGGCACACGCGGCCCTTGTCAATTTCGAAATAAATGTCATCAAGGATGTCCCTTTGGTGGCTATTTTAGCTCTAACTCTGCTACCCTACCCGCAGCCACTGCTACAGGCAACTTAACCTTAAGACCCGATGCAATCACCACTGAAATTTTATACGATAAAGAAACAGGTCGTGCAAAAGGGGTTCGAATATTGGATGCGAACACAAATAAAACCGAGGAGTATTTTGCGAAAATTGTTTTTCTTAATGCATCCACTTTAGGCACTACTCATATTTTATTAAACTCGGTGTCAGAAGTGTTTCCAAATGGATTCGGAAACAGCAGCCAACAAGTAGGTCATAATTTAATGGACCATCACTATGGCGTTGGCGCAGGTGGAGATTTTGACGGCTTCTTAGATAAATATACTTATGGTCGTCGCCCTAATGGTATTTATGTTCCTCGTTTTAGAAATTTAGACGGAGGATCCTCTGCTGGATACCTACGTGGTTTTGGATATCAAGGAGGCGCTTCTCGAAGAGGAGGAAGTTCTAATGGTATAGGTGTTGAATTAAAAGAAAGTATCACCGAGCCAGGAAATTGGTCAATGGGATGGGGATCATGGGGAGAGCATCTTCCTTATTATGAAAACAAAGTGACTTTAAACAAAAATAAAAAAGACAAATGGGGATTACCCACCTTAGATATTGATTGTGAATTTAAGGACAATGAAATGAAGATGCGTGTTGATATGAAAAATAGTGCCGCCGAAATGTTGGAAGCCGCTGGTATAAAAAATATATCTACATACGACAATATGCCTGCTCCAGGATTTTGTATTCATGAAATGGGAACTGCTCGTATGGGTAAGGATCCTAAAACATCAGTATTAAATAAATGGAACCAAATGCACGATGCAAAAAATGTATTTATCACTGACGGCTCTGCGATGGCATCTTCCGCTTGTCAAAACCCCTCACTTACTTATATGGCATTAACTGCTAGAGCAGTTGATCATGCTGTGTCTGAACTAAAAAAAGGAAATCTGTAAAGATTTTCTTTTTTTTAAACTAAATTATAAACATTAACTTTCTATTCACCTCGGCGTCTAATATTAGAAGCGCCCGAAGATGTAGATTCTTTTATATTCGGATTCCCTTTGTATTCGATACTACTTGCTCCATTTGCATTTGCTTTTAAAAGTTCAGAAACAGATGCTTTAATATTACTTGCTCCTGATGAATTAAGGATAGCCGCTTTGGATGCTAAATTATAAAGTTTAGCGTCACTTGCACCTGAAACTACTGCTGATAAATCATCTACATTTCCAGTTAATTCAATTTGAGAAGCTCCAGTTGAAGTGATTGAAATGGTATTGGATTGTACTTTTGCTTTACAATGCGAAGCACCCGTTAAATCAAAAACCAATGTAGTTGATAAAAATTCACCCTCTAAATCGGAAGCGCCCGTTAATTTAATATTGATTTTAGGAGATTCGATTTGATTAAGAATATGAACATCACTGGCACCAGAAGCGATGATTGCATAAATATCTTTCACACTCACATAGGCTTTGGTTTTATAATTTCCCCACTTTTTCCAATTAAACCAAGATCCATTTTCTTTTAATTTTATAATTAATGTGCCACCTTGGACTTCGGTCATAATTTGATCTCTTATTTCATCATTAGAGGCACTCACAGCCACTTTGGTTTCATTAGATTGTGTCAGGTATAAATCAATTGCGTTTGAAACTTTAATAGCTGTAAAATTAGGAACTTGACGAACCTCTACATTATCATCGTAAACGATGGTTCCTTTTTGTTGCGCATTCACTGTACAGCCGGTGAATAAGATGAAACTGAGAATTAGCTTTTTCATTGATGTGTGTTTATTCCTTAAAACGAAATACCAAGGACAAAGTTACAGTTGCAAATATGAATTATTCACACTATTTTTGTTCTGTCCTCGGGGTGCTGTAAAAAGCTGAGAAAAAACCCGTTGAACCTGAACAGGGTAATGCCTGCGAAGGGAAGGTCACCGCATCACGCGCACTTCTCATAGCTATTATACCTGTTCCCATTATTTAATTTTTAAATTAAAATTTAGTTATGGCTAAGTTATTGGGAACATTGACATTTATTTTATCTACCCTATGTATGCAAATACATGCTCAGACAGGCCGTTCACAACACTTTACCGACAGCGTTCGTAATTTGCCTCCATTAGAAATTAGATCTATTCGCGTTAGCAACAATCAACCCTTTGCAAAAAGCAATATTAATGCTTCACAAATTGCTCAAGTAAATATAGGCCAGGATTTACCCTTTTTGATCCAAAATACCCCGTCAGTAATCGTTCATTCTGATGCAGGTATGGGTGTTGGATATACAGGCATCCGAATTAGAGGTACAGATGGCACAAGGATCAATGTCACTTTAAATGGCATTCCCTACAACGATGCAGAAAGCATGAGTACCTATTTTGTGGATTTACCCGACTTTGGTTCAAGTGTGAATAGCATACAAATACAAAGAGGTGTTGGCACTTCCACCAATGGCGCTGGATCATTTGGTGCTACAATTAATTTAGCGACCAACGATTATAAACCAAAGTCCTATTTATCCTTACAAAATTCATTTGGATCCTTTAATACCATTAAAAATACATTACAGTTAGGTTCAGGATTGATTAAAAACAAATTCACCATTGATGGAAGAATTAGCAATATAGGTAGTGATGGATATATTGATAGAGCTAAGAGTGATTTAAAATCATTTTATGTAAGTGGCACTTATTGGGGAGATCACTCTTCTTTAAGATTGAATATATTTTCAGGAAAAGAAAAAACCTATCAAGCTTGGTACGGCGTGCCGGAAGAAATGTTATTGACGCGCCGCACATTAAATCCTGCAGGTACCGAAAAAGTGGATGAGCCTTATAATAACCAAGTTGATGATTACACGCAAACTCATTACCAATTATTTTATAATAAAAAATGGAGCCCCTATTGGAGCTTCAGTACCGCCTTTTTCCTAACAAAGGGTAAAGGGTATTATGAAGAATACAAAGCAGCTGTTAATGTAAGTGAATACCAATTACCTTCAAACCCAGCATGGAATAGCATCAACCCTGATTTAATTAGACAAAGATGGTTACAAAATAATTTTTATGGACAAATTATGTCAGTAGAATTTAAAAAAGAAAAAAATACACTAACTATTGGCGGTGGATGGAATCAATACGATGGTATGCATTTTGGGAAATTGCCCTACCCCAATATAATTCCTATTACAACTTCTATGATTTATTATACTAATGATGCATTAAAAAAAGAAGCCAATATATATGCTAAATGGCAATATCAAATAAATCATCAATGGAATAGCTTTATAGACATTCAATATCGTAATGTATCGCATCAAATGAACGGATTTGATCATACTCCTGATTTAAAAATAACTAGGAACTTTGATTTTTTAAATCCTAAAGCAGGCTTCACTTTTACGAAAGGAAAAACAATTTATTATTCAAGTATCGCCATTGCCCATAAGGAGCCTAATCGAGATGATTTTGAAGCAGGAACATCCCAACAACCCAAGCAAGAAATTTTATACGATTGGGAAAGCGGTTTTACTAAAAAGGAAAATGCTTTTGAATATGGCGCTAACTTCTATTACATGAATTACAAAGACCAATTGGTACTTACTGGAAAAATAAATGATATTGGCGCTTATACGCGAATGAATGTGCCCAAAAGTAGTCGAATCGGTATTGAAATTGAAGCCAGTCATAAATTAAATAAGCAAATGACTAGCTATGGCAATTTTACTTTTAGTCAAAATAAAATTGAAAGTTTTACCGAATACATTGACGATTATGATAATGGTGGTCAACAAGCCATTCAACATAAAAACACCGATATTACTTTATCTCCTGCGATTACAGCATCACATATACTAAGCTATACGCCTAATCATCAATGGAAAATTAATTTTACAACCAAATATGTTTCCAAACAATATATAGACAACACACAAAACGAGTCTAGGATATTGAAAGCGTATTGGACCCAAGATATTTCTGCAGAATGGAAATGCATTCAACAACCTAAATGGAATGCTCTTTTACAAGTACATGCCCTAAATATATTTGATCATTTATACGAACCAAACGGATATACCTATAGTTATTTATATGGAGGCGCCGTTAGTACTTCTAATAACTATTTCCCCATGGCAGGTCGCAATTTTTGGGTGAGCTTAAAAATTGATTTTAAATAATCTTCCCGAAATAAAAAAGGGGCTCGTATTCGGGCCCCTTTTTTATCTCAAATCAATTATGACTTATTTTTTAGCATCCACATCTTTTATAAACTTAATTAATCCATTAAAATAAGTTTGTTGATCATCATACATAGACATATGTGAGCCTTTTGGACAATATAAAAATTGACCATGTTGTACACCTTTAGATAATGCTTCCATCGCTTTTGGATCCATGGTATCAAACTCGCCACCAATACTTAAAGTGGGTACTTTTATTTTAGCCAAGTCTGCTGTTCGATCCCAATTTTTTAATACCGCATTTCCAACTACACCAAATTCAGATGGACCTTGCATTTTTAAGTATAGAGGATAATTCATTTTTGCAAATGCTCTTTTCACTGGATCTGGCCAACTTGGTGGAGGTAATCTTAAAATATGCTCAGGATAATAATTTTCTTGAACTAAATTTAAATATTCAGGATTAGTATATTCCCCTTTTGCTTCTAGCGCACGAATTTTTGCAAGCACTTCTTTTGGCATTTTAGGACCCAGCACTTCGTTTGCATACTTAACATATTCAGGAATCGAAGCCATCATATTAGAAATAACCAAACCCTTCAAATTCTGTTGGTATTTTAAAGCATATTCAGTCGCTAATACACCACCCCAAGAATGACCTAATAAATAAAAATTAGATGAATCTAAATGTAATGCCTTACGCACTGTTTCAACTTCTTCCACAAAACGATCAATAGTCCATAAACTAGAATCATTAGGGTTATCAGAATAAGCTGATCCTAATTGATCATAATAATAAAACTCAATACCTTCCTTTGGTAAGAAAGAATCAAAACATTCAAAGTATTCATGGGTTGCACCAGGACCTCCGTGTAACAATAATACCTTGATTTTTGGGTTATCACCAACACGCTTTGTCCATACATTAAATACTCCCTTTGGAGTTGTGATTGGAATTAATTTAATGCCCCCTGTTAAAATTTCTGTTTTATTTTCAGCAACTCCTTCTTTTGAAGTAGCAGCCTTGTTATCAGATTGACAAGAATACAATGTCATTCCGATTAATAAGATACTTAAAAAAGTAACTAATTTTTGGTTTGATTTCATGATTGTTATTTTAGATAATAATAAAAGAATTAAGAAGGAAATTTTTCCTGCCAAGACAACATCCCACCTACTACATTATACACATTTTTAAAACCATAGGGTTCTAACATCATACAAGCCTGCCCACTCCTATTGCCACTTCTGCAATATATATAAACTACCTCATCCTTTAAATGTTCAATTTCATCAATTTGAAGAGCTTGTACTAATCCTAATGGCAGTAGCTGTCCTCCAATATTAAATGCAGCATGCTCATGCGGCTCGCGCACATCTAATAAATTAATTTTTTCGCCCGCGTCTAACTTTTGTTTGATTTCTTCTACAGTTATGGTTTTCATGATATTGTTCAATTATAATAATGAATATTTTTTCTTGATTACTTTAGGGAATCTTTTCTAATGATAGGTGCGACTTTATCTATCACAATATCTATAAAACCTCCTTGAAAAGTAATATTTTTTTGCGGCATTCCTAATGAATCTAATTGACCGGTATATGGATTTGGGTTTTGTTGAACAATAAAAGCACTTGCTGTATCTTGAATAACAGCAGTTGAACTTATTACTCCTAATTGAATACCCATCGAACTTAATTTAGAACGTGCCATATCCACTGTAAGTCCTAATAAATCGGGCACTTCAAACCCAATTGATGAGCCCCCATCCCCCACTAAAAAATGTATAAGTGTACCTGATGAAATTTTAGTACCTGGTGCCACCGACTTCCCATTTACTAATTGATCTATGATGACATTCTTATTCCGATCTGCTACGACACTGATACTTCCCAATCGCAAGCCTAACACTTTTAAATAAGTTTCTGCACTTTTAAGTGAGAAGCCAACTAAATTAGGCATGTCAATTAAAGGTGCTACAACCCTATTAATAGTTAAAAATACAGTACGGCCTTTTTTTACAACTTCATCCGATTCTGGGATTTGTCTTAATACTGCATTGCGTGCTAAAGTATCTACATAAATAGAATCTTGCAATACGACATCAAAACCTAATGCAGTTAAATTCTTTTTTGCGGCCGCAACATCCAACCCAACCACGGATGGCACTTTCTGCGTTTCACCAAAACCAGTGATCCAGCCAAGTGAAAAGAAAAATAAAATAAGCAATAAAAGCAATGCCCCTATACCTGTTAAAATATTATACCAAAGTGGTTTTTTTAATAATTTATCTATTGCTTCCAAAGTAGTTATGTATTATTGTTTAGATAAAGTGTCTTGTATGATGGCGCCATAAAAATCGGTTAAGGACCAGCCCATTGCACGCACTTGTTGTGGAATTACACTTGCATCACTTTGACCAGGCACTGTATTCACTTCTAACATATAAGGCTTTTGCTGTTGTTCATTATATATGAAATCAATTCGTACTACTCCGCGGCAATTTAAAATAGCATACGCTTTTTTTGCAGCAGTAGTTAGCTCCTCTTTCATTTTATCAGAAATTAAAGCAGGGGTGATTTCCTTACTTTTCCCTTGATACTTTGCTTCAAAATCAAAAAATTCATTCTCAGTTGTGATTTCTGTAATCGGCAATACCGTTGTCGCGCCTTTTGATTTAAAAACGCCAATGGTAAACTCACGCCCACTAATATATTCTTCTACTAATACTTGCGAATCTTCCTTAAATGCTTTTTCTAAAGCAGGTGCTAATTCATTTAGTGCATTTACTTTACTAATGCCTAAACTACTTCCTCCATTATTTGGCTTTACAAATACCGGCAAACTTAGTTCTGATAAAATTTCAGAAGCACTTAGTGGTGACTCATTAAATAAGTGTAATGACTTTGCAACACCTACACCACCAAAACCTGCTACTGCAACAGTGAATCTTTTATTAAAAGTTAAAGCGCTAGTCGAAGTATCACAACTTGTATATGGTAAACCAATTAAATCAAAATATCCTTGCATTTTCCCATCCTCACCTGGTGTACCATGAATACACATTAATGCGACATCGAAATTTATTTTTTGTCCATGCTCTATGATGCTAAAATCTGACTTATCTATAGCCACTTCCTCTCCGCCCTCATTTTCATACCACCATCCTGTTGGATGTATATCAATCATGAATACATCATAGATGTTCTTATCTAATGCAGCAAAAACATTTTTAGCACTCTTATAACTAATTTGCGCTTCAGAACTTAACCCGCCTGTGACTAATGCTACCTTTGTTTTCATTTCCAATAGTTTATACTACCCTTTTTACATAATGATTGTTACACCAAACATACAAAATACAAGACATAAAAAAAGGGGAAATGAATCCCCTTTTTAAAAATATGATTTATTATGCGTGTAGTTTTTCTTTTTTCGCTAATAAAGCTTCCACTGTTTCTTGGTATAATTCGTCCGGAACACAACAATCAACTGGGCAAACCGATGCACATTGTGGTTCCTCATGGAATCCTTGACACTCAGTACACTTATTTGCGGTAATATAATAGGTATCAGCAGCAATAGGTGCAATTCTTTGTCCAGCATCTACAGATGTTCCGTCCATTAAACTAAAAGCTCCTTTTACTGTAGTTCCGTCGGCCATAGCCCACTCAACACCACCCTCATAAATTGCATTATTTGGACATTCTGGTTCACATGCTCCACAGTTGATACATTCGTCGGTTATTTTGATTGCCATAAAATTTTTTTAAAAATTAGTGATGTACTTTTGTAGCCATAAAGATACACCACAAGCATGAATTTACAAACAAGATTAAATAGTTTTTTTTTACTTGGCGCCCAATTATTAGACACAGAAAATAATGCTTTAAAACAGGCCAAAGCTAATGTGTACCAGCAAAATTCTTGGTTTTTGCCTGCTTTTATCGATCAAGCCATTCACCAAATTGCAACTCAATTTTTATCCAAGGATGCCCTCACGCAATGGGTTGCCTTATACCCTCAGTTAGCCAACCAAATGACCCATAAAAAAGTGGGTATTGTCATGGCGGGGAATATTCCCTTTGTTGGCTTTCATGACTTACTAAGTACATTAGTGGCGGGACACACGGCCATTGTTAAACTTGCGGCCAAGGATACAGTGGGGATAGAATATTTAATTCAAACTTTAATAGAAATAGAGCCCAAGTGGAAGGACTATATTATTATTCAACCTCAATTAAAAGATTGTGATGCCTATATTGCAACAGGAAGCAATAACACCAGCAGGTATTTCGAACAATACTTTGGAAAGTACCCCCATATCATTCGATCTAACAAAACATCCATTGCTATTTTAGACGGCACAGAATCTAGTACTGATTTAGATTTACTGGCAGATGATATGATGCTTTATTTTGGCAGAGGCTGTCGCAATGTCACTCAGGTTTGGGTTCCAGAAGGGTACGATTTTATACCCTTATTGACTGCATTAAAAAAATACAATTATATTATTGACGAACATAAATACAGACATAACTACGATTATCAACTTGCCCTTTTAATGATGACCCGTCAATTTTACATGGACACTACTGCCATTTTGATGAGCGAAAATCCTTCCCCTTTTGCTGCTATTTCCCAAGTTCATTACCAATATTACAGCTCTTCAAATCCGCCCTTGGTCAACCAAGATGAAATTCAATGTATAGTGGGTAAAGGAGGTTTGGCATTTGGAAGCCTTCAACAACCTAAATTAGAGCAGTATGCTGACGGGGTGGATACTTTACAGTTTTTAAGTAGCCTTTCATAGTTCCCCCCTTAGCATCCTAAGGAATCATTTTAGACAGATATAATTCACGAACAATTTCGTAAATATTTTGTTAAAGCGTATATTTGATTTTGTGACAAAAATTCCTAGTCGTTATTTTGTGTACTAAAATGGTATACATTTTGTTATAAAAGAATTATAAAACTTAAAGTCATGATGAAATTTAATTTTAAAAATGTGTTGGCTATTGTTGGCATTAGCTTTCTAACAACTACTGTAAGTATTTGGGGTTATTCAAAATGGTTAAAGCCTTCCTCTTCTTTTGATAGCAACAATCAGTTACCTAGTAATTATGCCAGTTTTTTTAATGGTAACGCGCCAGGAACTACTGTCGATTTTACGCCAGCAGCAAGTTCCGCATCCCCGGCAGTCGTTCATATCAAAACAAAAACGAACGCAAAACGCGTAGATGCGAATCAACCAAAACAAAAGAATCCATTTTCTGATTTCTTCGGTGACGATGATATGTTTGGTGATTTTTTTGGTGGACCAAGAATGCAACCTGAGCAAAGAGCAAGTGGAAGTGGTGTTTTAATAACTGCAGATGGTTATATTGTAACGAATAACCATGTAGTGAATGGCGCTGATGAAATCAATGTTACTCTTACAAATAAAAAATCCTATAAAGCAAAAGTAATTGGCACTGATGCAAGTAGTGATTTAGCAGTAATTAAAATAGATGCAGAATCATTGCCTTACATCGTATATGGAAATAGCGATGAAATTAAATTAGGTCAATGGGTTCTTGCTATTGGTTATCCTCTGAATTTAGATGTGACCATTACTGCAGGTATCATTAGTGCAAAAAATAGAAACATCAATATCAATGGTCGCCAAAGTGATAAACCTGTAGAAACATTTTTACAAACCGACGCCGCAGTGAACCAAGGAAATAGTGGTGGTGCTTTAGTGAATACCAGTGGTGAATTAGTAGGTATCAATTCGGCCATCGCCTCTCCTACTGGATCATACGCAGGCTACTCCTATGCTATTCCAGTTAATATTGTTAAAAAAGTAGTAACTGATATTGTCAAATTTGGAACAGTTCAAAGAGCCTTTTTAGGTATATCATATCCTAAAGATGATTTACCAGAATCTGAAGTAAAAAAGATTGATGATGAATTCCATATTAAAACAAATGAAATTCAAGGCGTATTAGTTACAGATGTTGTAGAAGGCGGTGCTGCAAAAGCGGCAGGTATGAAAAAAGGAGACATCATCACTAAACTAAATGGCACCCCTATTAAAACTTCTCCTGAATTACAAGAGCAAATCGCCAAATATAAACCCACAGATAAAATTACGGTTCAAGTCAAAAGGGATGGTAAAGATTTAACACTAAACGCCATTTTAAAAGCAAAAATTGGAGATGAATCTAACTTAGCTACAAGCAGCAAGGCGGCGGAAAAATTAGGTGGTAAACTTGAATCCATTGACAAAACAACTGCCGAAAAAAATGATATTTCAGGTGGTGTTATTGTGAAAGAATTAGGAAATGGAATTCTTGGAAAAAGTAGGGTTGAAAAAGGATTCGTCATTACACATGTCAATGATAAGGCGGTGAATACAGCGGAAGAATTTTATGACGCACTTAAAAAAATAAACAGCAGCAGCGTTAAACTTTCTGGTATCTATCCGGGTTATTTTGGAAATTACGCATTTGTATTAAACCTAAATGACTAAATATAAATAAGTACATTAAAAGAGGGCCCTCGATGAATCGAGGGCCCTCTTTTATTATTGACTAAATTATTCTTGTTCTTTCATCTTCTTCCAAATCGCATCTTTTTCTTCTAAGGACATTTGAGCCAGATCTAGTCCATTCTGCTTTGCATAGGATTCCATTAATTCAAAACGGCGCTTGAATTTTTTATTCGTTTTTTCTAAAGCTGATTCAGGGTCAATATTTAAATACCTTGCGTAGTTAATCATACTAAATAATACATCCCCAAATTCTTGTTCCATTTTTTGTTGATCTTGTGCTGCTACTTCTGCTTTTAACTCAGCTATTTCCTCTTCCACCTTTTCCCAAACCTGTTCTTTATTTTCCCATTCAAAACCTACATGCTTTACTTTTTCTTGAATACGTAATGCTTTAACCATGGAGGGTAAACTATTTGGCACCCCACTTAATATGGTTTTATCTCCTTTGCCTTCCTTTAATTTTAGTTGTTCCCAATTTCTTTTAACATCGTCATCATTGCTCACTTTTACATCTGCGTAAATATGAGGATGTCGATGAATTAATTTTTTTGAAATGGCTTCAATGGAATCTTGCAAAGTAAACTTCCCCATCTCTGTTCCTATCTTAGCATAAAATAATACATGCAATAGAATATCGCCTAGTTCTTCTTTAATCCCATCCCAGTCTTCATCAATAATGGCATCTACCAATTCATACAATTCTTCAATGGTATTACTTCTTAAACTATGAATAGTTTGCTTTTTATCCCAAGGACATTTTTCACGGAGTGTATCCATGATTTCTACTAAATCCAAAAAGCTTTTTGATAAATTATCTTGACTCATATTCCAATTTTATTCCTTCACGCAAGATAGCAAAAAAAATCCCTCTCAATATTATCGAGAGGGATTGTGCCTCAGGCGGGAATCGAACCCGCACGGGCGTTGCGGCCCACAGGATTTTAAGTCCTGCGTGTCTACCAGTTCCACCACCAAGGCGTCTGTTATCAGACTTAAAAAAAATCCCACTCCGAAGAACGGGATTTTGAGCGAAAGACCGGGCTCGAACCGGCCACCCCGACCTTGGCAAGGTCGTGCTCTACCAAATGAGCTACTTTCGCTTGTATAAGAACTATTTTTAGGAGTGCAAAAATAAGGATTCAGCACTCTTAAACAAATTTTTTTTACTACTTATACTCAGGCTTGTATTGAGAGCTTGTATTCACTTCTGGAGTTGTTTTCTTAAAACCACTAGTGAATAGTTTGGTACAATTACCTAAAACTAAAGCTAACAAGGCAAATACTGATACATAAAAAATAAATCTGGAAGAAGTCACCCAATTAGTGGCGATATCTTTTTGTGATGCTGTTTCTTGTGAATCTTGTGACATATTGATTAATTACGGACGCAAAAATAACAACAAGTTCTTAATTATGAACGGGTTTCGTTACAATTTTGTCAAAATGTTGCTTATTTTTTATAAAGTACTGCCAAACCAATGAACTACCATAGACACCTTGCAATGATTTCATTGGTTTTGTATTCTTTGTTCGTTTTAACTTCCCACTCAGAATAAAGGCCATAAATGAAAAGTGCGCCTTCATAATTGCCATGAAGAAGGAAGGATCGCCACTTAACAAGCCTTTATAGGCCGATATAGCGTCCAAAGCAACCCTACAGGGCAGTTTCCATACTAGTTCAGTCAAAGGCAGGTTTTTAACCAGCATGACTAGATTATTCCTAAAGTTTAAAAATACCTTTCGCCCCCCTCTTGGTAAAGTACCAGCACCCACATGATATACCACTGCGTTTGGACAAGCATACAATTGATGTCCTTTTAATTGCATCCTCCAGCATAAATCAATTTCCTCCTGGTGCGCAAAAAAATGTGCGTCAAATCCATTCAATTCATGAAATAAGGAGGACCTAATCATCATACAAGCACCTGAAGCCCAAAAAATGGCCTCTGCCCTATCATACTGCTGGTGGTCTGTTTCGCAAACATCAAATACGCGCCCCCTTGAAAATGGATAACCCAATAAATCAATCCATCCTCCAGCAGCACCTGCGTATTCAAAAGTGGTAGGTTGTTTTTGGGATAATATTTTAGGCTGACATGCTCCAATACTTGCATCCTTTTGCAATAAATCAACCATGGGTTGTATCCAATTGGGATGCACTTGAACATCTGAATTTAATAATACATAATAATCACTCAATACTTGCTTTAAAGCCCAATTGTACCCTCCTGCAAAACCTTCATTCTTTTTATGGGTGATTACTTTTACTGTTGGGAATTGCGCTTCCAAAACTGATAATGACGCATCGGTTGACCCATTATCAGCCACGACAATTTCCAAATGATCATATTGCGTTGCAATAACGGAAGGTAAAAATTCCTGCAGGTATTTTACACCATTAAAATTCAAAATAACTATGGAAACGCTCGGATTCAAAGGAAATTGTTTTAGCGAATGTACCACCAAAACTTTGGAATTTGAGCTAAAAAAACTAAATTACATGTATGAATGAAGGACTTTTTTTATTGGCTAATTTAGATTTTCTAAATCATCCCTTGGGGTTCCGTTAATCCCTTTTACTTTCTTCCTTGTTGGAAAATCATTTTTCCTTCTTTCATTATCTTTTTTTATAATTCTTTAATATCATTTTTATGATACACACTGCAACATTAACCGAACTTGCTGAAAAATATATTTCACTCGAATACCAATATGGCGCTCATAATTATCATCCCATCCCTGTGGTCATTGAAAAAGGAGAAGGCGTTTATTTATATGATGTGGACGGAAAAAAATATTTCGATTATTTAAGCGGCTACTCGGCAGTGAATCAGGGTCATTGTCATCCTGCCATTATCAAAACTTTACAAGAACAATCAAGTAAACTTACCTTAACCTCACGTGCATTTCACAATAACTTATTAGGGGTGTATGAAAAATACATCACTTCCTATTTTGGTTATGACAAAGTATTGCCGATGAACACAGGTGTAGAAGGTGGTGAAACAGCAGTTAAATTAGCAAGGCGATGGGGATACAATGTAAAAGGCATTCCCGAAAATAAAGCTAAAATAATTTTCGCTGAAGGTAATTTTTGGGGACGCACATTAGCTGCCATCTCAGCATCTACTGATCCAAGTAGCTTTAAAGGTTTTGGACCTTATATGCCAGGATTCGGATTAGTACCTTACAATGATTTAATTGCTTTGGAAAAAGCATTTCAAGATAATACCGTTGCCGCATTTATGGTAGAACCCATACAAGGAGAAGCCGGAGTGGTTATACCTGATGATGGTTATTTAACAGGAGTAAGGGAATTATGCAATCATTATAATGTTTTATTTATTGCAGATGAAGTGCAAACTGGATTAGCAAGGACTGGAAAAATGTTGGCATGCGATCACGAAAATGTAAGACCTGATATTTTAATTTTAGGTAAAGCTTTAAGCGGTGGTACATTACCTATTTCGGCCGTGCTTGCAGATGATGATATCATGTTACAAATTTTACCAGGCGAACACGGTTCAACTTATGGTGGCAATCCATTGGCTTGTGCTGTTGCGATGACTTCATTGGAAGTATTGAAATCTGAAAATTTGGTACAAAACGCTGAAAATATGGGTCAACTTTTAAGAAAGGAATTAGCAAAACTAAATTCACCGCACATTAAATTAATAAGAGGCAAGGGTTTATTAAATGCCATTGTGATTAATCATTCTGATCCTGAAGTTTCCTTAGAATTATGCATTCACTTGCGTGACTTGGGTTTACTAGCCAAACCAACCCATGGTGATAAAATAAGATTTGCACCTCCCTTAATTATTAATGAAGCACAAATTTTAGAATCAGTTTCGATTATTGGGAAAGCCTTAAATAGATTATCTATTTAATTCACTTTTATTTTCGGCAAAAAAGTCATCAGTAAGATTAGTGCCGATAAAATAATACATCCATATAATGCCCATTGTTTTTGTGGGCACTCTCCCATTTGACAAGTAGATAGGATTAAATAATTACGGAATGACCATGCCAACATTATGGCTGCAAAAACCATGTTGAACCTCTTTGCCCAAATAAAGGGTAAAGCAAAAAACAACAATGCTAAGGATGCAAAAAAACATAAAAATTTTCCTGATTGTCCAAAACTACTTCCTGCAGTTTCCCAGCCAGTGATCACCCAATGACGGCTGTCTATTATGACAAAGGGTTGCGTTGTAGTATAAATTAAAGCGATGCAAAGTAAGATTCCGATAGTTTGAGAGTGCTTCATACAGCAAAAGTAGATAAAGGGTTTGAAACAAAAAATTCGGATGGGCATCTCGACTTCCCCAAACCCTAATTTAGAAAATTAGGGATGGGCATCTCAACTTTCCCAAACCCTAATTTAGAAAATTAGGGATGGGCATCTCTCTTCGTTCGATGCCTTCCGCTCGACAATCTCGCTTTACCCAAACCCTTTCAACAAAATTGCTTCGCAATTCTGTTGTGTTTTTTGCTTATCATCTGTTTACGAAAGCAAGCTTTCGACACAGCTTCAAAGCAAAAAACCCTCCCCAATAAATTGGGGAGGGTTTGTATCGAGGTCCCGAGCGGATTCGAACCGCTGTGGGAGCTTTTGCAGAGCTCTGCCTAGCCACTCGGCCACAGGACCTTTTCTAGGAGGCGAAATTAACACAAACAAGTTAATTATTAAAGAATTTTACCACTATTAAGATTTAAACGACATTTGTGTACTAAAATGAATATATGCAAGCGATTGGAGCTTCCGAAATGATTATTAATGAGAGGGGCGCTATTTACCACCTTAATGTAAGGCCGGAACAAATAGCCGATACCATTATTACGGTTGGGGACCCAGATCGCGTATCAGAAGTAAGTAAATATTTTGATCACGTAGAACATGTTTGCGCTCATAGGGAGTTTATTACGCATACGGGCTATATTGGAAAAAAAAGAATTTCTGTTTTAAGTACGGGTATTGGTCCTGATAATATTGACATCGCATTAAATGAAATTGACGCATTGGTTAATATTGATTTTTCAACAAGAACCATTAATGAGCAAAAAAAAGTAGTATCTATTATTAGAATGGGCACTTGCGGTTCCTTACAAGGTGAAGTGGGTGTAGATGAATTAGTAGCAGGTACGCATGGATTAGGGATTGATAATTTATTGCACTTTTATAATTTGGAAAACAATGAGGAAGAAAAAGCAATTTTATCTGCCTTTGAATTGCACACACAAATTAATTCCAAAAAAGTATTCCCTTATATCGCATCTGCAAGTCCAGGTTTATTAAAACATTTTACTCAAGGTTATAGTCATGGCATTACAGTAACATGTCCAGGATTTTATGGTCCACAAGGTCGCATTTTAAGAATGCCATTAGCGATGCCTGAATTGGTGAATAAAATGACAAGCTTTAAATTTGGGAATCACCATATTGCCAATTTTGAAATGGAGACAAGTGCTATTTATGGTTTATGCCGTTTATTGGGACATCAATGTTTAAGTATCAATGTTATTGTGGCCAATAGAGTCAAAAAAGAATACAGTAAGGATATGGGAAAAGCTGTTGACCATATGATTCAAAAATCTTTAGCTATTATTGAAGGAATTTAACTGATAATAAAAAATGAATATTAATTTTTCAAAATACCAAGGGACAGGAAATGATTTTGTTGTTATTGACAACCGGAAAGGGGATGTCTTATTAACAACCAATCAAATTGCTTTTATTTGTGATCGTCGAAAAGGCATTGGCGCCGATGGCTTAATGTTATTAGGTAAGGCAGAAGGGTTTGATTTTTCAATGACTTATTACAATGCTGATGGTTTGGAAGGATCTATGTGCGGCAATGGAGGTAGATGCTTAACACAATTCGCATACGACAATGGTATTCAAAAAAACCATTTTCATTTTACCGCTATTGATGGCCCACACGAATCAACGATTAACGAGGACGGATGGATTTATTTAAAAATGTGCAATGTGAATGCGGTCGAAAAAAATATTGATGGCGATATTACTTTTTATGTTTTGAATACAGGATCTCCACATTATATCGAAATGGTAGATCATATTAGTCAGGTAGATGTGGTTGGATTAGGGCAATCTATTAGATACAATGAAAGATTTAAGCAAGAGGGCATTAATGTCAATTTTGTAGCACAACAAGATGGCTTTATCAGTGTTCGCACTTATGAAAGAGGTGTTGAAAATGAAACCTTAAGCTGTGGCACAGGAGTTACTGCTGCTGCACTTATAACAGGTATCGAAAAATTGGGAGAACAAACCATACAAATTGAAACCCTAGGCGGAAAATTAGCAGTCCGATTTAATAATAGAGGCGATAGTGCATTTGATGATATTTGGCTAATGGGACCTGGCACTTTTGTATTTAATGGAAGCATCTCCCTATAAATAAATTAACTATGCCATTGTTTAATGTAAGAGTTTATGGTTTGCTCATGGATACTCAAAACAGATTATTAGTGAGTGATGAATTTATAAGAGGCAATTACTTTACCAAACTCCCTGGAGGTGGATTAGAATTTGGCGAAGGAACTCGCGAATGTTTGGTGCGAGAATATATGGAAGAAACAGGATTAGAAGTGACCATTGGGGATCATATTTACACCACCGATTTTTTTCAGATATCTGCTTTCAATAATAAAGATCAAATCATTTCAATTTATTATCATGTTCATTGCAAGAACACCAATGGCATAAAAACTTCAGAAAAAGTATTTGATTTTACCCCCGATCAAACAGCCGACAACCAACGCGAAGCAGAATCTTTCCGCTGGGTAAATTTTGAAGACATTAATGAACAGACCATGAGTCTGCCAATAGACAAAGTAGCGATTCAAATTTTCAAGAACAGCTTTTCGGTATAAACCATTTATACTTCTTGCTCCTTCCCCATCGCAGCTAATTTCATCTTATTGGCCATTTCATGTCCTAAATATTTTTCGATTCTATTTTCAACGATTGTAATCACAGGCGTTAATATAACAGCCATGGTAAACTTATACATGTAATTAACAACACAAACAGCAAGTACAAAGGACCAACTCCAATTGTTACCAAGTTTAAAAGCAATAACCAACACAACAAAACTATCTACAAGTTGCGAAACCACAGTAGATCCAGTGGCACGCAACCAAACCATTTTCTCGCCCGTCATTTTTTTAATTTTATGAAAAACAATCACATCAATAAACTGACTTACTAAAAAAGCAACCAAGCTTCCCAAAATAATCCACATCCCTTGTCCGAAAATGGCTTCAAAAGCACCCTGCATACTTGGAATACCATCAGCAGTTTTAGATCCCACCCAAAAAGCAGCAGGTGCAATATGCATTGCTAAATAAAACATTACAAAAGCATATGCAATTAAGGAAACAGCAGTAATACTAATACGACGAACTGCCTTTGGTCCATAATATTCATTGACAATATCTGTGATGACAAATTCTAATGGCCATAATAACACACCACAGGTTAAATTAAATGATAAACCTTTTTCACCAAAGATGGTTAAGTTAGCTGGGGCAATGCCCAACACCCCTTCCAATGAAAATATTTTACCTCCAATACATTCAGCAATTAACGCATTGGCCACAAAAAAAGCGGTGATCCCTAAAAATAATTTGGTTGATTTATCTTTTAAAATAGCATGTATCATGTAAACGAATATTATGATGAATTAGACAAAAATAAAAATAAGCTGAAATAATAACATCAAAAGGTTCAATATTGTTTGCCAAGCAGGCAAAGTCAAAGTGATTTTTTTAAGTTTAGCTATTAACACCCCAACAGCAAATAACAAGCTCACCACAGGTGCCATTTCCAACCCTAAAACTGCTACAAAATTCATCAAGGAAGCCGAAAAAGCAAACCCTCGCAAAAACATTGCTATCAATGAGAATACAAAACACCCATTACAAATAATGGCCAATTTAGACAAGAAGGCTAAAAGTGGATTAAATCGATGCATATTATCGCTTTTTACGAATGGGAAGATATGAAAAATTGGGCTCCCCTCATTTTTTCAATATCCAATTAAGTTGTAGGTTTGTTGATACAATGAAACCACTATAATGAAATCATTTTTCAAGACCCATTTGACGCATTTTATTGCAGTCGCTATATTTCTAATTGTCTCTATCATTTATTGCAAACCTGCCTTAGAGGGAAAGGTTTTACAACAATCAGATATTAGTCAATGGAAAGGCATGGCACATGATGCACTTACCTATGGTGAAAAATATGGCCATAACCCCCTTTGGACCAATAGTATGTTTGGTGGCATGCCCACTTATCAAATTACAGGTGTCCCTGGATTTGGATTCACAATTGGATTACTTGATCGGGTACTTACTTTAAATTTAGCGGAGCCCATTAATTTATTTTTTCTTGCCTGTATTTGTTTTTATTTTTTAGCACTCGTATTAGGTATCCATCCAATTGTGGGTATCATTGGTGCACTTAGTTACAGCTTTGCTACTTACAATCCTATTATTATAGTAGTGGGGCATATTACAAAAATGCATGCGATCGCTTATCTTCCATTTTTTGTTGGTTCTATCTTGCTCATTTTTAAACGAAAGTATTTACTAGGAGGTTTATTGACAGGAATAGCAACCGCTTTATTTGTGCAAGCCAATCACTTACAAATAACTTACTATGGTTTGATTATTGTATTTTTTATGACGGTATTTTTTGCAGCACAATGGATCATCCAAAAACAATACAATCATTTATTAAAAACTATAGGTACTGCCCTTATTGCTGGACTTTTAGGATTAGCTGTTAACGCTCCTATTTTAATCAGCACTTATGAATATGGTAAGGAATCTATCCGTGGTGGAAGTATTTTAACGACAAAGGGAAGTAACACCACTCAAACTGGATTAAATAAAGATTATGCTTTGTCCTATAGTATGTTTAAAACAGAGCCCTTGGTTTTGATGTTCCCTAATATTTATGGAGGAGGTAGTGATCCGAATACGGTGGATCCTTCCAAATCAAAAGCGATAGAAGTTTTGCAACAAATGCAACCACAGATAGGACAACAACTACAATCTTTTTTACAATTTTATTGGGGAGGTATTGGCTTTACTGCAGGGCCCCCTTATATGGGACTTATTATTTGCTTATTCGCATTTATAGGTTTAGCGGTGAAATCAAATGAACATAAATGGTGGATTGTACCTGCCATTATTTTTTCGCTGATGTTATCGGCTGGATCCTACTTTGAAAGTTTTAATTTTTTCATGGTCGATCATCTTCCTTTTTATAATAAATTCAGAGCGCCAAGTATGATCATGGTGATTCCTACCCTCCTAATTGGCATCATGGCTTTATATGGGATGCAAGGGGTTGCTGCAGAATCTAGTTTAAAAGATTTTTTTACAAAATATAAAATCAGTTTTGTTGCACTTGGTATTTTAGTAGCAGGTATTATGTTGTTTTATATGAACAATGATTTTAAAAGCCTAAATGACAAACAACTTATCTCTCAAATTGCACAAATTCCCGACCCTAATCAAAGGGCCGCTTTTGAAGCACCTGCTCGTGATTTAACCAATGCGATTGCAGAAGATCGAAAAGGATTTGTTGAAAGTGACTTATACAGATCATTTATTTTTACTGCATTCTTGTTTTTAATTATTTTTCTATACTTTAAAAAAACTTTCAATCAGACCATTTTATTCGCAAGCATTGGCGTTTTAGCCATGGTTGATTTATTTCAAATAAATGTGAAATATTTAAAACCCGAAACTTATGTCGAAGCCGCAGACAATGAAAATACATTTGCTGAATCCCCTACAGATATTGCGATAAAAAAAGATCATTCCCAATTTCGTGTATTAGATATTAGAGGAGGCATTCAAAACGCATTTAATGGAGGCGCCTTAGTAGCTTATCATCATCATACCGTTGGCGGATACAATCCTGCCAAATTAAGTATCTACCAAGATTTAATCGAAAATCAATGGTATCAATTTCCTAATTGTTTACCGGTGGTGAACATGATGAATACTAAGTATATTATTTCAGGAAATATGGCAACCGATACCGTTGCCAACCCTCAAGCATTAGGGAATGTATGGTTTGTAAAAGGAATTCAATTTAAAAAAGGACCTGCCGAAATAATGAGTGGCTTAAGTACTTTTAATCCAAAGGACACCGCATTAATCGAAGAAAAAGACAAATCAACTGAATTAAGTTCCATTGCATATGATAGTACCGCTACCATACAATTAGTTGAAAATAAAAATGATCTTATTCAATACAGCTCCAATAGTAATCAAAAACAATTGGCAGTGTTTAGTGAAGTGTATTATAAATTAGGCTGGAAAGCATATATAGACGATGTAGAAACGCCAATCATTAAAACCAATTATGTATTAAGGGCATTAGTTGTTCCTAGTGGTAAACATCAAATTAGATTTGAATTCAAACCAAGCTCAATACAAATGGCGCAAACAGCTTCTGCAACTGCTTCTATTTTATTATGGGGTTTATTGTTCGCCATTAGTTTTAAAGAGTTTAAAAAAAGGAAAACTTCATAGACCCTATTAGTTAAGAAAATTAAAATGATACTATCTATTATTATTTGCAGTTATAATCGTGCCAACTATATCAGTGGCGCATTAGATAGTTTGTATCAACAAAGTGCAGGACTTGACAACTTTGAAGTGTTGGTCATAGATAATAATTCAACAGATAATACCTTAGAAGTATACAATCAATGGAGACTAGCAAACCCTAACGGACAATTTACATTTACAAGTGAGCAACAACAAGGTGCTTCCTTCGCACGCAATAAAGGTGCCTCGATGGCAAAAGGAGATTGGCTTTGTTTTATGGATGACGATGCTGTCGCAACGAATCATTATGTTGAAAATATAATTCGTCATATACAAACCAAACCAGAAGCCTTGGGTTTTGGAGGACGCATCATACCAAAATACATCCCTACCGAACCCAAATGGATGAGTCATTATGTATCCTCTTTAGTTGGCAATTTCGATTACGCCCCTACTGCATGTGCATTTGCAAATGGTAAGTATCCATTGGAATCAAATATGATTGTGCAAAAAGGGATTTACCAACAAATTGGAGGATTTAATACCGCTTTGCCTGGCGTAGTAGGCACTTTAAGAATTGGGGGCGAAGGAAAGGAATTGTTTTATAAAATAATTGCCCTTGGACATACCATCTATTACGACCCCGCTATTTGTGTGCATCATGTAGTAGAAGTAAAAAAATTAACTTCCGAATACATGTACCGCGTAGCAAGTGGCATTGGCCGTGGTGAAAAAACTAGAACATTGGCCATCTCAAAAGGGGCTTACTATTCCAAAATCGTAGAATACATTTTTAAATTAGGGGCTTCCATTATTTTAGGAATCAAATATGCTTTACAGTTTACTCCTAGTAAATCATGGCCTGTGATACAATTTAGAATTGACACATTAAAAGGATTATTATAAAAGTGCAAAATATAAAAATAAAATAATGAACGAATTAAGAAACTATTTTGAGCATAATGAAAAAAGATTGATTAATAAATTTGATCACTACTTTGATGTATACGACAGATACTTTAGCCAATTTAAAAATAAAAAAATTACAGTGGTTGAAATAGGTGTTTATCAAGGAGGTAGTTTGCAAATGTGGCGACAATATTTTGGGAAAGAAGCCACTATTTGGGGAATTGATATTGATCCTAGATGTAAAACATTAGAAGAAGAAAATACACATATATTAATTGGGTCACAGGAAGACCCTCAATTTCTTAGATCCATTATAGATCAAATTGGGCCCATTGATGTTTTAATAGACGATGGTGGTCATACACAAAATCAACAAATTGTTTCCTTTCAAGAATTGTATCAACATATGAATCCGGATGGTGGCATATACTTATGTGAGGATGTGCATACTTCTTATATGAATGTTTATGGCGGAGGGCATCAAAGGGATAATACTTTTATTGAATTTAGTAAATTAATGGTTGATCAATTAAACGCGCATTACTCCGAGCAAAGCAGTTTAGCAGTGGATGCGATTACTAAAACAACCAATACCATTCATTTTTATGATAGCATTGTCGTATTTGAGAAAAAAAGAATGACCCCTCCAAGTTCAAAAATGACTGGGGCATGGTCGTTCACCTATGATACTTCAAAGAAAACTTTTATAGAAAAGTTAAAATTCCATTTTTTAGTCAAATTAAATAAAGTGTTACAGTCCTTAAAATTGAAAGGCATCTTCATTAATGAAATACTAAGACTAAGTAGTAAAGGATAAATTACTTTTTACCCATTTTATTGAATAGGAATGCCATCGCACCCTTGAATGCATTCAGATACACGCTTGCTAATTGAGGATGGTAAATAAAGTCATTCTTCAAAATGCCCAAACATCTTACCACATCCTTTTTCATTTGAGGTGTTAAATTATTTGACTTATACAATAAGTACAAACCATTTCGCACCATATAAAATACGCGAATGGGTGAATGAATAATACGTAAAGAGGACTTGAATGTTTTAAAAGATCGCCCATTAATCAATTCACCTAGTTTATGGTTCAAAACTATATTTGAAAACATTAAATTTATATAGCCACTTTGAATGACGCGATATGAAAATTCGGCATCTACAAAGTCAATGAAAAGCTGCTCATTGAACACCCCCACTTTTTGAGTTAAGGATAAATTTAAAATGCTACCTGAAGTAATGAGCGTTAATGCCGATTCTGGTTGCTCCTTACTTTGCGTTAGCGCAGGTTGACAATTAACACCAAACTGGGCGACATTTGAAAATTGCCCTTCTTCAATTTGATTCAGCATCTTTTGGAAATCGCCAGGCGGAAAAGAGGAATCTTGATCCATCGTCAACAAATAATCATAGCCATTGGCCAAGGACTCAGAGACTGCCTGATTAAGCCTATATGCAATCCCTTGATTTAAATGGAAGTAATGGTATTTGATATTAGGATGAAGGGCAGACAGCATGGGTGCTAAACCTACCATTTCCTCCTCACTATTGTCGTATACATATAATTCCTTTAAGCCAGAAACATAAGAATTAATGTTCTCTGATAATTGCTGCAAGTTAGGATGGTATAATATAACAACACCTGCGATGTTCATCGCTTTTATTTATTAGTATTCTCAAATTTAAGCCAATTAGATAAACCATCCTTCATTTTAAACACTAAATATTCAATATGTTTAAATTTTTAAGTATAAATATTTATCTTGTACACTATATGAGTGAAAAAATAAATAGTTTCTCTATCATTATTCCCTTTAAGACAGGTAAAAAATATCTGTTAGATTGCTTGCATTCAGTTTTAGAGCAGGACTATCCACATTTTAACATTATTGTTTTAGCAGATAATACAAGTAATATTGACGATTCATTGGATGCCATCGATGCGCTTCATCATCCTAAAATTAAGGTTCAACAATCCAATCAAAATTTAGATATCTTACAAAACTGGAGTCGTATTAAGGATATTGAAAAAAATGAATACGCGACCATTTTGGGATATGATGACCTACTTCATAAAAGTTTTCTTTCGACAATCAATAAATTAATTCAGCAATATCCGGATGCAAGTTTATACCATACTCATTTCAATTATATAAATAGTAATAGTCAATGGATAAAAAAATGTCAACCCCTGCCTGAAAAATTAAATGCAAATGAATACATTGAACATGCGTTAAATGAAACCATAGATATTATGGCAACTGGTTATGTATTTAAATCTAAGGATTACGAACTATTAGGTGGCATTCCTACCCAATACCCTAATTTAATTTATGCTGACTTACAATTATGGATCGCACTCACCCAAAAGAATTACTTAGCAGTGGATCCTAGTATTCAATTTTCATTCAGAATCCATGCTTCTACTACTAAAACATCCAAGGATTCTATTTTACTTTCCGCTTTTTTAATCTTTTTAGACTATCTAAACCATTTGAAAAAAGAATCAACCGAATTAGCTTCATTGATTCAAAATAATACTGAAAAATTTGCCGAAAACACGACAAAAGCGATTGCCCATAGGCTATTAAGGACCCCTAAAGAATTAAGAAAAGGATTAACCATTGACCATTTAGTCAATGAAATTGGCGAAAAATGTAATCAAATGGAAGTACCCTATCAGCCATTTCAAATTAGATCCATTCGAATAGCAAGGGTCATTGAAACCAATCCAATATTGAATCATTTATTTTTGCTTTTTAAAAAAATTTACAAGAAGCCTGTTTTGTAAATTAAACTTATTTGAAATAAGTCGCTTTAAGATAATATAAAAATTTCCCCAACTTAGTTTGTAATAGATAATACAAAAACCTTAAGCGAAATTGCCAAAGTCGGGCCGATATAGAAAAACCAAAATGTGATTCATATACTTTTATATTTTGACCGAGCGATTTTAAATAAGAATGGGTACTTACACCTGAATCATCAAATTTTACAATTGTCTCATTGATATAATGATACTTTTCTGATGGTAACCGACACATCAAATCATAATCCATAGCAATGGAGTGATTTAATGAAAAATGACCCACTCTATCATACACTGCCTTTTTCAAAAACCAAGTAGGATGAGAAACAGCACGCATGCCTTTGTATAATTGTTTTGCATCAAAAGGCACACCAATGTTTACCCATATACCTCCTCTTTTCATATAAATATTTCCGCTAGCCCATTGCGTATCTGGATGATCTTGGAAAATATGCAACACTTTTTTAATGACGGTATCCGAATAATAAATATCAGCAGAATTTAAAATATGGAGAATTTGACCAGTTGCTCTGGTAATTCCTTTATTAAAAGCATCCGATATACCCTTGTCCTTTTCAGTTACCCATTTACGAAAGGAGGGTTGTGGCGTATTCTTAAGCCAGTCGTTGATCAGGTTGTTATTAGAGCCATCTACAATAATATGCTCATAGGGCTTCATGGTTTGACTGTCAACAGATGCACAAGTCAACTTTAACTCCTCTAGGTTATTAAAACATATTGTAATGACTGACAATGACTCCATATTGTAAAAATAAGACCATTTGAGCACTTATTTACTTTTACCACATTTACAATATATTTGTACTATGGGGATCATTCAAAAACAAAGTGTAAAATCATCCGTTTTCATCATGTTGGGCTTTATTATAGGCGCCATCAATTTGTTGATTTTATTCCCTTTGTTTTTTTCCAAAAATGACCAAGGATTGGTTAGGGCGATGTTAGATATTGGTGCAACCTTTTCTGTATTTTGTACATTGGGTACCCTACCTGTTATTTATAAATTTTTTCCCTTTTACAATCATTATCTAGGGCCTAAAAAAAACGAGCTCCCTTTTTTAACCTTAATGATTAATTTAATTGGATTTGGTTTATTATTATTTATTGGATGGCAACAAAAGGATTTTATTATTCGAAAATTAGGAAAGTCCCCTAGCTTAGCTCATTATTTTAATTACCTCTATCCTTATACCTTTTTTTTATTGCTATTTTATTGGCTCGAAGCCTTTGCCTGGGGTTTAAGAAAAGGAGTGTATTCCAATTTTTTAAGGGAGACGGCTATCCGTATTTTAACTACCCTTCTCATTTTAGCATTTGGATTTAAGTTTATTGACTTAGTAGGATTTTTAACTTTATTCAGTTGCTTATATGCCATTCCTACTTTATTGTTGCTCATCAATTTGATTAAATCAAAGGAACTATCATTTAGTAGTTTTAAAATAAGTGGTGTTACGCGCCGACTTAAAGGAAAGATGATCAGCTTTGCTTTATTTGTATTCGCAGGGCAATTTTTTAATTTACTTGCGCGCACGAATGATACTTTTTTAATTGTGGGCTTAAGAGGATTAAGTGATGCAGGTATTTTTGCTATTGCTACTTATGTTTCTGCCATATTAGAAATCCCACAACGAAGCTTAAATTCAATCAGTATACCGGTATTGGCCACTTCTTGGAAAAATAAAGATTTCGCCAACATCAAACACATCTATCACAAAAGCGTTTCTAATTTACTAGCGATTGGACTTTTATTATTTGGACTTATTTGGTTAAATATTGAAAATTTAGTTTCCTTTTTAAATTGGGTAAGTCATAAGGAATCTGGCGGATATGATGCCATCAGTAAACTTATCTTTATTTTAGGATTGGCTAAACTCATTGACTTAGCCACTGGTGTAAATAGTCAAATCATTGGCACTTCTAATTTTTGGAAATTTGATTTCTACACTAATTTATTTTATATCTTATTGTCTCTCCCACTCAATTTTTATCTTATTAAAAATTATAATCTTGAAGGATTGGCCTATTCCAATTTAATTGCACTCACCTTATATAATACAATCCGATTTTTGTTTTTATACAAAAAGTTTCAACTTCAACCATACACTTATAAACATGGCATTTTTTTAGTGCTTAGTATAAGTTTAATGTTTTTAGTGCACCAATTGCCCATCGTTCATAATATTATACTTAATATTTTATTACAATCCTTTACTTATGGCATTTGCTTTTACATGCTTGCCAAATGGATCAACCCTGCTCCAGAAGTGTTGGACATCATACATCAGTTTTTTAAAATAAAACTGCCCTCTATTTTTAGAAAAAAATAATTTATTTTTTTTGTGCGACACTCACTAAGTGAAAAGGAGGATAAGTTTGCTGATGCATCATCTCAAACCCGCAATATTCCAACATTTGTTTAATAAGATCAAGGCTAAATACATGATGATGCACCGCCCTATTTTCTATATTCAATTGGGTTCGTTTTGCCAGCTCCTCCTTGGATGCAACAAAATCATCCATCGTCAAATCATGTAATTCGACGACTTCGTCAAAATGAGTCGTATCGGTCTCGGCGGTATTATTATTGTAATCTTGAATTAAATGCACCAAGGAAGTGACTTGCCTTTTATGGTCAAAAGTAAAATCCTTATTGGGAAGCACTAATACCAATCGCCCATGGTTTTTCATAACACGGCTCCATTCTTTTAAAGCCTTGATTGGATTGGCAACATGTTCTAATGAATGACAGGATAATACAAAATCATAACTAGCGTCATTGATCATGGATAAATCGATGGCGTCTGCAATAAATTGAAAGCCTTTTTTATTTTTGTAATAATGATATTGATTTCCTTGTTGTATATCCCCTTCCCAAAGGGTGGTATTAGAAAAATTAACGCCGTCAATATTTCGAGCATATAAATAAATCGGGAAAGCCATTTTAAAATCGAACAATTTACTTGGCCCACCTATCTCCAAACCATTTTGTTGATTGAATAAAGCAGATAGCTTAATTAACTTTCGCTTAGCTGGCTGCTTGATATAAGATATTAATGTAACGATGTGTTCAAAAAAATTCATAATCAAAAATAGGGATTGTTATAATAAATTTAAGAAAGTATCTAAACCTTTCTGCTTAAGTGGCGTTAACTCGTAACTAATATTTTGAGTATAATATTGGTGCAAATCATATACTTGTTCACTTTGGGGAATGCCCGCAATGACTTCAGGCAAATGCGCTAAACCATATGCATTGGCATTATCAAAAAGAGTTATGAATTCTAATGGAATGGGCTGATTGGCAACCCAAGCAGCATATACAAATGGCAAGCCCGTATGCTGCTTCCAAGCAAGTCCTAAATCATATATAAATTCATATTGATCTAAATGGGCTAAAGCTCTATCCCCAATAATGATGCCAGCAGTGGTATCCTTAATATGGTCAATATAACCTTCCTCTGCTTCAATAAATTTAACTTCCTTTTTCCAAAATTGAGACAACAACACTTTTGCTAATTGTACCGATGTTCTGCTTTGATAATCAAGATAAATACATTCAATTTGATCCATGGGCACTTTACTAAATATAGCCACGGAAGCCACTTCCCCCTCAGATCCAATAACATACTTTGAAACAATTTGAGGATGGGCTAGCAAGGGTATGATGGCAACCGGCACTAACCCTATATCAATGCGCCCCTCTATTAAATCAAGGGCAATTTTTGCGGGGTAAGATTTTATTAAATCAATGCGATTTTTAAAGCTTTCCTGCTCTATTCCTAGTAATAATGGACGGGTATTTAAATAACTTACCGCCCCTATGCGCCATCTTTTGTCCAATTGAATTAACTTTGCACAAAGAAAAACCTTTTTTTTAACATAGTCACCACTTGATTTAAAGCAACTGCCCATGTCCAAATTAACAGCCATTTCACCTATTGACGGACGATACAACAAGCAAACCGCGGTTTTAAGTTCCTATTTTTCTGAATTTGGCCTTATTAAATACCGTGTTTTGGTGGAAGTGCACTATTTCTTGTTTTTAGGCGATAAAAAGTTTTTTAAAATTACACCCAGTTTACGAAAATCATTACTTGCAGTTGTTGAAAATTTTAGCGAAGCTGATGCCGAAAAAATTAAAGCAATTGAAGCCACAACCAACCACGATGTAAAAGCGGTCGAATATTTTTTAAAAGATGTTTTAGATCAACACAATGCAAGTGCTTTAAAAGAATGGATTCATTTTGGTTTAACTTCTCAGGACATTAATAATACCGCTATTCCCTTAAGTTGGAAAGAGGCAATGGAAAATAATATACTCCCTGCTTATATCAATTTGCAAAATAATTTATTCAAGCTTGCTAAAAAATGGAAAAAAATTCCTTTGTTGGCCCGCACACATGGTCAAGCCGCTTCTCCCACTACTTTAGGAAAAGAGATCATGGTGTTTGTAGAAAGATTACATCATCAAATTGAATTATTTACTGCCATCCCTTATGCTGCTAAATTGGGTGGTGCTACTGGTAACTTTAATGCACACCATATTGCATTCCCTAAAAAAAATTGGGTAAGCTTTGGAAATGAATTCGTAGAAGATGTATTAGGATTACAAAGAATGCAATTCACCACTCAAATTGAACATTACGATCATCTTGCAGCCCATTTTGATACATTAAAGCGTCTCAATAATATCTTAATTGATTTAAGCCGCGATGTATGGACTTATATATCAATGGATTATTTTAAACAACAAACAAAAAAAGGCGAAGTGGGATCAAGCGCGATGCCACATAAAGTAAACCCGATTGATTTTGAAAATGCAGAAGGTAATTTAGGAATGGCAAACGCAATACTAGAGCATCTTTCAGCAAAACTTCCAATTAGTCGTTTACAACGCGATTTAACCGATTCAACTGTGCTTAGAAATATTGGCGTCCCTGTTGGACATATCGCCATTGCGCTTAACTCCATTGAAAAAGGGTTGAATAAATTAATATTGAACGAGGAAAAAATTCATGTTGATTTAGAAAATAACTGGGCAGTGGTAGCCGAAGCCATTCAAACAATTTTACGCCGCGAATCTTATCCTAATCCTTATGAAGCTTTAAAAGATTTAACAAGAGGCAATAATAAGATTGATAAAAAATTAATGCACAAATTCATTGATGGCTTGAAAGTTTCAGCACTAATTAAAAAAGAATTAAAGTCGATTACGCCACAAAATTACACAGGCATTACAGCTGATTATTAGAAGGAGGTGGTACTATTTTTTTACGAGGTTCTTTTTTCGCCAACAAAGTATGTATAGGTGTCATACCTTCTTTTTGAATCGCCATAGTTAATACTTGCGCAGTGGCAGCAGCATCACCCCAAGCACGGTGACGGCCTTCGATACGAATACCTAAATCGCGAGTCAAAGATCCTAATCCATATTTAGCTAATCCAGGAAAAACACGACGACTTAGTTTAATGGTACATAATTTAGGTGCCGACCATTGAAATCCAGCTTTTCCTAAAAGATAATGAACAAAGGAATAATCGAAACTCACATTGTGCGCGACAAAAATGCGCCCATTCAATAAATTATAAATCTCTGGTGCCACTTCCTCAAATAAGGGTGCATTGGCCACCATAGCATCACTAATTCCAGTCATATTAACGATAAATGGGGGGATTCTTTGCCTTGGGTTAATTAAAGTGACATATTTACCCGTCACTTCAACCCCATTGTGAATCACTATCGCAATTTCAGTAATCCCATGAGATTGGGGCATACCGCCTGTGGTTTCTATATCTACTACAGCAAATTCCATAAGAAAGCTAAGGTCGTATTTTTTAGCAACTTATAGCAAGCAGCTTTTCCTTATTTTTGTGGCTCAATATAGGAAAAGAAGCAAAGCATGGAATTGAGTAAAAATTACATACCGGGTGAAGTAGAAATCAAATGGTACAAACATTGGGTAGAAAGTGGTTATTTTCATAGCACCCCTAATGACAAAAAAGCCTACACTGTTGTCATTCCCCCACCTAATGTGACTGGTGTATTACATATGGGTCATTGTTTAAATAATACCATCCAAGATATATTGGTTCGTCGCGCGCGCATGCAAGGATTTAATCCTTGTTGGGTTCCTGGAACCGATCATGCTTCCATAGCAACAGAAGCAAAAGTGGTTGCGATGTTAAGAGAAAGAGGTATTGCAAAATCATCTTTATCAAGAGACGAATTTTTAGGATATGCATGGGAATGGAAAGAGAAATATGGCGGTATCATTTTACAGCAATTAAGAAAGATGGGTTGCAGTTTAGATTGGGAACGCACTTCCTTTACGATGGACCCTGATTACTACGAGTCGGTTATAAAAGTATTTGTTGACTTATATAAGAAAGGAAAAATTTATCGCGGAAAAAGAATGATCAACTGGGATGTGCGAGCAAAAACAGCTTTAAGCGATGAAGAAGTTATACATAAGGAAGTAGCAGGTAAAATTTATCACCTGCGTTATAAGTTAGATGTGCCTGGGGAAGAATATATTACCATTGCAACCGTTAGACCTGAAACAATTTTAGGAGATTCCGCTATCTGCGTGCATCCTAAGGATGATAGATACAAACACCTTGTAGGCAAATTTGCTTTTGTACCTTTGATTAACAGACGCATCCCAATTATTGCGGATGATTATGTTGAAATTGAATTTGGTACAGGCGCCTTAAAAGTAACACCAGCGCATGACATGAATGATTTTATGTTAGGCCAAAAATATAATTTGGAAGTGATAGATACCATGAACGATGATGGTACTTTATCTGAAGCTGCAGGTTTGTATATTGGTCAAGATAGAATTGAGGTAAGAAAAATAATCACTAAAGATTTAGACGCTGCAGGAAATCTAGTAAAAATAGAAGACTACACACATCAAGTGGGCTTTAGTGAAAGAACCGATGCGATAGTAGAACCAAGATTAAGTTTACAATGGTGGGTGGATATGAAAAAATTAGCAGCACCTGCACTAGAAGCAGTGATGTCAGATGAAATTAATTTTCATCCCGCTAAATTTAAAAACTTATATCGCCATTGGATGGAAGGCATTAAGGATTGGTGTATTAGTCGTCAGCTTTGGTGGGGACATCGTATACCAGCATGGTATGACGAGGAAGGTAATTTTTATGTAGCTCAAAATGAAGCAGAAGTAAATTTAAACCACCCCGAAACCAAAGGAAAAAAATTAACACAGGATGCGGATTGTTTGGATACCTGGTTTAGTAGTTGGTTGTGGCCTTTTGAAGTATTTAAAGGATTATCGAATCCTAATAATGCCGAAGTGAATTACTACTACCCTACAAGTACATTGGTAACTGCCCCAGAAATTATTTTCTTTTGGGTTGCTCGTATGATTATGGCTGGAGAAGAATACATGGGCAAAATTCCATTTAAAGATGTTTATTTCACAGGCATTGTTAGAGATAAGCAAGGTCGTAAAATGAGCAAGAGCTTGGGCAATTCTCCCGACTTATTAGGATTGATTGATCAATATGGTGCAGATGCTGTTCGCTTTGGTATTATGATTGCTTCACCTGCTGGAAATGATTTGTTATTTGATGAATCCACATTAGAGCAAGGAAGAAATTTTAATAATAAATTATGGAATGCCACTAAATTATTGAAGATGTGGGAAGCACGTCAAAATAAGGATGGCGCTATTCCAGAAGATGCAAAATTTGCGATGGATTGGTTTGAAGCTAAATTAACCACAACGCAAAATGAAGTTGACGAAATGCTTAAAACCTTTCGATTAAGTGAAGCTTTAAAAACTATTTACGGATTAATATGGGATGACTTTTGTAGTTGGTATTTAGAATGGATTAAGCCAGGCTTTGAACAACCCATGCATGAAGGCGTATATGAAAAAACAGTTGCGTTTTACGATGCCTTATTACAATTATTACACCCGTTCATGCCATTTATCACAGAAGAAATTCACCATACTTTAAAAACACAGACCGAGGATTTATGTGTTAAACTATATACCCCTACTTCAAAAGTAGATGGAGCCGTATTAAATGCTGGCTCATTATTGCAAAATGTAATTTCAACATTGCGTGATGCCCGCAATAAAAATCAGATCAAGCCTAAGGATGCTATAGAATTACATATTCAAACTTCTAATAACGCGCCATATCAAACTATAGAAAAAATATTGGCGAAACAAATTAACGCCTCCGCTATACAATATACGACTAGTGCCATCGGAGCTTCTATTGTAGTGGCTTTAGAAAAAGATAAATTTTATATTGTATCTGATCAAGCAATCGATACCGCTAGTTTAAAAGAAAACTTATTAAAGGATTTGGCGCACCAGCAAGGATTTTTAATGAGTGTTGGCAAGAAACTAGACAATGAAAAATTTGTTCAAAATGCGAAGCCGGAAGTGTTAGCGATTGAACAAAAAAAGAAAGCAGATGCATTGGCTCGGATTCAAACCATTGAAGAAAGCTTGGCGCAATTAGGGTAATTTTTTGAACCTATCTCCATGAGTGAAATTTTAATTACAAAGGCTGGCCTCTCCGATCGAAGTTTTATTAGATCTGTATCGGAGCGCACTTGGCCTAGCACGTATGGTCATATTATTTCTCAGGCGCAAATTGATTTCATGTTAGACTGGATGTATAGCGATGAGTCCTTAGCTAAACAAATGAATACAGGCTGTGCATTTTACATTGCTAGTATCCAAAATGAAAAAGGCGAATGGAATCAATTAGGATTTTGTTCGGTAAGCGCTGAAAAAGAAGATGGAGCAAAAGAGATTGCACATAAGCTCAATAAATTATATGTACTTCCCGAAGCACAGGGCACTGGCGCTGGCAAAGCACTACTGAACAAAGCAATTGAGGAAGCAAAAAAAGCAGGATCCACTTCCCTGTTCTTACAAGTAAACAAACTCAACAGTGCTTACAGTTTTTATTTAAAAAAAGGTTTTATAAAAGAACAAGAATTTAAATTTGATATTGGCAATGGCTTTTACATGGACGACTATGTCATGCGATTGCATTTTTAAATTTTCGATATCACCACCCCTTCTAAACTTACTTGCGGGTCGCTTGGATTAATTAAAATGTCAATTTTATTTTTCCATTTTTTATTCATTAAATCATGAATAAACCAAATACCGTTAAACTTTCCCGCATTGGTTAATTTAACTTTGTCTCCAAATGAAAATAATTCTTTCAAGTCCCTACTAACAGCGATAACACGATGCTTGATTGGATTAAGGCTATCTAATTTTAATCCGCTCGCAGTAATGAGCGGTTCGCTATCAGTTTCATTAGAAACCGATTTGTAGGTGGTTAAGGAAACTAAATTGATCGACTTAATTTCAAGGGGATATTTATTTACCAATGTCTTAGGTTCCCTTCCTGGAAACATCACAAAATAACCAACCATACTAATAACAATACAAATGGCTAATCCAATTCCAAGATGCTGCTTATTTTTCATATCGCATAAATTGAGTGGGTTAGAAAAATTATACTATTAAATGGGTTTGTTTAACTACGCCCATGATAAAAACGCTTTGTACCTGACTTATATTGTCGGCCTGACTTAATTTATTGACATGAAAGTTGTAATAGCTATTCATATCCTCAGTGACAATTTTCAACATAAAGTCAAATTCGCCCGAAATACTATAACATTCCACCACATCAGGCAACTCGTTAATCAACTTAATAAACTGCCCTCCCGACTTCTTACTATGTTGATTTAGAGACACATAGCAAATAACCATTAGCCCCTTTTTTACTTTGGTCCCATCAATTAAAGTTGCGTATTGCTTTATGACCCCATTACTTTCAAGCCTTTTGATACGCTCGTGAACCGGTGTGGTACTCAAATGAATTTGGTCTGCAATTTCTTTTACAGTGATCCTAGCATTCTCCTGCAATAGCCTTAAAATAGATAAATCCTTCTCATCTAACGAGATGCTTTGTTGAGACACAGCCGAATCTACTATGGGAGCACTGTTTTTCATGTTATTTTAGCATAAATCATCATAAAAATACATAATATTAGCCGTTTATCCTAAAAATATCAAATATTTTATTATTTTATCCTATTTACTACCTTTGTGCTCTAAAAATAATAACATGTCTAACTTACAAAACATTGATTTTAGCTTACCTTATAAAGTAGCCGATATCACATTAGCAGATTGGGGTCGCAAAGAAATTCGTTTAGCCGAAGCTGAAATGCCAGGTTTAATGAGTATCCGTGCCGAATACGGACCTAGCCAACCATTAAAAGGTGCGCGCATTGCGGGTTGTTTACATATGACCATTCAAACTGCTGTCTTAATTGAAACATTAACTGCTTTAGGAGCTGAGGTAAAATGGAGCTCTTGTAATATATTTTCAACTCAAGACCAAGCCGCTGCTGCCATTGCTGCAACTGGTGTGGGTGTTTTCGCTTGGAAAGGACAAACTATTGAAGAAGGTGATTGGTGTATTGAACAAACTTTATTCTTTGGTGGTGCAGACCGTCCTTTGAATATGATTTTAGATGATGGCGGTGATTTAACTAACATGGTGTTAGATAAATATCCTCAATTTGTTGAAGGCATTAAAGGATTAAGTGAAGAGACAACAACTGGTGTTCACCGTTTATATGAGCGTATGGCAAAAGGAACTTTACCTATGCCTGCCATCAATGTAAATGATTCTGTTACAAAATCTAAATTTGATAATAAATACGGTTGTCAAGAATCATTAGTAGATGCGATTCGTCGTGCTACCGATGTAATGATGGCTGGTAAAGTTGCAGTGGTAGGTTCTTACGGAGACGTAGGAAAAGGTTCAGCAGGTTCATTACGTGGCGCAGGTTGTCGCGTTATTGTTACTGAAATTGATCCTATCTGTGCATTACAAGCAGCCATGGATGGTTTTGAAGTGAAAAAGATGGAGAATGCTGTTAAAGAAGCCGACATTATTGTTACCGCATCAGGTTGTCGTGATTTGATTACTGAAAAACATTTCAGATCAATGAAGGACAAAGCGATTGTTTGTAATATTGGTCACTTTGATATTGAAATTGATATGGCTTGGTTAAATAAAAACTATGGTCATACAAAAGATACGATCAAACCACAAGTTGATTTATACAATATTGATGGAAAGGATGTTATCATTTTAGCAGAAGGCCGTTTAGTGAACTTAGGTTGCGCAACGGGTCACCCTAGCTTTGTAATGAGTAACTCTTTTTCAAATCAAACATTAGCACAAATTGAATTATGGACCAACCATAAAAACTATGAGAACAAAGTGTATGTGTTACCTAAACATTTAGATGAAAAGGTAGCAAGATTACACTTAGCTAAAGTAGGTGCTGAATTAGATGAATTAACTACTGAACAAGCTGCTTATTTAGGAATACCTAAAGCAGGTCCTTTCAAATCTGACGCATACAGATACTAATTAGAAAAACACACTAGATTCCTATATAGTTTCTAGAACTAATTCAAAATTCCCCTAGGCCGTCCCCGTTTTTCGAGGGCGGCCTTTTTTTTAGGTCTAGTTTTTGTATCTTTAAACTGCTAACTTAATAATAAGCAGCACACACATTTTTATACAAAAAATTGCATATGAAACGAATTCTACTTTCTTTATTACTTGTTGTTCAATTATCAAATATAAAAGCGCAGATAGCCATCATTCCAGAACCATTTGAAATGAGCACTGGAATGGGCAATTATACTTTACCAAAGTACATTGTCATCAATGCTCCTACTGCCGCGATTAGTATAGGAGAACAGATTGCTACTAAATTAAAAACAGTTACGGGTAATCAAGTTAATTTTGCTTCAAATAAATCATGCATAGATATTCAACTGATCAACGAACCTAGCTTAGGGAAAGAAGGCTATCATTTAACTGTAAATGAAAAAGGAATTCAAATGAAGGCCAATACCAATGCAGGATTATTTTATGCTTGGCAGTCCTTATTACAAATCATGCCCACTTCTGTTTTTGCCAATTCAGTTCAAAATAATACCAGCTGGAAAATCCCTTTTGTTACCATTACTGATAAACCAAGATTTGGATGGAGGGGATTGATGTTAGATGTGAGTAGACATTTTTTCACCAAAGCGGAAGTGAAACAATACATAGATAATATGGTTCTATACAAGTACAATGTATTGCATCTTCACCTAACTGACGACCAAGGTTGGAGAATTGAAATAAAAGCATTGCCTAAACTCACACAAGTAGGTGCTTGGAGAGTAGATCGAAAAGGCAAATGGGGAAATATTACAACACCTGCCTTAGATGAACCAAAAACTTATGGTGGATTTTACACACAGGAAGATATAAAGGAATTAGTCGCCTACGCTAAATCAAAATTTGTTGAAATATTGCCAGAGATTGATATTCCTGGACATAGTCTTTCCTTTTTATCAGCTTACCCATTAAGCACTACTCCAAACTATAATTATCAAGTGAATGCAGGAACGGAATTTATGGATTGGACTGGTTTGAATGGACATGCTACAGCAATGATTGACAATGCATTGAACCCAGCAAATGACACAGTTTATAGTTATTTAGACAAAATTTTTACAGAAGTAGCTGCTTTATTTCCTTTTGAATACATTCACATGGGTGGTGATGAAAATGCTAAAAATAATTGGGAAAAAAGTAGTGAAGTACAAAGTTTAATGAAAAGAGAAAATTTAAAAGACCAACATGAAGTACAAAGTTATTTTGTAAAACGTGTTGAAAAAATAATCAACTCAAAAGGAAAAAAATTAATGGGATGGGATGAAATATTAGAAGGAGGTTTACCAGGCAATGCCGCTGTGATGAGCTGGAGAGGCATGCAAGGAGGTATTGACGCTGCTACTCAAAAACACAAAGTAGTGATGACTCCTAATGACTTTGCATATATCGACTTTTATCAAGGGGAAGCTACTGCCGAAGGAAAAGTATATAGAGGTTTAAGAATGAAAAAAACTTACGAGTTTGAACCCTTGCCTCAAGGCATTGATCCCTCCTATATTTTAGGGGGTCAAGCCAACTTATGGACAGAACAAGTATTAAACTTAAGGAGTGCTCAATATTTAACCTGGCCAAGATCTATGTCCATTGCTGAAACACTTTGGTCCCCAAAGGAAAAAAAGGATTGGAAAACATTTTCAGAAAAAGTGGAGAAACAGTTTACTATTTTAGACGTATTGAATGTTAAATATGCAAAAAGCATCTACGACCCTATTGTGGCTACTGTAACTAACACCAAAGGCGAACTTATCGCAAGTATGGAAGGGGAAGTTGATAATTTGAAATTTTATTACTCCATAGACGAGTCGCTACCAGATCATTTTAGCGATGAATACAAAGCACCCTTTGTATTACCTTCTGATGTGACTATTCTTAGAATCATCAGTTACCGAGATGGCAAACCCATTGGCAAAATGCTAAATATCCCAATTGAATCGCTACAAAAAAGAGCAGTTAAAGTGTTATAATTAATTTTAACAGAAATAAGAAGTATAGATAAGCCCTGTTACAATGTTAACGGGGCTTATTGTTATATATTTTGTAATTTTGGAAAGGATATCTAAACTACATGAGGGGAACCATTTTTACTATATTTTTATTATTGATTTTACAAGGCGATGTATTTGCACAAAATAAATCGACAGACAGTTTATTTGGAAAATTTTTTAAAACACCCATTGCAATTAAGTTATTGAATAGCATTACAGGAAATGCGGAGTCTATGATAGATACGAATAGAGTAGTTATTGCTAATAATATTGAGTTGTTGACAAAGTACAGTGGAAAGGAAATCAACTCCATTGTAATTGAGCAGCATAACTTTTCTACTAATATCAACTTACCCTTAATTAATCAAAAGGATTACTTTACAAAAATTGCCAATCAATTACACTCTAGTTCAGATGATGAAACCATCAGAAGAAACTTATTTTTTAAACCCGGCGAAAATCTAAATCCCACTATCATTGCTTATAATGAAAAATGGTTAAGAGATCTCCCCTTTCTTCAAGATGCCAGAATTATTGTTACCCCTTTAAAATACGACAGCAATAAAATTGATCTTACCATTATCACTAAAGACATTTTTCCTTACGGAGCAACCTTCAATTTAAAAAACGCAAATTCATATGAAGCATCCATAAGCAACGAAAGCATGCTTGGATCAGGAAATGCACTTCAAATAAATCACAATTATGATAAAACGAGATCCCCCAATATAGGATTAGGCTTTGACGCGCAGCTTCGTAATGTATCGCGTAAATTTATTAATATAAATGCAGGTATTAATGATTTAATTAGCAATACAATAGACGGATCGTCATCGGCTATGAAACATTATATTTCTGGCGAGCTCCCCTTATTACACCCATTTAGTGTTTGGACGGGTGGATTTGAACTTATAGATATAAAAAATAAAAATGCCTTCCCAGGTAATTGGAATGATAGTTTATATAATAATAAAATGAACTATCACTTGAACAATATTGATTTATGGTTGGGTTACCAACTATTTTTAAATAAAAAAAATAAGACTATAAATGGCAATCGCCATATTGTTCAAATAAGACATGTAAATAATAATTTTATTACACGCCCCTTTGACTATCTAAATATACTTGATAAAAATTTTCAAAATTTATCGGCCAATTTCGCTTCTTACACCATTTTCAATCAAAAAATTATAAGAACAAGGTACTTATACGGATTTGGCAGGAATGAAGATTTACCTATTGGACAATCAATTAGTTTAACATTGGGTCAATATTCAAAAGAATTAGAAAAATTGGGTTACGCAGGCTTACAAATGGAGAAGTATTCATTACGCCCTTCTGGCGCATTCACCCATTTAAATATAAATATGGGTAGTAGTTTTTTTAATAGTCAATTTCAGGACATCCGATTTTTAACAAGTATGGAAGTCATTAGTAAATTAAAATACCATGGAAATGGATTGGCTTACAGAAAAATCTTCAATTTTAGTTTAGCGCAAACCTTAAAAAACAAATACAATGAAGCATTGCTTTTATATAGCAATTTTGGTATTCCGCAATTAAATAAGGAACACATGAGAGGAAGCACCCGCTTATCTGGTAATTGGGAATCTGTATGGTATCCAACCAAGTCTTTTTATGGTTTTAAATCCTCCCCTTTTTTGTTTGCGAACATGACTTATATGCGATCATTAGATGAATCAAATATAGAAAGCAATATATATACAGCAGTAGGAGGTGGCGCAAGAATTCGAAATGAAAATTTAATTTTTGGAACCATTGAAATGAAATGTTACTACTTGCCGCGCACTGATCAGCAATTAAATAGATGGAATTTCAGCATCATTACTAATCTTCGATTCAAATACAATTCAAAAATTATTAATAAACCAGATTTTGTTACAATTAATTAGCATAATTATTTAGCCCTATTCAACTTTTCATAATTTATTTTGTTATATTGATTATGGTACAAGCATACAATTTTTTAGCCAGCTGGCAGTTATTCCCTGAGAAAAGCGAATTCGAATACCAGTTGGTACCAAAATCCGGGAATTACAAAATTGAGAGCACCCAAAATGCCCATGCACTTAGCTTTAGCCATAACTGGGTGAATATAGAAAATGAGGCCTTTTATGCACAATACTCGGTCCAGCCTAATGGAATACTACAACCCTTTGAAAATAATTTATTGGGCGACCAAGTATTTGCCGAAATCAATAATGCTTCCTGCTTAACAGTTCAATTTAGCAAAGACAATAATGAGGTACTAAAAGTAGTTCATGAAATTTTGGCTAATGGGTTTTTAAAAGTAACCCATTACGGATTTAAAGAAAATGGCGACCCTTTTAAAAATATTGAAATTTACCATAAGCAACTCAGTGTACTACCTTATGCTTCATCTGCCGGAAGTGTGGCCATTAGACCCACTAAAGAAGGTGTTATCAAACACAAGGCTTTATCTGCCATGGAAGATCAAACTAATATGCAGCTAAATCAAATCAAAGAGCAAATTGAATTATTAGCAAGGCAGGCACAGGAAATAAGAAAAAGAAAAGAATTGAGTTTAATGATTTATGAATCTAAAATAAGTTTTAAACCTCAAATAGGTCAAACCTATCATGTGTATGAAAAAACAGATGGCACACATGTACTTTCATTAGTAGCCCCTAGTGAATGGGGTGGCGGCTCGGGACCCTTTGCCGGATTTATTGCAACAGTAAAACTGCTTGCCGATCATACCTGGATAGAAGTATGAAATTAATAGCCGTATTTTTTTAAAATAACATCTACTCTTGTTTCAACATCTCTATCTTTAATGACAGCGGGTGCATGATGCTTTTTAATGGTGGCATCTAGTATCAACGGTCCTTTACAACCCCAATGCTTGTTACTTATATAGCTATCCACCCCTTCAATATCTTTAGCTGGATTGGTTCTTGTAAAAGTGGCCCAAATAAAATTATTAAAGTCTTGCGCCATCCAAGAAGCATCTTCTGTGATAATCAATAGCGCTACCCCCTTTTTTTCTAATAAGTTTTCTCCCGCCCCTTTTAATTTTTCTTGCAATAAATCAATTGAAACTGAATTGGCATTTAATGCAATGACTCCCGGCATTATTATTTGTGCATGGGCATTTAAATCATTTATAAGTGCTGGAATTTTAGTAGCAAGTGTTCTGCGTTGTTCACCGTAAGCAGCTAAAACTAATTTGGACCCGCTATTTAACCCATCCCCTGAATAATCTAGTGTATCTATGGTCGTATTCGTATAAAAATGTAAGTCGTTCGCAAAGTCCATTCTTGACAACATGAATTGTAAAAACTCAGGAACTTGATGCACATCTAAAGCTGGGCTCAAAGAATCCATTCCTTTTTGTGATTTTTTTTCTTCGGCCGTAATCCAAACAAATTTTGCTAAACTTAATTGCCCTGTTCCTAATATATGATTTGCAATGGTTAATATTTCGGCAGGTTTTTTATTTTCTAAGTAAGGCGTATACCTTTCACTTCCAATGGCTAATAATAAAGGGTGTACTCCTGCCGCATCCACCGCATGCACTTCCTTTAAACCAGGAATTTCATTGGAAACAGCGGCACCCGTTATTTTATGAATCAGTTGACCAAAACTAGTATCTTCTTGTGGAGGTCGTCCAACCACAGTGAAAGCCCATATGGCATTTTTTCGTGCATATACTTTGTGCACTTTCATTACTGGAAAAGGATGTTGTAAACTATAATATCCAAGATGATCACCAAAAGGACCTTCTGGTTTATTATGCCCTGGCACTACTTCACCAGTTATGACAAAATCGGCATCGGTACTAATAAAAAAATCATCTATATAAGTATAACCAAATCTTTTACCTGCTAATACCCCCGCAAAATTAATTTCGCTCATCCCTTCTGGGAGAGGCATGACTGCTGCAACAGAATGCGCTGGAGGGCCACCTATAAAACAACTCACTTTTAATGGTAGTCCTTTATTATTTGCTTTGGTTTGATGCACGCCAATGCCACGATGTAATTGATAATGCAATCCAATCTCCTTATTTAATTCATATTCATTCCCATTTAATTGAATACGATACATTCCTAAATTAGATTTTGCAACACCTGGTTGATCCGCATCTTCGGTATACACTTGTGGAAGTGTTACAAATGCACCTCCATCCATTGGCCAATGTTGAATTAATGGAAGATCACTAATGTTGATCTCTTCAAATAAAACAGGCTTATGAATCGGATTTTTTTTAGGCAATGCATTAATGGCTGCGGGTAAAGCTGATAATGAATTAAATGGATGTTGTATCGCCGCCAAAGGATTAATCTTCATTTCAATTAACTGCTTTACTGCAGGCAATGTATTTCTAAAAATAAATTCACTGCGTTCTAATGTTCCAAAAATATTGGAAGCAGCTCTGAATTTGGACCCTTTCACTTTTTCAAATAAAATAGCAGGTCCTTTTTGTTCAAATACGCGTAAATGAATAGCAGCCATTTCCAAATTGGGATCTACTTCCTCTTGGATACGCAATAGCTGTCCTGTGCGCTCTAAATCCAATAAACATGCTTCCAAACTAGAATATGACATTCTCTTATATTTGAGTTACAAAAATAACTTAAATTCGCCTATGACTCGTTTAAGTGTAAACATAAATAAGATCGCCACCCTAAGAAATAGTCGAGGTGGAGATAACCCTAATTTGGTTCAAGTAGCTAAGGATTGTGAGCGATTTGGCGCCAATGGTATTACCGTGCACCCCAGGCCGGATGAAAGACATATTCGCTACCAAGATGTTTATGATTTAGCGAAGATTGTTACTACAGAATTCAACATAGAAGGCAATCCCAAAGAAGCCAAATTTGTGGCACTTGTATTAGCAACAAAACCCCATCAGGTAACCTTAGTACCAGATACAACAGGACAATTAACAAGTGACCATGGTTGGGATACCATTGCCGAACAGAAATATTTAAAACAAACCATTGCAGTTTTTAAAAATGCTGGCATTCGGGTATCTATTTTTGTGGACCCCATTGAAAGCATCATTCAAGCAGCGGCGACAACAGGTACCGATCGTATTGAATTGTATACTGAATCCTATGCAAAACAGTTTTCATCGGGAAATAAAGAAGTGGCTATTGCTCCCTATATTGCTGCAGCGAGCACAGCCCACCAATTAGGTCTAGGTATCAATGCAGGACACGATTTAGATCGATTTAATTTACCCTATTTAATTCAACAGATTCCTTATCTTGATGAAGTAAGTATTGGTCATGCCTTAATTAGTGATTCATTATATTTAGGTTTGGAAAATACCATTCAATTATACCAAAGAGCCTTATCCATTTAAAATATTTATACAATCAAAAATAAAATTCATGAGATCTAATTTATTCCTCTTTTTTACATTCAGCATCTTTCTATCTCCGCAATTAAACGCGCAACAAAAAGTGGGATCTACCCCAAGTAAGGATCAATTAGCTTGGCATGAAAAAGAATTTTATTTATTTATTCATTTTGGACCCAACACCTTTACAAATTTGGAATGGGGCCATGGAAGTGAAGATCCTAATGTATTTAATCCCACCGCCATTGATTGTAACCAATGGGCAAGAATTGCTAAAGCTGCCGGAGCAAAGGGTATTATATTAACTGCAAAACATCATGATGGTTTTAGTTTGTGGCCAAGTAAATACAGCAAGCACACTGTAAGAGAAAGTAAATGGATGAATGGAAAAGGAGATGTCGTAAAAATGTTGTCTGAGGCTTGTAAAAAAGCAGGCATCGATATGGGGGTCTATATTTCACCATGGGACCGAAATCATCCTGATTATGGAACACCTAAGTATAATGAGATTTATATACAAACCATGAAGGAACTCTTAACTGGTTATGGCAAATTTTTTGAATTATGGTGGGACGGCGCCAATGGCGAAGGCCCTAATGGCAAAAAGCAAGTATATGATTTTAAAAGATTCCAAGATTCTGCACTATCCTATCAACCACAATTAGTCATCTTCAGTGATATTGGACCACATGTTCGTTGGATTGGAAATGAGCAAGGTATTATTAATGAAACCAACTGGAATACTTTAGATACGGTTGGTTTTCAAAGAGGAGCAGGTGGCCCACCTACTGATTCATTGAATCGCGGGAATATCAATGGATCTGCTTGGATTCCTGGTGAGGCAGATGTATCCATTCGCAATGGTTGGTTTTATCATGAAGAAGAAGACAAAACTGTTAAATCGGGAAAAGCTTTATTTGATTTGTATTTAAAAAATGTAGGTCGTGGTGGTAATTTTTTATTAAATGTTCCTCCTAATAGACAAGGATTGTTTTCACCAGTAGATTCGGCTGCTTTAATGGATTTTAAAAAAATAAAAGACGCTGCCTTTAAAAATAATTTATTTAGTAAAGCTGTAATAAAAAATAAACCAAACGAAATTGAAATTTGTTTGGCCCAATCCGCTACTTTCAATACCATTCAATTGCAGGAGCAAATTAAATTTGGTCAAAGAGTCATTAGCTTTGAAATAGAAGCAGGCGATAGCGAACAAAATTTAAAAAAGATTGCATCAAGTACAACGATTGGTCGTAAAAAAATTATTCAGTTCCCTACCGTCACCGCAAAATGTATAAAAATTAAAATTACCGCTACCAAAGCAACTCCTATCATGGGTGCCGTAGCTGGTTTTTTAATAAATAATTAATAATTCGCAGTTTAAATTTAACTTGCATTAAATTTCAGTTATGTCAACAAACGCATTAGTTGGTATTATAATGGGAAGCGATAGTGATTTACCTATCATGCAGGCCGCTGCAGAATCATTAAAAACATTTAATATTCCCTTTGAATTAACTGTAGTTTCTGCACACCGTACTCCTGATCGTATGGTGGAATATGCTAAAACTGCCCGTGATAGAGGATTAAAAGTGATCATAGCTGGCGCCGGCGGTGCGGCACACTTACCAGGTATGGTGGCAGCTTTAAGTAGCTTACCAGTCATTGGCGTACCCATTAAATCTACTAACTCAGCTGAGGGCTGGGATTCTATATTATCTATATTACAAATGCCAGGTGGTGTTCCTGTTGCTACGGTTGCTTTAAATGGCGCTAAAAATGCAGGTTTATTGGCTGCTCAAATTTTAGGTAGTTCCGATATCAAAATTGGACAAGCCATGGACGCCTACAAATTAAATATGGAGGCTGAAGTGATGGAGAAGGTCGAAAAATTGAAAGAAAATTGGGATAATGAATTTGATCAAAAATAATTAGTCCTTTGTAATGGTAATTATTTTAAAACCATGATCTAATCCATTGGAATGGGTTAAAATAGATTCCACCCAATCCCATCCATAATCTCCTACCCAATCAGAAAAGTTTTCAACTCTCTCTTGTAAACTTTGATTTGGAAATAATTCAGATTTTAGATGCTGAATTCGAGCGATAGAAGTATGTTGCTTCCGCTTTTCGGCACGAATCATTTTCTTTTCAAGCAAGGTCAATTTTTTTTGAGCTTGTACTGCTAAATTAAGGGCATGATCGCCTAATGATGGATCAATTTTAATGACATCTTGTTGAATCGATTGATATAATTGCGTTAAGGAAGCTATATGGTCGGTTAATGCTAAATTTTCAACCGCTTGTTTTTTAATGAAGGCTAATTCTAAATCCATAGTAGATTTAAATAGTTCTGACATTTCAAACTGAAGCGATGTCCAATGCTGACATTGCTTTTCCTTTATAAATAAAAATGAATTGCGTAAAACCAGAACTGGGTAATGCACATTCCCCTTCTCAAATACATTTTTTAATTCCATCCAATACGCCAATTCTCCCCCACCACCAATAAACACAACACTTGGTATGATTGACTCTTGATACAGCCCCCTTAAAATCACATTGGGACTAAACCTATCCGGATAAGTATGCAACTCCTTAAAGATATCGGCTTGTGAAAAATGAATATCGGTATCCACCACCACAAATTGATCTCCTTTTTTTTCGATTCTATTTCTACTATTGTCTTTTAAATAAAATAAATTAAGTGGGCGACCATCGGATTGAACATGATATGATTTAGACAAACTTGAAATGGTGTCTTGTATTGCAGCATGTGAAAACTGGGTGGTTAATTCCTTTTCCATCACCCCTGTAAATATTTTTTTTAATGCTGCATCATCTGGCTGCACCACCAATAAACCATATTTTCCAAAAAATAAATGTACCAAATGTAAAGTAGCTTCATTAATGGTCGCTCCTTTTTTATAAGATGCTTTTAATACATCCAATGCCCATTTACCTTCTTGCTTTACACTCCAATACCCTTCTAAGTTTTGTAATAATTGTAAAAGAGACTCGTCTACTTTCATACGGCCAATAGCCCCTGTCTGTTTTGTATTCCATTGATGCGTGGCTCCGTCAATAGTATAAGCGCCTACTTCATTTAAGTCGGCATCCTCCGAACCCATATAATATACGGGTACAAAATTTTGTTCAGGAAATTGTTTTTTTAAATCACCGGCTAACTTAATAGTATGAATAATTTTATAAAAAAAGTACAAAGGTCCTGTGAATAAATTAGGCTGATGCGCCGTAGTTACTGCAAAAGTATTTTCATTTTTTAGCAATGTGATATTCGCTTGCACTGCATCATTGGCCAATTGACTAGACGCCTCTTTATTCACCCCAAATTTTTCATACTGATTTTGTAATACTTGAACAAGCGTCTTACGATGGACAGCAGAAAAATTACGTTGCGCGATGGCTTTTTTTACACCTCCCATATTAGGCGTGTAGGCCACATATTGTTGTGCTGTTCCCTTTGATTCGATATAATCATTTACCAATGCCGAAAACAAACCAGTGGCACGATAAGGTATGGAAGTAGCATTGTATTTCATTAATGATTGAATCTTTCTGGTTGATAAAAACTAATGTCAATACTGGTTGGCTTTTCATCGATGATCTCGGCTACTAATTTCCCAGTACCCGCACCTAAACTTAAACCAATCATAGCATGACCCGTTGCAATGACCAAGTTACTCCATTTTTTTGTACGACCTAAATATGGTAAGCCATCGGCAGAACAAGGACGATATCCGTACCATACTTGTTCCCAACTTGGAGTTGGAATATCAAATTCAGGAAAGAATTGTTTGACAGCCTTTAATACTCCTACCACTCTATTCATTTGAGGCGGCGCCTTTGTAGTCGTAATTTCCATAGTGCCCCCAAATCGCATTTTGTTACCATCCATTGGGGTAAGGGCTACACGGCCTTCAATAAGAACCGATGGATAGTCTGTTTGAAAAGGGGAATTTTCTAAAGTAACCGAATATCCTCTTCCTGGCATCAATGGCATTTTAATGCCTAATTTTTGAACTAACTCCCTACTCCAAGAACCTGTTGCTAAAACTACTGCGTCTGATGTGTATTTATTTTTATTGGTGATCACTGCATTCAATTTGCCATGACTTGTTTCAAAATCAGTTACTTCCTCATTCAAACAAAATTGCACCCCCTTGCTTTTTAAATCTTCAATTAATTGTTTCATTAATTTATTGGGATACAAATGTGCGTCACATTTAAAATGAATAGCACCTAATGCATCTAATTTATGACGAGGCTCTAATGCAAATAATTCGGCTTGACTTAATAACTTAGTATCCGTTAGTCCTATTTCATGTGCGCGTTGTACGATATGATGTGAATGCTCGGCTACTTTTTCAGTTTGAAATATCTCCAATAATCCATTATGTTCATAGGCGAATTTAAATGCAGGAAGCTTTGCCCATTGTTCATACCAATGTTGACTTAACAAAGCATAATCTTTTAAAGGGATGGCCGCTTTTTCAACATTTTGGGCGGTTGCCATTTGCATAAATTTCAAACCCCATTGTATTAAGCTGATACTTAATCGAGGCTTAACATAAAAAGGGCTTTCTGGATTCAACATCCACTTTAATCCTTGTTTCACAATACCGGGCGTAGCCAACGGAATAAAATGACTTGGACATACATAACCTGCATTGCCATAGGAACAATTATTGCTGATATCTGTTTGATCAATGATAGTAACTTGATGCCCTGCTTCTTGTAAAAAATAGGCACTGCTTAATCCAATCACTCCTCCTCCTAATACAACTACTTTCATAAAATAGATTAAAGCACGAATTTCGTTAAAAATGCGTTCACTTAGTGCATAAATGGGGCAGAATTATTTGAAGTTGCTCAAGTGCTACACTACCTGGAAACCACCTGCATAAGGGTCGTCGATTGGATCTATGGAAATGGTATTAAACCCTATAATTTTAGCCCAACCTTCAATCGAAGGAATAATGGCGTCCAAATCGCCAATCTGTGTTGTTTTTTCCACTTTGCCTATAAATACAGATCCAATGATACTTTCATGTAAAAAAGCCTCCCCTTCCTTTAATTTTCCCTTGGCATGCCAATGGGCAAGTCGGGCCGAAGTCCCGGTTCCACATGGGGAACGATCGATGGCTTTGTCACCATAAAAAACAGCGTTACGTGCTGTATTTTTTTCATCCAACACTTTACCAGTCCATAAAATATGGGAGCAAGAATTAATGGTGGGATCCAATGGATGAATAAATTTATTTTGTTCGTTAATTCGTTGACGCAAAATACCACTCCAAGCAATAAGTTGCCCCGCAGTATAATTTTCAATACCTGTAAAATTTTTCTGCACCTCTACAATAGCATAATAATTTCCGCCATAACAAACATCGATATTCAATTCTCCTAAATCAGGACAGTCTACTTTAATATTGGTTGCGGCTAAAAAGGAGGGTACATTGGTTAACTTAACCGAACTCACTTTATTTCCTTTCATGGTATATTCAATCAGCACTAAACCAGCTGGTGCTTCCATTCTAATTTTACCTGGCACTTTGGGTTGTACTAAACCTGCTTCAATAGCTACCGTGATGGTACCAATGGTTCCGTGGCCACACATGGGCAAACAACCACTGGTTTCAATAAATAAAACGGCAATATCATTTTCTGGATCATGCGGTGGATATAAAATACTTCCACTCATCATATCATGCCCTCTTGGTTCAAACATCAACCCTTTTCTTATCCAATCAAATTCTCTTAAAAAATGTTGTCTTTTTTCACTCATGGAATTTCCTTCCAATGCAGGGCCCCCACTCACTACCACCCTTACTGGATTACCACAGGTATGTGCATCTATACATTTAAAAACAGAACCTCCTAAAGTATAGTTGCCAAAATTTTCTGAACTGATTGGTTTTGTTGCTGCCATAGATTAAAATTAAGCATTTACATCCGACTTTGTGAATTCACCATTGATCGTCCTCCAAATACTTTTTTCGTTTTTATTTTGTAAAAAGATAGGTAATAAATGATTGGGCCAATTTTGAAATGAAATAGGACGCAACCATCTTCTTACTGCTTTTACTCCCACTGCAGTAAATCGACTATCGGTTGTTGCAGGGTAAGGACCGCCATGTACCATGCTGTCGCATACTTCAACACCAGTAGGTACTCCATTTAATAAAATACGGCCTGCTATATTTATAGAGAGCGCTAATAAGTTTTCATTTTTTTCAAAGTCTTTATCCGTTCCCATAATCGTAGTACTAATTTGACCTTGTATACTTTTCCATACTTGAATAAGCTGTTCTGTATCCTCACATTGAACAAGGATTGAATAAGGTCCAAAAACTTCCTCTGCTAAATGGGTATTAGATAAAAATGTAACCCCGTCTACAGTGGTTAACACTGGGAATGCACTACTAGAAGTTGGCGTGTTGTCTGTTAAGCAAGTTACCCCTGTTTGCGCAAGCGCATGATTGCTATTTTTAAAATAAGCAGACTGAATACCTTCGTGTAACATAGGCGCTACTACCACTGTTTTTAATTCATTGGCTAATTGCGTTGAGAATAAAGTAAGTGCTGCCGATTTAACCCCGATTAAAATTCCAGGATTCGTGCAAAATTGTCCCATTCCTAATGTAATAGATCCTGCATAATTTTTTGCAATGCTCTCTGAATTATTAACCAATGCATCTTCTAATAATACCACGGGATTCACACTTCCCATTTCTGAAAAAACTGGAATTGGATTTTTTCGGGTGCTCGCATAATCATACAATGCTCTTCCCCCTATTCGAGAACCGGTAAAACCCACTGCTGCAATATGATCATCCTGTACCAATGCTTTACCTGCACTAAAATCAGTATCTGTAACATGTTGAAAAGTATGTTCAGGAATTTGATTTGTTTCAATTGCTTTTTGAATCGCAGCAGCTACAAGTGTTGAAGTTTGAAGATGTGCTGGATGTGCTTTTACAATCACAGGACAACCTGCAGCAAGCGCACTCGCCGTATCGCCACCTGCAGTAGAATAAGCAAATGGGAAATTACTTGCCCCAAATACCACAACAGGACCAACAGGATGTAACATTTGACGAATATCTGGCTTAGGTGGTGTCTTATCTGGAATAGCAGTATCAATACTTGCTTCAAGATAGTCTCCTTTTCGCAACATGCTTGCAAACATCCTCAACTGAAAACAAGTGCGGCCTCGCTCTCCTTGTAAACGTGGCATAGGAAGATGTGTTTCTTTGTTTGCTGTATTTAATAATTCATCTCCTAAAGCTTCAATATTATTGGCGATCGTATCTAAAAATTGAGCGCGCGTTTCAGTTGATAATTTAGAATACTTTTCATAAGCAATGGAAGCATTCAATGTGATGTTGTTCATATTTGTCATAAAATAATTCAAAGCGGTATAAAAAAATGGCTATACCTGTTTTAAAAATAGGATATAGCCATATTAAAAATAAGTGTCATTATAAACTTAAGTATTCAGGAAGCGTAGGTCTATTTTTTAATCCTGTATCAATAATAGATTCAATTCTTTTACGCTCCTCCCCTTCCAATACCAATCTTGGGCGACGCACCGTTTCAGAACCGATACCCGCTTTGGCTTCGGCAAACTTAATATACTGAACTAATTTTGCGTGAATATCTAATTCAAGTAGTGGCATAAACCAACGATAAATAGTAATGGCTTCTTTTATGCGACCCGCTTTAGCTAATTTAAATACGGCAACTGTTTCAGCAGGGAATGCACAAACCAATCCTGCAACCCATCCATCAGCACCTAGTAATATTTCCTCTAATGCTAATGTATCCACTCCACATAAAATACTAAAACGATCTCCAAAAGCATTTCTTAATCTTGTCACATTAGTCACATCTCTTGTAGATTCTTTAATGGATTGTATATTAGGTACAGATACTAAATCGGCAAACATTTCAATAGTAACATCAATTTTATAGTCCACTGGATTATTATAAATCATGATTGGCAAATCGGTACTTGCTGCTATATCTTTAAAATACTGAACTGTTTCGCGGTGATCCGATTTATAACGCATTGGAGGTAATAACATTAATCCTTGCGCTCCCCAAATTTTTGCATTTTTCGCTAACTCAATAGCGACATTGGTACTTCCTTCTGCAATATTAATCACAACAGGCACTTTGCCTTTTACATAAGCCACTGTTTCTTTAACTAAAATTTCCTTTTCCACATTGGTTAATACGCTGGCTTCTCCTAAAGTTCCACCCAAAATAATACCATTTACACCCGCATCTAATTGCGCCTGAATGTTTTTTCTAAACAAATCAAGATCTAATGTATCATCTGAATTGAACTTAGTTGTCACTGCCGGGAAAACGCCTTTCCATTGAATCGCCATACAATTGAATTTATAAAGTTTATAATTACACTACTAATGTACAAAAATCACTTGAATTACCCTACCAATTCACCCTCTAAATCATAGTCGTAGGCCTTAGTGATTTTAACCATGACAAAATCCCCTATCACTAATTTTTGGTTGGTATTAATAACCACTTCATTATCCACTTCTACACTGTCAAATTCACTACGGCCTAAATATCTTCCTGCTTCTTTTTTATCTACTAATACCTTTAATACCAACCCTTCTTTTTCTTGATTTTTAGCCAAACTAATTTCTTGTTGCACTTCCATGATTTCTTCGGCTCGGCGTTGTTTTTCGGCCGCAGGCACATCGTCAATCAAATCATGTGCTGATGTATTTTCTTCATGACTATAGGTGAATATACCCACTCGATCAAATTGATGCTCTATTAAAAATTGCTTCAATTCCTCAATGTCTTCTAGAGTTTCTCCAGGGAAACCTGCAATCAAAGTAGTTCGAATAGCAATACCAGGAACCCTTTTTCTAATTTCTTTTATCAATACCCCCATTTCCTCACGCGTAATATTTCGCTTCATAGCAGCCAACATATTATTACTTGCATGTTGCAAAGGAATATCAATGTATTTACAAATATTATCACGTTCACGCATGACATCTAATATGTCCAATGGGAATTTAGATGGATAAGCATAATGTAATCGGATCCACTCTATACCTTTAACATCGGCTAAGGCATTCAATAATTTTGGCAAAGCGCGCTCCTTGTAAATATCTAATCCATAATAAGTTAACTCCTGCGCAATAAGCATTACCTCCCTCACTCCCTTTTTCACTAAACCCTCTGCCTCAGATACCAATTGCTCAATCGTTTTACTCACATGTTGCCCGCGCATTAATGGAATCGCACAAAAAGAACAAGTTCGATTACAACCTTCACTAATTTTTAAATAAGCATAATGTGATGGCGTACTTAATAATCGCTCCCCTAATAATTCAGCTTTATAATCCGCATTCAATTGGTTTAACATTAAAGGTAATTCCATGGTACCAAACCAAGCGTCCACTTCGGGGATTTCTAAAGACAAGTCATTGCGGTATCTTTCACTCAAACATCCAGTCACATATACCTTATCCAACTTCCCTTTTTTCTTTAAAGCCACTTGCTCCAATATGGTGTTTACACTTTCCTCTTTGGCTTTATCAATAAAGCCGCAAGTGTTAACCACTACAATATTATGATCTAATTTTTTATTCTCATGTACCACGTCAATTTGGTTCGCCAATAATTGACCACTCAGCATTTCGCTATCCACTAAATTTTTACTACAACCTAATGTAATAATGTTAACCTTATTTTGTGTTAATGTTTTTGCCTTCATGCTATATTAATTGTGGCTTTGTTATTTATTAACTTCGTTGGTGAAATGAAATGTAATATCGGGATTGTTCGTAATCTCTGTATTTAAAAACCATTCGCTTTGCGCTAAATAGACAGGAGATTCATCTTTATCCATGGCTGCATTTTGTTGCTTAAATCTTAAAAAATCATTTAATTTGTTTTGATCTTTTGAAGTAAGCCAGCATGCTTTATAAAATGGAAGGGTTCTAAACTCACAGGCCGCTCCATATTCTTGCAATAATCGATATTGAATTACTTCAAATTGTAAATCACCCACACAACCTATGATTTTTTTATTACCTCCAAATTGGGTAAACAATTGTGCTACACCCTCATCTGTCAATTGAGTAATCCCCTTTTCCAATTGTTTTGTTTTCATGGGATCCTTATTCACCAATTCCTTGAAAATTTCTGGAGAGAAAGTAGGAATTCCAATGAAGTAAAATTTTTCTCCTTCGGTTAAGGTATCTCCGATTTTAAAATTTCCTGTATCAAACAAGCCCACCACATCTCCAGGATAGGCGTCATCAATGATGTCTTTACTGCGTGCCAAAAAAGTATAAGGATTGGTAAATCGAACGTCCTTTTCCAATCGCACATGTTTATAATATTTATTCCTTTCAAAACGACCACTACATACCCTCATAAAAGCAATTCTATCGCGGTGCTTGGGATCCAAGTTGGCATGAATTTTAAAAATAAAACCGCTGAATTTATCCTCTCCTGCTTTTACTTCACGAATATTAGTTTCTCTGTCTCTTGGAATGGGTGCAATTTGAATAAAAGTGTCTAGCATTTCTTTCACTCCAAAATTATTAACTGCCGATCCAAAAAATACGGGCGCAATTTTACCTTCTAAATAATCAGTAGCATTCAAAGCCCCATACACGCCATCAATTAATTCCACATCCTCTCTCAAAACAGCTGCATCCCTGTCTCCAATTTTTTCTTGCAATACATCGCTTGATAAATCTTGAATGGCGACTATATCTTCCTCCTCCGCTTTTGTGCTAGCCGCAAATAACCTTAAATTTTTATCATGCAAATTATATACCCCTTTAAATTCCTTACCACTATTAATAGGCCAGGTCATTGGGTGTAATGATATTTTTAATTCATTTTCAATTTCCTCTAATAAATCAAATCGGTTTTTACCATCTCGATCCATTTTATTAATAAATACAATCACGGGCGTTGCACGCATTCGGCATACTTCCATTAATCGCCTGGTTTGCGGCTCTACTCCATTCACACTATCAATTACTAAAATAACACTATCCACTGCCGTTAAAGTACGATAAGTGTCTTCGGCAAAATCCTTGTGCCCTGGTGTATCTAATAAATTAATTAAGATATTTTGATATTCAAAAGACATCACCGAAGTCGCTACGGAAATTCCCCTTTGTCTTTCAATCTCCATGAAATCACTGGTGGCGTGTTTTTTTATCTTATTGCTTTTAACCGCACCCGCTGTTTGTATCGCGCCTCCAAACAACAACAACTTTTCGGTCAATGTAGTTTTACCAGCATCGGGGTGAGATATAATGGCAAATGTTTTGCGCCTGTTAATTTCTTTGTCGTACTTCATGCTCTATTTTATATCGAATGTTTTAATTTTTTTATTGTCCTAATTACTAAAAATGGCTCGCATTCAAATAGTTTGAATTACGAGCCATTCGGTATATTAATTCGTCTAGTTAGATATCAATTGCTTCGCCATAAGCCGCTGCCGCTGCTTCTTTTAACCCTTCACTCATCGTAGGATGCGGATGAATGGCGTTTAAAATTTCATGCGCGGTGGTTTCTAATTTACGAGCGACCACTGCTTCTGCAATCATCTCGGTTACATTCGTACCTATCATATGACATCCCAAAAACTCACCATACTTCGCATCAAATATTACTTTTACAAATCCTTCTGTAGCACCTGCCGCACTTGCTTTACCACTTGCCATAAAAGGGAACTTGCCAATCTTTAACTCATACCCTGCTTCCTTAGCTGCCTTTTCGGTATAACCCACGCTCGCAATTTCAGGAATACAATAAGTACAACCTGGTACATTGTTATAATCAATTCCTTCAGGCAAATGAGCATGCTTTTTTTCTTGGTAAGCAATATGCTCTGCAGCATTAATGCCTTCCTTTGCAGCCACATGCGCTAATGCTTGTCCAGGAGAACAATCTCCAATAGCATAAATACTTGCTACACTCGTTTGTTGAAATTTATCAACTATGATACGGCCTTTATCTGCCTTAATACCATTTTGTTCCAATCCAATATTTTCAATGTTAGATACCACACCTACCGCACTTAAAACAATTTCAGCTTCCAATGTAATAAAGGAACCATCTTGTTGCTTCACTTTCGCTTTCACTAAACTGCCTGTTGTATCCAACGACTCTACTGAAGCATTGGTCATGATGTCGATACCTTGTCTTCTATATTGTTTTTCTAATTCTTTTGAAATGTCCTCATCTTCGACAGGAACGATTCTTGGTAAAAATTCAACGATGGTTACTTTTGTTCCCATACTATTATACACATATGCAAACTCAACTCCTATTGCGCCACTACCTACAATGATCATACTTTTTGGTTGCGTAGGTAAGACCATTGCTTCGCGATAACCAATTACTTTTTTCCCGTCTTGTTTTAAATTAGGTAATTCACGGCTTCGTCCTCCTGTTGCAATGATGATATATTTTGTTTCTACGATTTGAGTTTTTCCTTCGGCATCCTTCACTTCTACTTTTCCCTTGCTCATGACTTTGCCATAGCCCATGATCACATCAATCTTATTTTTTTTCATTAAAAACTGAACGCCCTTACTCATTTTATCGGCAACACCTCTGCTTCGTTTGATAACTGCTCCAAAATCATGATTTACACCTGTAGTGGTGATTCCATAATTGGCGCTATGTTTTACATACTCATATACCTGTGCACTTTTTAATAAAGCTTTAGTAGGAATACATCCCCAGTTTAAGCAAACGCCGCCTAAACTCTCCTTTTCAATGATAGCTACTTTTAAGCCTAATTGAGAAGCACGGATGGCAGCAGGATAACCCCCTGGACCACTACCAATAACGATAACATCGTATGCCATTGTATATCTAATTTAGTTGATTTAACGAGGGGCAAAAATACCCCCAAAATGGCAAATGAAAAAAACTATTCAAAGAAAACCCGAACCATCTGGAAAAACCATTTATTATCGTTGGGCCTTTGCTTATTATGTTGATTCTCATCGTATTTGCTTAATCCAAACAAACCGGCCATATTGCCCCCTCGAACCGCGATTTCTAAATAACCTGCCGAATTGAACCAAGCCATTTTATCGGCAACTGGAACATCCCCATAATTCTTACTCAACACTTCAATGGTTTCATTTCGAGTAAACACAATTTTAAAAGGCCTTCCTTTTGCGTGCAAATCAAATTCTTCCTTGCGAATATTCACCACCACATTTTCAAATTGGTCGATAAATAAAATTTGACCTTCCATCCAATTGGGTCCAATGGTAGGTTGCATAGGATAGATTTCCAAAATTTCGGTAGTGGGTTCGCCTGCGTCGGCTAAATTTCCAGAAGCAAAAAAGTAAGCAACGGCTTCCACAATGCGTTCTGATATTTGAATAAAAGTAGGCGCCCCTTTACAATTTATTTTAACAATATCAGCAGGCTTTAATCCCAGCATCATAGTCAAAAAACCATTATCGGGTACTATAAAAAAATGACCATTGTAATGTGCAAATAAAACATGATCCTGCGGATGTTGGAAAAAGTTGACCATCACTATATGCACCGTTCCTTTAGGATAATACTTGGCAGCATTATTAAAAATATAAGCCCCTTGTTGGTAGTTCTTTGACGATAAAAAATGGGTGATATCTGAAATGGTACAGCCTGGAATAGTAGACAATATTTGCCCCTTAACAGCGCCAATTATAAAATCCTCTTGGCCAATATCAGATGTTAAAGTAATAACGGGCATATCTTATTTGTAACGAATATTTAAGCAGTATATTTTAAACAGATGGTTATTAATTTACTATGCATTCAAAACTAGCTTCTTGCTACTTTACTAATTTCCCATCCTTAAAGAAAAAATGATGTACTAATTTGTCCGCCCAAGCAGGAAAAAATTTATTCATAAATACAGTTCGCTTGCCCGTAAAAGTTAAGACAAGAGAACGCTTCCTTTTTTGAATTGCAGCAATAATATGGGTAGCACATTCGGCCGAACTCATCATATCTCCTTCGTCCATAGGCGATTCTCCTTGAGCATTTGCATTTTTATCCAAAGCTGCATTTCGGATATTGGATGTGGTGAACCCGGGGCAAACCCACATGACATGGGTGCCTGAACCGTACAATTCGGTCTTTAATGCCTCCAGCCAGCCATTTAAGGCATACTTAGACGCTGAATAACCACTCCGACCTGGTAAACCACGATAACCTGCAATACTAGAAACCCCTACAATGACTCCCTTATTTTGCTCAATAAACGGCAAAGCCTTTTTGGTACAATAAACGGTACCCCAAAAATTGATGTCCATTACTGACTTTAAAGTTTCAATAGAAGTTTCTTTTACCAAGGCGCGCATAGATATGCCTGCGTTGTTAATTAAGATATCGATACTACCCCATTGCGCTACTACACTCGAGATAAAGGATTCGCATTCGGCTTGCTTGCTCACATCGACAGTAAAAACGATTAAATGAGGGGAATTGAATTCTTGTGAAAGTTGATCTAATTTTGATTTAGTACGACCACAGGTAGCTACTTTTGCACCTAATGCCAAAAACTGCTGTACTAAAGCTTTTCCAATACCATCAGATCCACCAGTAATAACGACTATTTTATCTTTAAAATTGGCCATCAGTTTGAGTTTACACAAATGTACTTCTTATTTGAAGATGAAGCATTTAGATGGGATTTCATTGGGGAAAATAAATACCCCCTTTTATTTGGATAGTTTTTCTAAATGCTTATTTTTGCACTCCTCTAAAAAAGGCAATTAGAATTGGTAGCTCAGTTGGTAGAGCAATACACTTTTAATGTATGGGCCCTGGGTTCGAGTCCCAGCCAGTTCACAAAGCTTGTCACGAAAGTGACAGGCTTTTTTGTTTCGAGGACGTGTCGAAAGCGAGCTTTCGTAAACGGACGAGAAGCAAAAAAGGCAACGAAACGCGAAGCGGTTCGTTGAAAAGCTTTGAGTAAGGACGCCATTCAGGGAAGTCGTTCGAGCAAAGCGAGAACGACAATCCAATATTTACCTTTTTGGATGAGGGATGTCGGCGTAATGAAGTGGAGCCGACAATCCCTAAATGCAATAAAGTTGTGAAATATTATGAATTAAAACTGCTGTAAGTATAATTGAAATGGAAAATCTCTTACATAACCTTGATTTATTCCATTTATATCATAGGCTTGTCCTCCACTATATGGACCAGCTATTTTAACATAAGCAGCAACACCATCCCCAATAACAAATTGAATAACATACTTTGTATTAGGTAATAATACTATTGAATTGGGAAAAGTAAACTCTACAGTTGGATAATATTGACCATAATCGTAGTTAAGAATAGTGGGATTTGTTTTTGAAGTTGCTAATATTTCTCCACTCAATGCATTTGGATTTGTTAATTCATTATCATTGACATAACTCCTAATTCTTAAATATGATTGAGCAATTCCATTGGTCAATTGAGTTCCTGATACTCCTCCAATAGCGTTAGTGACAATTTTAATTAACCTACCTGGATTAGATGTTGTAGTAAAACTTTGACCTCGAAGTGAACCGCTAGTACCATTTGAAGTTGAGAATAAAGCATCTATTACTAAATTCAATGTGCCAGTACCACTACCTAAACTTAAGTCAAATTTTCTCCAATTATTATTTCCATCATAATATTGAGGCTCTCCATATAATCCACAATCCGAACAAAATATAATTAGGCCATTTGCTGGATTAGATATTAAGTTTCTTTGCGCATAAGTCATTCTAGGCGGCAAGAAACCTTGCGAGGTAGAACTTGCTTCCAAAACAGCAGATTCACTAGCAGGGGAAGTTGCACCCACTATAACTTTACCACTGTTTGTAATAGAGCCAGTAGTTAAACTTGTAATTGTGCCAACACTAGTCAAATTAGATAATGTTGTTAGTGTTGTATTACTTGTTGCTGTAATATTTCCAGCTATAGTAGCTGTTGCTGCATTACCCGTTACACTTCCTACAATTGGATTAGTAACCGTTAAATTTGCTAATGT
>CAIJXU010000045.1 GCA_903824725.1 uncultured Bacteroidota bacterium | reverse complement strand
TTGGCGTAAGTATCGTAAAACGTTAGTATGATACTTAGTTTTGGAAATAAAGAAACCCTAAAGATTTGGAATGGTGATATGTCAATGAAATTGCCAATACCCATTCAAGAGATTGCAAGAAGAAAATTGAGAATGCTACATAGATCAGAGAATTTAGTAGACTTATCAATACCGCCATCTAACCACTTAGAGAAATTGAAAGGTTATTTGTCTGGATATTACTCCATCAGAATAAATAATAGATGGAGAATAATCTTTATCTGGAGTAATGATAATGCCGAAGAAGTCGAAATTATTGACTACCATTAAATAGATACTATGAAAAAATTAAAAAATATTCATCCAGGTGATGTACTAAAGGAAGAGTTTCTAGTCCCTTTAAATATTACTGCTTATAAGCTTTGTAAAGCGACCCTTATTCCACAAACTAGAATTTCTGAAATTTTAAGAGGCAATAGAAGTGTTACTGCCGATACTGCCTTGAGACTTTCTAAATACTTTGGCAATAGCCCCAATTTCTGGTTGGGCCTTCAAAACGATTTTGACATTGAAGAAGAACTATTGCTAAAAGGATCTGACCTAAAGCTTATTAAAAGATATTCGGCGAATTAAGAAATCATTACCAATTTGTTTCAGTTGTCAAGGAATACTTGACAACTAATTTTATCTAATTCCTCCAAACTGGCTCCTTTTGTGGCTAAAAAGCCTCCCAAAAAATTACACTACATGATTTACCTTTGTTAAAATTTGTTTTATGTGCTATGTGATTGGTGTAAAAATTCCTAAAAAAGAAACTATTAAAATAGGAAGCACTGTATTGGATTTAGATGCCATTGATATCCCTGTCCAATCGGGTTTTGCATACCAAAACTGGCCAGTCATTTACAAGGAATCTTCATCATTTTTAAGACCGGGACTTATGCATTGGGAATTGATTCCTAATTGGGCTAGGAATGAAAAAGAATTAACAGAATCAAGAAAAAAATACACCACCCTTAATATAAAAGGGGAAACAGTACTCACTAATAAAGTAGCCGCATCCTCGGTTCATACTAATAGATGCTTGGTTTTAGCCTCTCATTTTTTTGAATGGCAGGAAGTAAATAAAGAAAAATATCCGCATTGTATTTCAGTAAAGGAGACACCTCTATTTTATATCGCAGGTGTTTGGAATACCTGGACCAACCATCAAACAGGGGAATTAAAAAATAGTTTTGGCATCATCACCACCGAAGCCAATGGCTTAATGAGTAAAATTCATAATGTAAAAAAGAGAATGCCCACAATTTTAAATGATGAATTAGCCAAATGTTGGGTCAATGAAAATTTAGATGAAAAACAAATTTTAGAAATAGCCACTCATTCATTTGACGAAAATAAAATGAGTGCTTACACTGTTGCTAAAAACTTTCAGCAAACAAATACTCCTTGTGAAAAAGTAGATTACAAAATTTTCACGCCGCAAAGCTTATTTTAATCTACTTCAAATCAAAAGTCTCATGCATCTCGGGCGCATGCACTTCCTTAAATCCTTTTTTGCGCAGTCTTTCAGCAAAATGATCCTGCACTTCGGCTTCTCCGTGTACTACAAAAACCTGCTTCACTAAATCGGGTGTTTGGCATGCTAAAAATTGCATTAGATCCTCGTAATCTCCGTGTGCACTCATACTACGAATAGATCCTACTTTAGCAATGACGTCATAAAATTCACTATAAATTTTAACTTGCTTTTCCCCCTTCATTAATCGACCTCCTAATGAATGTGGCTCACAATAACCCACCAATAAGATGGTGTTTTTAGCATTACTTATATTGTTTTTGATATGATGCTTTACCCTACCTGCGTCAGCCATTCCGGATGCAGATATAATCACTTTAGGATGTAGGTCTTCGTTCAGCGCCTTACTCTCTTCTACTGTTTTAATATAACGCAATCCTTCAAAATCAAATGGATCATCGTCGACTTCTAATATTTTTTGAATTTTTTTATTAAAATATTTAGGAAATTTTTTCAACACATCGGTGGCTTCGATACTTAAAGGGCTGTCTACATATACAGGGATATGTGGCAATCTTTTTTCTAATGACAATTGGTTTAATTCAAATAAAATTTCCTGGGTACGCCCTACACTAAAAGCAGGTATGATTAAATTTCCTTTTTGTTCTACACAAGTGGACTGAATCCATTTTAGTAAATCATCGGGGGTGGTATGAATTAAGTCATGTAATTTATCACCATAGGTACTTTCAATAATTATGTAATCTGCATGAGGGAAAGTAGCGGGTGAACGAAGTATCATATCTCTATATCTTCCTATATCGCCACTAAAGGTTAATGTTTCAATCTCGTCGCCTTCCTTGATACGTAAACTCACTGCTGCACTTCCTATAATATGACCCGCATCTGTAAATAAAACCTCAACGGCATCTGAAATTTTAGTGGGTGTATTGTAATCAATTGCCTTAATAAGCGGCAAAGTTAAATTCACATCATCCATATCATACAAAGGCTCAATGGGCGGTAATCCTTTTTTTGCCAAACGTTTATTACCATACTTAGCATCATCACGTTGTATCATGGCAGAATCCTCTAATAAAATTTCAGTAAGTGCTTTAGTTCCTGGGGTGCAATAAATATTTCCCCTAAATCCTTCCTTCACTAATTTTGGAAGCAAGCCACTGTGATCAATATGAGCATGTGATAAAATAACAAAATTAACTTTGGTTGCATCAAAACCAAATTTTGCATTCAATGAATCGGTATCTCTTCCCATTCCTTGAAACAAACCACAATCCAACAAAAAATTTTCTCTATTTTTTAATTGCACCAAATGCTTAGACCCTGTAACAGTGCGTGCTGCTCCGTGAAAACTTATTTTCATTGCTATAATTTATACTACTAAGTTAAACTATAAAGCAATGGCTGCCACTATATAATCGGCAATTAAAATTAAAATACAACTTACTACGACCGATTGCGTACCCGCTTTACCAATCTCCAAAGCGCCTCCTTTTACATTAAATCCAAAATAACAAGGAACTGTACTTATAATAAATGAGAAAATAAACGATTTATAAAGTGCAATAACCATATAATGGGTATGCACTCCTTTTCGAATGCCTGCTAAAAATACTTCGGCAGGAACGGCGCCTGTCCAATTCCCCACAATATAACCACCCCATATAGCAATTACTGCAGATATTCCAACCAACATAGGTACCATTGTGAAAGCACCTAAAATTTTTGGCAAGATTAAATAACTTTTTGTGTTGATACCCATGATCTCTAATGCGTCTATTTGCTCAGATATGCGCATATTTCCTAATTCACTCGCAATCTTACTGCCTACTACTCCTGCCAACACAATACTTAAAAAAGTAGGAGCAAATTCTAATAGCATTCCATCACGAACAATAATACCAATAGTGCTTAAGGGCACCAAGGGACTTACCAACTGTGCTGCAGTTTGAACTGTCATTACAGCGCCTAAGAAAAAAGAAATGATGACTACAATGGGCAAGGAGCCAATTCCAATATCCACGCATTGTTTAATATACTCCTTCCAAAACATGACCTTATTTTCGGTGGCAGTAAACATCCCTTTTAACATCAATAGATATTTGCCTAAATGTGAAAAATAATTCATGTTACTTTTTTCGTTTTTTTAATCGTTTCCACCAACTTGATCTTTGTACTTCGATATCAGTATCTACGCGCGATTTTAACTGCGCATCCACTACTGCTACAGTCGCCATGTTGATGATATTTCTAACCCCAGATCCTAGCTGTAAAACATTCACTGGTTTTTTTAATCCTAACAAGATAGGACCAATGATATCTACACCTCCAATTTCTTTTAGTAAATGATATGCCACATTACCCGCTGTTAAATTAGGGAAGATGAGCACGTTCACGTCCACATCTACTAAATCGCTAAATGGATAGTTATCCTTTAAAATTTCCTTATTAAATGCCAACATCCCTTGCATCTCTCCGTCCACAATGAGTGATGGATTGCGTTGCTTCACTATCCTTGTTGCCTCAGCCATCATTTTAGCTTCGGGCGTATCGCTACTTCCAAAGTTAGAATAACTTAACATCGCAATGCGAGGCTCAATATTAAAATTACGCACTTCCTTCGCAACCATTAAAGTAATATCTGCAATTTCCTCAGCGGTTGGTTTAATATTGACAGTAGTATCAGCTAAAAATAACGGGCCTTTTTTTGTTAACAACAAATACATTCCAGCTATCTTTTTCACGCCTTCTTCTGTGCCTATAATTTGCACAGCTGGTCTAATACCGTCTGCATAATTTCGAGTCAATCCTGACAACATCGCATCAGCCTCTCCTGTCTCCACCATCATCGCTCCAAAATAATTTTGAGTGCGCATTAATTTTAAGCTCTCATATTTATTAATACCCTTTCGTTGTCTTTTTTGAAATAAGATAGATCCGAAAAATTCACGCTTCGCTTCCATTTCATCACTACGAATATCAATGATTGGTAAATCGGTGATGTCAATATTATTGGCTGCTGCAATATTTTTTATCCTATTCTCATTACCTAGTAAAATTGGATAAGCAATGCCATCATCATAAATAATACTTGCCGCTTTTAATATTTTTATATTTTCCGCATCTGAGAATACCAATCGTTTAGGATCACGACGTGCTTTATTACTAATTAAGCGCATCAATTGATTATCTAATCCCAATCGCTTATTTAATTGTAATTCGTATTCGTCCCAATTCGTAATAATTTGTTGTGCCACACCCGATTCAACTGCTGCCTTTGCAACCGCTGGCGCTAATGTGCTTAACAACCTTGGATCTAATGGTTTTGGAATAATATACTCTGCTCCAAAACCTAAGTTTTGTTGGTTGTACGCCATGTTCACTAAATCAGGTACTGCCGATCTTGCTAATTCTGCCAAAGCTTTTACAGCTGCAAGTTTCATTGCTTCATTGATCGATTTTGCACGCACATCTAAAGCACCTCTAAAAATATAAGGGAAGCCTAATACATTGTTCACTTGATTAGGATAATCTGATCTTCCTGTTGCCATGATAATATCCTTTCTTACCGCTGTTGCCGATTCATAATCAATTTCAGGGTCTGGATTGGCTAATGCAAATACGATTGGATTTTTTGGCATAGATAATACCATGTCTGGCGTTACCACATTACCCACACTTAAACCTAAAAACACATCTGCTGTTTTCATTGCTTGCGATAAAGTAATATTACTCGTCTTAATTGCAAAGGGTTGACGATCGGTTCCTAAATCGGTTCGACCTTCATGCAAAACACCATCCTTGTCAAACAAAATAAAATTTTCATGCCTCGCACCTAATGCAACATATAATTTGATACAAGCCATTGCAGCAGCACCAGCACCATTCACGACAAACTTAGCTTTGTCGATTTTCTTTTTTTGTAATTCTAATGCATTAAGTAAAGCAGCACTACTAATAATTGCCGTACCATGTTGATCATCATGCATCACAGGGATATTCATCTTTTCCCTTAGTTGTTGTTCAATGTAAAAACATTCAGGGGCCTTGATGTCTTCTAAATTAATTCCACCAAAAGTGGGCTCCAATGATTTTACAATTTCAATAAACTTATCTGGATCCGTTTCGTTTATTTCAATATCAAAAACATCAATATCTGCAAAAATTTTAAACAATACCGCCTTCCCTTCCATAACAGGCTTACTTGCTAATGGTCCAATATTACCTAATCCTAAAACAGCTGTACCATTTGTAATCACCCCTACTAAATTTCCTTTCGCTGTATATTTATAAACATCACTTGGATTATTTTGTATCTCAGTACAAGGAATGGCCACACCAGGACTATATGCCAAGGATAAATCCTTTTGCGTTTTGGCTTCCTTGGTAGGCACCACTTCAATTTTACCTGGTCGTCCTGAAGCGTGGTATTCTAAAGCTTGTTCCCTTCGTAAATTATCTTTTTTTGACATGTAATAAATTTAGAACGAATGTTAGTTTTCGATTTTTACAAAGCTACTGAATATATCCAAAATGAGTTTTTTGAGCTGTATTTATCTGAAATACAACCATTTATGTAAATAATCGCACCCCCAACCAACACATCATACCCACCCCTTGCTCTATGGCTGATTCATCAATATTAAAATGAGGAGTATGTACATTATGAATGATCCCTTGGGCTTCGTTTCTTACGCCTAGCCTAAAAAAGCATCCTGGAATGATTTGTGAGTAATATCCAAAATCTTCGGCACCCATGCGTTTTTCAGTTTCCTCCACATTGTCGGCACCCATATATTGGTCAGCTAATTTCCATGCTGCTTCTGTAATCAATGGTTCATTATCAACAGTTGGATAACCCACATCAACTCTAAAATCAATTTCAGCACCAGTGGCTAATGCCAACCCTTTTGCTTGTTGCATCATTAATGCATGTGCTTCAAAACGCCATGTTTCATCCATTGCTCTAAAAGTACCCATCAATTTTACTTCACTTGGAATCACATTGGTTGTATTACCACCATGTATAGAACAGATAGATAAAACAGAAGGTTGTTGTGGATTTCGATTGCGAGAAATAATAGATTGTAAACTTGTAATTAATTGCGAAGCAACTAAAATGGTATCCACTGTTTGATGTGGGGTTGCGGCATGTCCGCCTGGACCCTTGATTGAAATATATAACTCATCTGCACTTGCCATGACACGACCCTTTCTAAAACTTAATTTTCCTAATGGTAATCCTGGATGAACATGCAATGCTACAATGCCTTGTGGTACTGGATTTTTTAAAGCTCCGTCACGAATCATATAGCTTGCACCCCCTGGATTTTTTTCTTCGCCTGGTTGAAATAATAATTTTATAGTACCCTCAAATTCATCACGCAAAGTCCATAAAATTTTTGCAGCACCTAATAATATTGTGGTGTGTACATCATGTCCACATGCATGCATTACCCCTTCGTTGGTTGAAATATAATCAACTTTATTTTCCTCAATAATAGGAAGTGCATCCATATCTGCTCTTAAAGCAACAACTCGTTTTGTTGGATTTTTTCCTTCAATGATTCCCAACACACCTGTTGTAGCTATGACAGTAAATGGGATACCTATTGAACTAAGCTGCGCTTGAATAAATTTACTAGTTTCAAATTCCTGATAACTTAATTCAGGATGTGCATGCAAATGCCTGCGCGTTGCCACATTTTCAGCTTGATTTTGTCCCGCTAATGTTTTTATTTTTTCTAGTAACATGATTCGAAAAATATTTAAAGGCGCGCAATTATTATTACGCAATTTAAAGTTAGCAATTAATAGTTACTTTTTACTTGGTCTGTTTGAGCACCTGTCACAATTGCCACTCCTGCACTGCATCCAATACGTGTTGCTCCTGCCTCAATCATTTGCTGTGCTGTCTCATAGTCGCGAATACCCCCTGAGGCTTTTATCTGGATGGAATCGGGTAAATGCTTTCTAAATAACTTTACCGCTTCTACGCTAGCCCCTTTATCGGCATAACCTGTAGAAGTTTTTAAATAGTCAATTCCCGCTATCCCATATATATCACAACAAGCGATAATTTCTTCATTCGTTAAAACACCAGACTCAATAATGATTTTTATAACCTTCCCTTTTGATCTTATAATAGGTAAGATATGATTGATCTCGTCTGCAATGGCAGTCCAATCTCCATTTTTAATGGCCGAAATATTGGCTACCACATCTAACTCATCGGCGCCATCCACCATTGCCAAAATAATTTCTGCAATTTTTGCCTCAGTAGCACTATATCCAAATGGGAATCCAATTACTGTGGCCACTTTTACTTCAGTATCCTGCGTTAATTGCTTAGCTAATTTTACAAAATTGGGAGGCACACAAACTGCAGCAAAATGATATTGGACTGCTTCAGTACACAGTTTTTGAATATCTGATACTAAGCAAGTTGGCTTTAAAATAGTATGATCAATATATTTACTAAGCGGCATCTTTTCCATGACATGCTTTGTATTTTTTGCCACTTCCACATGGACAAGGATCATTGCGACCAATTTTTGGCCCTACTTGAACTGGGCTTTGCTTTTGCTCACTTGGATCATGGTATGTTTTTTCGCCATCCACTTCCTCTGATCTATTGGCACTTAGTTTACTTAAATCTGTTTTTTGTTGACGCCCTTCCTTTACTGCACTAGTTTCCATTGGAATATGCGAATGACATAAAAATTGAACCAACTTATGGTTGATTTCTAAATCCATTCGTCTAAATAATTCAAATGCTTCCATTTTATAAATTACCAATGGATCCTTTTGTTCGTAGGTAGCTGTTTGTACGGATTGTTTTAAATCATCCATCGCACGCAAATGCTCCTTCCAAGCATCATCTACTAAACTTAATGCAATGGACCTTTCCGATTGAGCGGCCAAGGCCAATCCACTTGTTGAAATATTTTTATCCAAATTCACCAACACATTAAATGCAGTTTTACCATCACTAACCGGTACAATTACATTTTCAATATGATTGCCTTGTTGTAAACGAATATTTTTAAATACTGGAATACTGTGTTGCATCATTTCCTTTTTCCTGTATTCATAATGTGCAATAGTTTCCTGATATACTAATTCAATTAAATTATTTTCCGGCGTGGATGTAAATTGTTCCAATGAAATTTTACTATCTAATCCAAACTGAACAATTAAGCCTACTTTAAATGCTTCATAATCATTCATTGTTTTATGATTGATCACAAGGCCTTCCACCACTTGATAAAATGCGTTGTCTAAATCCAATGCTAATCTTTCTCCAAATAATGCATGACTTCTTTTTTTGTAAATAACAGATCTTTGCTTGTTCATCACATCATCATACTCCAACAATCGCTTTCTAATTCCAAAGTTATTCTCTTCGACTTTTTTCTGTGCGCGTTCGATTGATTTTGTAATCATACTATGCTGAATTACTTCACCTTCCTTGTAACCAGCAAAGTCCATAATTTTTGCAATTCTTTCACTTCCAAACATGCGCATCAAATCATCTTCCAATGAAACAAAGAATAAAGATGATCCTGGATCTCCTTGACGACCTGCACGACCACGTAACTGTCTATCCACACGGCGAGACTCGTGGCGTTCGGTACCCAATATGGCCAATCCACCTGCTAATTTTACTTCGGGACTTAATTTAATATCAGTACCACGACCTGCCATATTCGTTGCAATAGTAACAGCTCCTGTTAATCCTGCTTCGGCTACTACCTGCGCCTCACGCGCATGCTGCTTTGCATTCAATACATTATGCGGAATATTTTTTTGACGCAACATTCTACTTAATAATTCACTCACTTCCACCGACGTGGTTCCACATAAAACAGGACGACCTTTTTCTCTTAATTCCACAATCGCATCAATCACTGCTCCAAATTTTTCACGCTTTGTTTTGTATACTAAATCCTGATCATCCAAACGAATGGCTGGAATATTAGTTGGAATAGAAACCACATCTAATTTATAAATACTCCAAAACTCTGATGCTTCTGTTTCGGCAGTACCCGTCATACCTGCTAACTTATGGTACATCCTGAAAAAGTTTTGCAAAGTAATGGTAGCATAAGTTTGACTTGCTGCTTCAATTTTTACATTTTCTTTTGCTTCAATCGCTTGGTGTAATCCGTCCGAATAACGACGACCTTCCATGATACGACCCGTTTGCTCATCTACAATTTTAACCTGCCCTTCAATCACAACATATTCTACATCGTTATCAAATAAAGTATAGGCTTTCAATAATTGATTTACGGTATGAATTCGATCCGACTTAATACTGTAGTCGTTAATAATAACTTCCTTTTGTTGCAATTTTACCTCGGGTACAATATTTTTATTTTGATCGATTGCATTTAATTCAATACTGATATCGGGCAATAAAAAGAAATTAGGATCCTCACCAGATTTAGTAATTAATTGCAACCCTTTTTCAGTCAATTCAACTGAATTGTTTTTTTCATCAATATGGAAGTAAAGCTCCGTATCTACAATAGGCATTTCCCTTTGCTGATCGGCTAAATAATAATTTTCTGCTTTTTGTAATTTAACACGAATACCAGGCTCACTTAAATATTTAATGATAGCACTGTTTTTAGGCATCCCCCTGAAAGCTCTGTACAATGCTAATCCGCCATCCTTGGGATCATCATTCCCTTCTGCTATTTTTTTCTTGGCTTCAATTAAAAATTGATTGACTACCTTTTTTTGAATTTCAACCAATTTTTCGATACGCGGTTTTAATTCAAAAAATTGTTGCTCGCCTGTTGGATGACCAATAGGACCAGAAATAATTAAAGGAGTTCGGGCATCATCAATTAAAACAGAATCGACCTCATCCACCATCGCAAAATGATGCTTTCTTTGTACCATTTCTTCTGGTGTATGCACCATATTATCTCTTAAATAATCAAAACCAAATTCATTGTTAGTACCATAAGTAATATCTGCACGATATGCATTTCGGCGCTCCTCGGAGTTAGGCTGATGCTTGTCAATACAATCTACCGTAAGCCCTAACCACTCAAATAAAGTACCATTCCATTCACTATCTCTTTTTGCTAAATAATCATTCACGGTTACGATATGTACCCCTTCGCCTGATAAAGCATTTAGATATGCTGGTAAAGTTGAAACCAAAGTTTTTCCTTCTCCAGTAGACATTTCGGCAATTTTACCTTCATGTAAAACGATACCTCCAATCAACTGCACATCATAATGAACCATATTCCAAGTCACTGGCATTCCTGCCGCTTTCCAAGTTGTTTGGAAAACCGAATCCGCTCCTTTAATAGTGATGTATTCTTTTTTTACTGATAATTGACGATCCAATTCACTAGCAGTGGCTACTAATTCTTCATGTTCAGTAAATCGACGAGCTACTTCCTTTACCACAGCAAATGCCTCAGGTAAAATTTCCAATAAAATGGCTTCAAGGGCCTTATCTCGATCCTTTTTTAGAAGGTCAATATTTTGATAAATAGTGTCGCGCCCCATAAACTCACTCATAGGAAGGGCTTCCGCCTTGGCTTGTTCCGTTTGAATGGTTTCGTCAATGGCGAATAAATGATCCTTGATACGGGCCTTTAATTCGGGTGTTTTTCCCCTTAACGCGTCGTTAGAAAGATTTTTATAAGACTCAAAATGCCCGTTGATGATGGGTACTAAATGTGCAATTTTTTTCACATCTTTCTCACTTTTTGAGCCACCAAATATTTTACTTATAAATTGCAACATAGTCCTTCGATAAATTATATATAATCCCTTATTAGCAATCAGTATGCCAATGACATATTGGCCACTTTGAAAGGGGTGTCAAAGGTAAGCATTTGAAGGCAGTTTGACCATTTTAAAGGGTCGGGAATATAAAAATTAACATGATTGGGCTTAAAAGTGAAAAATGAACGAAAAAATGATACCTTTGCTCGCCTTAAGCGCCCCTGTATTTTAACAGGGTTTCATTAGGAAAAATAGGAAATTTTACAACTATGGCAGGTCAATTAAACGAAGTAAGAAATAGGATTAAAAGTACGCAATCTACCCAGCAGCTTACAAAAGCCATGAAAATGGTGAGTGCTGCCAAATTACGTAGAGCACAAGATGCAATTACACAGATGCGTCCCTACACGCGTAAGCTTCAAGAAATGTTAGGTAATATTTTAGGCAGTTTGGAAGGAGATATGAATTTAGCTTTAGCCGAAACACGCCCTGTTAATAATGTTCTTTTAATTGTCATTACTTCCGACAGAGGATTGTGTGGCGGCTACAATGCCAACTTAGTAAAATTGGCTAAAACTACTATTCTCGAAAAATATCCAACACAAAAAGTCACTATCTGGAATATTGGTAAAAAAGGATTTGAAAGTTTAAGTAAAGCTGGATTTAATACCAACGCTAATTTCAAAGATATATTCTTAAACCTCAGTTTTGCAAATGTTCAATTAGCAGCACAAGCAGCCATGAATGCATTTTCAAATAAGGAATTTGATGCGATCGAAATTATTTACAGCGAATTTAAAAATGCAGCGACACAAGTATTCACAGCTGAACCCTTTTTACCCGTTCCCAAAATGGCAAAAAAATTGAATCAGAAAAAAACTGATTTTATTTTTGAACCACAAAAAGAAGTTTTAGTGGCCGAGCTGATGCCAAAAATATTAAACACCCAATTATTTAAAGCCGTTTTAGATGCCAATGCAAGTGAGCATGGCGCTAGAATGACTGCGATGGATAAGGCAAGTGAAAATGCAAACGAATTATTGAAATCATTGAAATTATCATACAACCGTGCTCGTCAAGCAGCCATCACCACTGAATTAACAGAGATCGTGAGTGGTGCGGCAGCATTAAACGGATAAGACACCAACCCTATTATGGAAATAAGCCAAATCATTCCGCATATTGAAGCCTTAGTATTTGCAAGTGAAAAAGCACTTAATGCAAATGACATTACAGAACTTATAAATAATGCATTCGGATTTTTAGAAGAACGCATCACACTAAGCCAAGTGGAATCTGCTTTGGAAGGAATTCAAGAAAAATATGCTACCGAATTTTATCCCTTTGAATTAAAACAAAGTGGCGGCGGCTGGCAATTTTTAACAAAGCCTGATTACCATAAAACTATTGCACAATTAAATGGCGATAAGTTTTTAAAACGACTTTCCAACGCAGCTCTCGAGTCATTGGCCATCATCGCTTACAAGCAACCAATTACTAAAGGGGAAGTGGAAGCCATTCGTGGAGTCAATAGCGATTACTCTATCCAAAAATTATTAGAAAAAGAATTAATTAATATCAGTGGTCGTAACGAAACCATGCCAGGTAAGCCATTAGTATATTCTACTTCGAAGAATTTCATGGATTATTTTGGAATTAATTCAACCGATGATTTGCCTAAAATACGAGAAGTATTGGCCGATCAATTGGTAGAAGCGACTGTTGTAAAACCTGAGGATTTCACAGACACTAGCGTTTTTGAACAAACAGAAGCCGAAACCCCTAATACTGAAGAAGAAACTGGAGATTACAACCAAGACGCCATTGATGCTGACGACGCTGATGACAGCGCTCCTGAGCAACCTCAATCTTAGGATCTCTCCTATCCATTTTCTATAATTATCCCTATTGATTTAGTGTTAAAACTTGAGTTCTAATTGTATCTTCGTGGCATGAAGTCAAGTTTATCATATACACAGTTAAAACAAGCGGCCCAAACTTTTGGCACACCGCTGTATGTATATCATGCTGAAAAAATTGTAGCGCAATACCAAAATTTAGTGTCTCATTTTGACATGAGTAATACTCGATTTTTTTATGCCTGTAAAGCATTAACCAATATTCATATTTTACAAGTTGTAAAAAATGCAGGCTGTCCAATTGACTGTAGTTCGATCAATGAAGTTAAGTTGGCAATTCATGTTGGCTTTGAAACCAAAAATATTTTATACACAAGTAACAGTGTTTCTTTTGATGAAATTTCTGAAGCAGTTGACTTGGGCGTAAATGTGAATATTGATAGTTTATCCAATTTAGAAAAGTTTGGTAAAAAATACGGCCCGCATTGTAAAGTAGGTGTTCGCATTCGACCTAATATTATGGCTGGAGGAAATTTAAAAATATCAACAGGTCATGATAAAAGCAAATTTGGAATTCCAGTAACGCAATTAAAAGAATTAAAAGCCGTACAAGAAAAATACGAAATCAATATTACCACCTTACACATCCATACAGGAAGTGAGATAAAGGAAGTAGGTGTCTTTTTACAATCTGCCGAGGTATTTGATGAAATCTTAGCTTCTTTTCCTACAGTACAGGTTTTGGATTTTGGAGGCGGCTTTAAAGTACCTTATTCGCCCAATGAGAAAGGAACTGATATTGCATTGCTTGGCATAGAAGTAAATAAGGTAATGAAAAAATTATCTGAGAAATGGGGCCGTCCATTAACAGCATGGTTTGAGCCAGGAAAATATTTAGTAAGTGAAGCGGGTTATTTTATTGCACAAGTAAATGTGCTTAAGTCAAATGGAGAACACCTATTTGCAGGAGTGAATACAGGATTGAATCATTTGATCAGACCAATGTTTTATGACGCTTATCATCATATTGATAATATCAGTCATCCTGATAATGCAACAAAAAATTATGCAGTGGTGGGCAATATTTGCGAGACTGATACTTTTGCCTGGGATCGTCCTATTCCAACCATTGAAGAAGGTGATTTTTTAGTTTTTTATAATGCGGGCGCCTATGGATATGAAATGTCTAGCAATTATAATGCTCGTTTTAAACCAGCACAAGTGTTATTTGAAAACGATACTCCTACGCTTATTAGTAGACAAGATACATTCGAGGATTTGCTTACTTTACAAATACCGCTTAAAAAATAAGCATGATTGAAGTAAAAAATATATCAAAATCTTTTGAAGACAAAGTCATCATTGATGATATAAGTGCTCAATTTAAACCAGGTCAATGTAATTTAATCATAGGGACTAGCGGAAGCGGCAAAACAGTTTTGATTAAATGTATTGTTGATTTAATGCATGCAGACAAAGGTGAAATTTATTTTGATGGTCAAAGATTCGCAAGCATGTCAAAAGAAGAAAGGAAGGATTTACGAAATAATATTGGAATGCTTTTTCAAGGGAATGCCTTATTTGATTCTAAAACCGTTCAGGAAAATGTACGCTTCCCATTAGACATGTTCACTCAATTAAGTTTGAATGAGAAAAATGAAAAAGTAGCAGAAACTTTAGCTAGGGTTAATTTGGAAGGAGTCAATGACAAATATCCCGCCGAAATTAGTGGAGGAATGAAAAAAAGAGTTGCTTTAGCAAGGGCTATTATTATGAAACCAAAATATTTGTTTTGCGACGAGCCTAATTCTGGATTAGATCCTCAAACTTCCATGGTCATTGACAAACTCATCCATGATATTACAGCCGAATTTAATATTACTACTATTGTGGTAACCCACGATATGAACAGTGTTATGGAAATTGGACAACATATTATTTATTTACACCAAGGAAAACGCGAATGGGAAGGTACCAATGATGAAATCATATTTAGCCAAAATCAATTATTAAATAACTTTATCTTTGCCTCTGAATTTTTGAAAGATGCAAAGGCAATGAGGATGACTAATAAATAATAAATCTCTTTTTTATGAAGCAACTAATCACCAGCTTAATCGGTATTTTTTTGATGTTCCAATTATCTGCCCAAACGCAAGAAACACCAGCAGATCCAACAGCACCTTATTTAAAGGATAAAAATTTGCCTGCATTCGTTATCAACTCTATTGACGGAAGAGAGATTAGTAATAAAATGTTGCCTAAGTACAAGTATACCTGTATCATTTTTTTTAGCCCAGATTGTTCTCATTGCGAAACGGAAGCTGCTACTATCAATAAGTACTTTGATAAGTTTAACAACGTGTTGTTTATTTGGGATAGCTACAGAGATATGACCTCCATTAAAGCATTTGCCGAAAAATTCAAATTGACAAACCGCCCCAATGTGATTGTAGGCCGTGACCCAAGCTATATGATTCCTTCCTTTTTTCACCCTAAAATGACTCCGTTTGTTGCTATATACAAGGATAAGCAATTAGTTAAAGTGTATGAAAAAGGGGCAGATATTTTCGACTTAATAAAAATAATAGAAAGCAAATAGCTAACTTTGCTGCGTAAAAATATTAAACACTTATTTTAAATAAATTTATATGAAAATTACTGTCGTGGGTGCTGGAGCCGTAGGTGCAACATGTGCTGATAACATTGCCCGAAAAGAATTAGCCACTGAATTGGTTTTATTAGACATAAAGGAAGGATTTGCCGAAGGAAAGGCGCAGGATATGATGCAAACAGCAGCTTTATTAGGTTTTGATACACGCATTTCTGGATCAACAAATGATTATTCAAAAACAGCCAACTCGGATGTGGTGGTTATTACTTCAGGATTACCTCGTAAACCAGGTATGACTCGAGAGGAGTTAATTGGCACGAATGCTGGCATCGTAAAAGGTGTATGTGAAAACATTTTAAAATTCTCTCCAAACGCAATCATCATTGTGATTAGTAATCCAATGGATACGATGACTTATTTAGCATTGCAATCAACTGGACTTCCTAAAAATAGAATAATTGGAATGGGTGGTACATTAGATAGCGCCCGTTTTAAATATCAACTAAGCACTCATTTAGATTGCAGCCCTTCAGATTTAAATGCCATTGTAGTGGGTGGACATGGTGATACTACCATGATTCCTTTAATTAAACATGCTACTTGGAATAGTATTCCAGTAACTAATTTTTTAAATGCAGAACAACAAGAAAAAGTAATCAATGACACCATGGTAGGCGGTGCTACATTAACAAAATTATTAGGTACATCTGCCTGGTATGCACCAGGTGCGGCAGGAGCAGCATTAGTAGAAAGCATTGTAAGAGATGAGAAAAAATTATTCACTTGTTGCGTAAGCTTAAACGGCGAATATGGTCAATCTGATATTTGCTTAGGCGTGCCAGTAGTGATAGGTAAAAATGGTTGGGAAAAAATTGTTGAGATGAAATTATCTGCAGACGAACAAGCTGCTTTCAACAAAAGTGCAGATGCAGTTAGAAACATGAATGATGTTTTAAAAACTTTATAGCACCTTAAAATAAACACCGAATTATTTTATATAAAAGCCTCGCGATAGCGGGGCTTTTTGGTTTTAAGTTGGAGAAATATAATAAGAATTCACTTTACTCGCAATCTCATTTAAGTTTTGCTGACGCATGCAAGAAAAATGACCTTGCGGACATTTTTGGGTTCCGTAATTAGAACAAGGTTGACATGATAAATGAGGCACTATCGCATTCATATACATATCCTGTAACACTAGGTCTTCTGGATAGTATCGTTCCACTTGCAAAGCAGGGGAAGTAGCTCCCCAAATGGCTACTGTTTTTTTATGATAAGCACAAGCGATGTATAAAAATCCAGTGTCATGAGATACTACAGTCTTTGACTGTTTCACCAATAATGCAGATTCGTGTAAATTAAATTTACCACAAGCATTGTATATTTTAGTGGGATTCGCCGAAGCCACTTGCGCTCCAATGGCAGCATCCTCCTTCCCTCCTATTAATACAATAGGATATTCAATAAGCTGACATAACTGTCGCAATTGCTCCAATGGCAATTTTTTAGTGGCATAGGAAGCGCCTATCACAAATGCAACATACCCTGCCTGATGCGCAGTGGGTATATCCTTTGCCGACAAAGCCAGTGAAACAGGTATAAAATGATCCAAGCCTTTACCATCATTCACAACCCCTAGGGATTTTAGGGTATCCAAACATCTATCTGCAATATGCCTATGGGGCATAAAATTAAAATGCAGTTTAGTGAGCAGGAATTTTTGAATACTTAATTTTTCATAAGTCAAAGCAGGCACGCCTAATGCTTTTTTTATTTTAAAAGTTCGAAAGTTCTTGTGTAAATCAATAATATAATCAAAATGAATCCCTTTTAATTGATCAATGAGAAATGATAAATTATTATCAAAATAATGAAACTGATCAATATAAGGGTTGGCTACTGTCACATCTTTCATTGAAGCCTTGGTTAAAAAATGAATCTCAGCGTTAGGTATTTGCAATTTAGCGCAGCGTATGGCAGGAGTCGTAAAAACGATGTCGCCAATAGAAGATAAACGGATAAATAATAAACGCATAGTTGTAAATAACTAAGGAAGCGGATTATCATGCTCCATATAATCCAAGTCCTTATGATAAGTTTCTTCTGTAAAGAAATAAGCCACTAAAGTAATCAGCATCACCGTTGCCCCTGTAAAAATGCCGCTTTGTACAATATCCCATCCTAATTTTTTTTGCAAAATATCAAGGAATAAAAAATTAATAAGGGGTAATGCGCCACGAACCATATTCGGAATAGTAGTAGCAGCGGTAGCACGTAAATTAGTACCAAATTGTTCGGCAGCCATTTGATTAAAGATGGCCCAATAGCCAGTACTAAATCCTAGAAATGCACAAATAAGATACATTCTACTATCGTTGTTATTAAAGGGGCTAAAAAACAAGATCATTCCAATGATACTAAAAATATAAAATAGCATTAATGCTTTTTTACGACTTTTAAAATACTGACTCACATAGCCAATTAATAAATCACCCGTAGCAATGCCAATATAAGCCAACATAATAGATCTACCTGAATCAATTAAATTAACGCCATATAAAGTACTTGCAAATTTGTTGCTGTAATTAATTAAAACGCCAATCACAAACCAGGTAGGAAGTCCAATTAAAATTGCAGTGATGTATTTTACAAATCTTTTTTTATTATTAAAAAACATTAAAAAATTACCCTTAGCAATATGGGCTAATTTAGCTGATTCAAACATGAAGGACTCCGCTACTCTAACACGCAACACTAAAAGGAAAAATCCAAGTACGCCACCAATTTGATAGCATAAGCGCCAATCGTTGGTGGCTTTAAAAGTAAAATAAGCAAACACTGCGCCAAACAATCCAATACCAGCTACCATGGATGTTCCAATACCTCTTTTATTTTTTGGAAGCATTTCGGAAACAAGTGTAATACCCGCCCCTAATTCGCCCGCCAAGCCAATGCCGCCCAAAAAACGACAATAAGCGTATTGATCAACATTTTGAACAAAGGAGGTTAAAATATTAGCGACCGAATACAACAAGATGGAACCAAATAATACTTTTAAACGGCCTTTTTTATCGCCAATGACGCCCCATAAAATACCTCCAATGAGCAAACCAGACATTTGCCAGTTGATAATGTGTGCGCTATCAATAATTATAGTAGCCGCAGTGGAGCCAATACTCATAACACTGGGTTGTCTTACAATGGTAAACAATAATAAATCGTAAACATCTACAAAATAACCCAATGCCGCTACAAAAACGGGCAATGACAATAATCCAATTTGTTTATTTGCATTCATACTTTAGATTTAAGATTTTTTAGGCTTATGGGTAATCACTTTCAAAATCACGGGAGCGGTAGTAAAAAATACAATACCCAATACGATAATTTCTAAATGATTTTTTAAATCAAATTGGTATTGATTTAAAATCCATGATTGTAAAAAATGACCCGCACATAACATACTTGCCACCCAAGCCAAACAGCCTATCACATTAAAATACACAAACTTTTTTTTATCCATTCCTACGATACCTGCTACAATGGGTGCAAAGGTTCGAACAATGGGAATGAATCGAGCAATCACAATGGCACGACCTCCATGTTTTTCATAAAAATCCTGTGCTTGTATTAAATATTTCTTTTTAAAAAGTAAATTATCCTTCCAATCATACATTGCAGGTCCCACATTTTTTCCAATCGCATAGCCTACATAATTTCCAATGATTCCGGCAACAGAAATAAAAGCAAAGAGGATAGATAAATTAAGCCATTCATTATTACTTACAAAAATTTGCGAAGCCAAAGGGGCACTATATATTCCGGCTACAAAAAGCAAACTATCTCCAGGTAAAAAAAATCCAAAAAACAACCCTGTTTCAGCAAACACCACAAATAACAATAGCCATAAGCCGCCATGCTCTATGTAAAATTGAGGTTGAAACAATTGGCTCCAATGAAAAACTTCAAGCAATGTGATCATTAAAAATATTTTAAACTTGTGTTGGATTTTCTAAAGCCCCTTCCCATTTACTCACCACTGTAGTTGCTAAGCTATTGCCTAATACATTGGTAGCAGATCGGAACATATCGCAAAAATGATCGATTGGTAAAATTAAAGCAATCCCTTCTGGCGGTATATTAAACATAGCACAAGTAGCCGTCACGACTACTAAGGAAGCCCTTGGCACCCCTGCAATACCTTTACTTGTTAACATCAATACAATCAACATCGTTAATTGGGTTCCGATATCAATATGAATACCATAGGCCTGCGCAATGGCAATACTAGCAAAAGTCATATACATCATACTGCCATCTAAATTAAAGGAGTAACCTAATGGCAAAATAAAGGAGACAATCTTATCCTTGCAGCCAAATTTTTCTAACTCCTCAGTTAATTTTGGGAAAACAGCTTCACTACTTGTGGTACTAAATGCAATCACTAAAGGTGTCGTAATGTGTTTTAATAAAGAGGGAATTCTTTTTCCTAAAATAATAAAACCAACGCCTAACAATACAATCCACAAGGCTCCGATGCCTAACAAGAAATACAATAAATATTTCCCGTAAAATATAAAAATGGCCAACCCCTTTGTCGCAATCACTGCAGCAATTGCAGCAAAAACACCTAAGGGAGCAAAATTCATAACATAGCCCACCATCTTTAAAATAATATGGGATACCGTTTCTAATGCTTTTACAAAACCTTTCGCCTTTTCGCCAATGGCGGCAGCGGCTACACCAAAAAAGATACTAAAAATAACAATTTGTAAAATTTCATTATTGGCCATGGCTTCAAACATGCTCTTTGGAAAAACATGCTCCACAAAATTCAATAAACTAAATGTTTGCGATTTACCCATCACATCCTTTGCGCCATTTACATCCGCATTGCTTAAATCGATACCCAAACCTGGCTTAAAAACATTCACTAAAACCAATCCTATTAATAAGCTCACTAATGAGGCAGTAATAAACCATAACATAGCTTTCCCACCTACTCGACCCACTGTTTTTAAATCACCTAGCTTAGCAATTCCAACTACCAAAGTGGTGAATACCAATGGCGCTATAATCATTTGAACCAACCTTAAAAAAATAGTGGTTAATAACTTAATGTTTTTTGCAAATTTTTCAATAAATGCTGTATCCGAATTTTCGTGTACGATGTAGCCTAATATCGCCCCCACTATCATGGCAATGACGATATATAATGTAAGTTTATTTGATTTTTTCATAGGGTGCTTAGATATGCAATATAAGACTTAAGTAGTAAAAAAAATACCCCCTCCAAGGTCGGTTTTTTTATAAAAAAGGGCGGCTATTTTGCGAAAAAAGTACTATTTTCCAAGATAAATTGACACCACAACAAACCAATTAATTATGAGTTTATTTAGAAAGAAAGATTTGTCTGCTATGTTAGCCCAAGCGGATGATGGAGGAAAAGGATTAAAACGCACTTTAGGTGCGGGTAATTTAGTCGCCTTAGGCGTAGGTGCCATCATTGGAGCAGGCTTATTTGTAAGAACAGCTGCCGCTGCTGGACAGGCTGCTGGACCAGCCGTAACCCTTTCCTTTATTGTCGCTGCCATTGGCTGCGCCTTTGCTGGATTGTGCTACGCTGAATTTGCTGCAATGATCCCTATTTCAGGAAGTGCATATGCTTATTCTTATGTGACGATGGGTGAAACAGTCGCTTGGATTATAGGATGGGCATTAATTATGGAATATGCATTGGGTGCTGCTACCGTTTCTATTGCATGGAGCGAGTATTTAAATAAGCTGCTGGGAGGAAGCATCCCTTATGAATGGAGCCATTCCCCTTTCGAAAGTGTGACGGATGCCGCAGGCGTCCTACACTATGGCATAATGAATGCACCTGCTTTAGTGATTTTGTTATTATTGACATTATTGCTAATTAAGGGCACACAAGAATCAGCTATCGTAAATGCTATTATTGTGTTTATAAAAGTTGCAATTGTAATATTATTTATCATTTTAGGTTGGCAATTTATTCGCCCCGAAAATCATACGCCTTATTTAATTCCAGCTAATCAACCTTCTTTAATTGATGCATCAGGAAAAGTCATTGCGGATTATTCAGGTGCCTTTAAACATGGTTGGGGTGGTGTTTTAGGTGGAGCAGCGATTGTGTTTTTCGCCTTTATTGGTTTTGATGCAGTTTCAACCGCAGCACAGGAAGCAAAAAATCCAAAAAGAGATATGCCGATTGGTATCTTAGGTTCATTAGTAGTTTGCACCGTTTTGTATATATTATTTGGGCATGTATTAACAGGAGTAGCGAATTGGAAAGATTTTGTAGACCCATTAAAAGGTCGCGAAGCTTCTGTCGCTTATGCTATTTCAACATACATGACAGGATATGGCTGGTTAGCAACTGCAGTAACGGTGGCTATTTTAGCAGGTTTTTCTTCAGTTATTTTAGTGATGTTAATGGGTCAATCCCGTGTGTTTTATTCAATGGCCAACGATGGATTATTGCCTAAAATATTTTCCGATTTACATCCTAAATTCAGAACTCCTTATAAATCCAATTGGATATTATTTGTTTTTGTAGGCGGATTCGCCGCTTTTGTACCAGGTAATGTTGCGGGCGATTTAACATCCTTTGGAACTTTATTTGCGTTTGTATTAGTAAGTGCAGGTATCTGGATTTTAAGACGCAAATCGCCAGATATGGAAAGACCATTCAAAACACCATTGGTGCCATTAGTGCCTATTTTAGGTGCTATTATTTGTTTGGCCATGATTTTTGCCTTGGACGCTCAAACCTTAAAAGTAGCCTTTGGATGGATGGCATTAGGCTTAGTGGTTTACTTCCTATACGGTCGCAAACACAGTAAATTGAATTAATAAAACGATATCGTTTTAAAAAAATAGTCCCGAGCAATCGGGACTATTTTTTTTGCTTACTTTTGCAGTGCTTAATACTTAAACTATGGGAAGAATATTTGAAGTTCGAAAAGCCACCATGTTCAAAAGATTTGATCGAATGGCGAAACAATTTACCCGCATTGGTAAGGAAATTGTGATTGCGGTAAAAGCCAGTGGCCCTAACCCAGATGACAACCCGGCTTTAAGAAGGTGTTATCAAAATGCCCGTAGCGTAGGCATGCCCAAGGATCGTGTAGAAGCCGCCATTAAGCGTGCCATGGGAAAAGATACAAGTAATTACGAGGAGATATTATACGAGGGCTATGCACCTCATGGCGTGGCTTTATTAGTAGAAACAGCGACCGATAACCATGTTAGAACAGTGGCCAATGTGAAGAGTCATTTTAATAAAGGAAAAGGTACCCTAGGCAATAGCGGAAGCGTTAGTTTCCAGTTCAAAAAAATGGGGGTATTTAACCTAAACCCCGAAGGTTTGAATATGGACGATTTGGAATTAGAATTAATCGACCATGGCTTAGACGAATTAGGCGAAAGTAACGATGACAATGGCAATGCTATTATTGTACTTCGTTGCGCATTCACCGATTTTGGAAATTTACAAAAAGAATTAGAAGCTAAAAATATCACCCCGATCAGTGCTGAATTGGAATGGATCCCAACCACTACAGTTCCTGTCACGGATGAACAAGCGGATGATATTAGTAAATTAATTGAACGCTTGGAAGAAGATGAGGATGTGAACAAAGTGTTTCACAATATGGGTTAAATAGGAATTCAATAAAAAAATAAATGTCCAGTTTCAAAAATATCTTATTATCTACATGCCTTCTAAGTTTTAATACTTTGTATCCATTCAAGGACACGATTGGATTAAAAAATAATTATTTTAGAATAAGTGCAGATACAAAAGTAGCACCTAACTTTTACACAACGCAAACTGGTTTTTTTTGTAACCAAGAGCGTGCTTTAGAAAAGAAAACTAAAATGGCTATAAAGTTCAGATTGGGATCCCTGGAATATACACAAAAATTAGAAGGCTATTCTTTAATCAGAAATACTAATTAGTCTACTCAGCCATCATCTCCTTCACTTTTTCTATAACTTCTTCTGTATTAGGCTTAGAAAAGTAATCACCATCACTTGCATAAGCTGGGCGGTGGGCTTTTGAACTAAGGGTTCGTGCTGTTGCATCTAGCCAACGATATCCACCTTGCACTTCAAGCACTTGCTGATACATATAAGCCGATGCGCCGCCGGGCACATCTTCATCAACAAAAAGAATTCGGTTTGTTTTTTTCAAAGACTCCAAAACTTGATGATGAATATCAAAAGGCAATAAAGTTTGTACATCTACAATTTCACAATCAATATCCATTTCCTGCAATCTTAACGCAGCGTCTTCAATAATACGAAGTGTGGAGCCATAGGAAACAATCGTGATATCACTTCCCTGTTTAATAATTTCAGGCACACCCAATGGGACCCTAAAGGACATTAAATTAGTAGGCATTTGCTCCTTTAAACGATACCCATTTAAACATTCAATTAGTAATGCAGGATCGTTGCCTTCCAATAAAGTATTGTACATCCCCACGGCTTGCACCATATTGCGTGGCACACAAACATACATACCTCTTAATGCATTCAATATAACCCCCATGGGTGAACCACTATGAAAAATTCCTTCTAATCTATGTCCTCTTGTTCGAATAATAACTGGACTACTTTGTTGGCCATTGCTTCGATAATGAATAGTGGATACATCATCGCTTAAGGTTTGTAATCCATATAGTAAATAATCCAAGTATTGAATTTCGGCAATTGGCCTTAATCCTCTCAATGCCATACCATGTGCCTGTCCCATGATAGATTGTTCACGAATGCCTGTATCAAAAATACGATCTACTCCATGCTTTACTTGCAAGCCCGCAAATCCTTGATTCACATCACCAATATTTCCTAAATCCTCTCCAAAAGCATACACTGCGGGATGGGTTGCAAATAATTCATCAAAATAATGATTTAAAATTTCATACCCATTTAAGGTTACTGCATCTGCATTGTAAATGGCAGGCACCCCATGTACTTTCAAAGTACTTTTTGGGCCTTCATTGTATAAATTTTTACTATAATAAGGCGCTTGCTCTTGATGGTAACTTAATAAAAAATCAAGTACCGCTTTTTTATTAGGATGATTTGGTAATTTTTCAATCACCAAATTTAAGGATCTGAAAATATCTCTTTTTAAAGGTTCCCTATTATTGACTAATTCATGTGTTAATTCTTGCACGATTAATAAATCATCTTCCTGTAAGCCATTGCTGACTAAGGCAACCCCTTCTTGTATTTTAGCTTTGATCGGCGCCATATACTTTTCCCAAGCAGCCAATTTAGAAACTCGAACAGATTGCTTTACATCCGCTTCAAATTGTTGTAAATCACTTTCATTACTTAATTCATTAAGCAGCAGCCACTCTCTCATTTTTTTAATACCATCCCATTCTCTTTCCCATTGTAACCTTTCGGTGGTTTTATATCTTTCGTGACTTCCGCTTGTAGAATGTCCTTGCGGTTGTGTTAATTCTTGCACATGAAAAACAACAGGAGTATAAGTATCTCTTGTATAGGAAACGCCTTGCTCAAAAACCTCACACATGGCAGCATAATCCCAACCCTTTACTGTGTAAATTTTTATACCGTTCGTATTGGATTCCTTTTGTAATCCTTTTAGTGCTTCAGAAATAGAACCTTTCGTAGTTTGCAATTTCGTAGGGACCGAAATGCCATATCCATCATCATAAACCACCACTGCTAAAGGTACTTGCAATACACCCGCAGCATTAATGACTTCCCAAAAATGCCCTTCGGAAGTACTTGCATCCCCAATGGTGCAAAAACAAACCTCTCTTCCATCATTTGAAAGATGAGAAAATAAATTTTTATGCTTTGAATTTTTAAAACACTTTGAAGCAAAAGCCAAACCTAAAGCCCTTGCCATTTGTCCAGCAGTAGGTGCAATATCGGCCGTAATATTATATCGATTTACTAAATCATTCCATTCTCCCTTATCATTTACAAATGCAGTCGCAAAATGTGCATTCATATTTTTCCCGCCACTATAAGGATCATTTTCTACATCCGAATATAATTGTGCAAAGTAATCTTCCACATTAGAAGTGCCCATCGCAAACATTAAAGTTTGATCTCTATAATACCCACTTCTAAAATCTCCTTTTTGAAAAGATTTAGCTAAAGCTATTTGTGCAATTTCTTTTCCATCACCAAAGATGCCAAATTTCGCTTTCCCCGTTAATACTTCACGGCGACCAAGTAAGCTTACCTCCCTACTCATAATTGCAATACGGTAATCCTCGAGTACAGATTTTTGAAACGCTTCAAACGAAAGCATATCAGGTGTTAAGACAACATCAAGGGTGGATTCCATAGAGCAAAAATAGGGGTCAAAAAGCATAAAAAACCAAGAATTATATAAAATCATTTAATTCCCTATTTTTTGATATTTTTACACCGAATTAGTACCATTTAATCCACTTATTTTATGAAAAAAATCATTGTCATCAGCGGTCTATTTTTAGCGATGTTTAGTTCAGTGTCGGCACAAAACACCAATGCTATTGATCAAGTTTTGAAGTTCAAAAATGAAACCTACGATTTCGGCAAAATAAGCTTCGGTAAACCAGCTAGTTATGTCATTGAATTTACCAATATTGGGAAAGACACATTAACCTTACTAAATGCTCGTCCAGGATGTGGCTGCACCACCCCTAATTTCAAACCGAATGAAAAAATTGCTCCTGGAAAAACTGGGCAGGTTCAAATTACATTTAACGGAAGTGCGATGGGCAATTTTACAAGGGCAACTACTTTAGATTTTTCAGGTGGCTTGGTTAAGCAAACACAATTTTCAGGGGAAGGCGTTGCCATCAACAATCTACCAACAGCGCCCATCCTTACTGCTCCCATTAAACATTAATTCGTAAATAATATTTGAAATTATGAAAATACAGACATTGATCTTAGGGCTACTTATTTCCTTTACAAGTATTGCCCAAACGGGGATTCAATTTGATAAAACAACTTACAATTACGGAAAAATTAAAAAGGGTATTCACAAATCGGTCATTTTTAGTTTTTTAAATAGCAACGCAAAGCCTGCCGTTATAGAATTCGCAAATGCAGAATGTGGATGCACGCAACCTGAATATAATCAAACACCTATTTTAAAAGGACAAAAAGGGACTATAAAAATTACTTATACTGCACCATTTAACGGGGTCTTCAAAAAAAAGGTGACAGTTAAATTTGCTGGAATGAAAGACCCTACCGAGCTAACCATTGAAGGGGAAGTGATTTAAATAATAACGAACGATCGGAGTTATCTTTACTCAAATGATACAAATTAGTAATCGAGGCAATAATATGCCCTCTTCCCCCATCCGAAAATTGGCGCCCTTTGCAGATGCTGCTAAAAAGCAAGGCGTTCAGGTGTATCATTTAAATATTGGACAACCCGATATTGAAACACCAAGCATCATGATGGAAGCGGTGCAACAAGCACAATTAAAAGTATTAGAATATACCGATAGCAAGGGTATACTAAGTTTAAGGAAAAAATTAGCACAATATTACAATAGCAAAGGCATTGAACTTAGTTATGAAGATGTCTTAATTACCATTGGAGGAAGTGAAGCTATTTTATTTGCATTTATGGCATGTTTAGACGCAGGTGATGAAATTATTGTACCAGAGCCCTTTTATGCCAACTATGTTGGCTTTGCTATGGCTGCAGGAATTCACATCATCCCCATTACATCAAATATCACGACAGGATTTGCTTTGCCTCCTATTGCTTCATTTAAAGAAAAAATAACGCCAAAAACAAAGGGCATCTTTATTTGCAATCCCAATAATCCAACGGGATATGTGTATAGTGAAGCAGAACTTTTACAAATACGAGATTTAATAAAGGAAAAGGATTTGTATTTATTTTCGGACGAGGCATATACCGAATTCAGTTATGAAGGAAAAGTAAAAAGTACTTTAACCCTAGAAGGGGTTGAGGACCGAGTTATTATGATAGATACTTTTAGTAAGAAATACTCGGCCTGTGGTGCTCGCATTGGCGCTTTAGTGACAAAAAACAAAGAGGTGATAGAGGCAGTAGTAAAATTTGCACAAGCAAGATTAAGTCCCCCTACCTTGGAACAAATAGCTGCCGAAGCCGCATTAAGTTTGCCATCGGATTATTTTGACAATACAAGAGAGGAATATAAAAATAGAAGATCCATTTTGATACAGCGATTATCTGCAATGCCAGGCGTCTATTGTCCTACTCCAAATGGCGCTTTTTATGCAATGGCGCAACTGCCAGTAAAAAATACAGATGATTTTTGCCAATGGCTATTAACTACTTTTAGACATCATAATGCCACTATTATGTTGGCCCCAGGAAGCGGCTTTTACACGACGCCAGGACTAGGTAATAATGAAGTTCGATTGGCTTATGTCTTGAATGAGAAAGACATTCATTTGGCTATGGATTGCCTTGAACAAGCCCTATTGATTTACCCCGATAAATAATCAATCGCAATAGATGGCTGGCTTAAAAGCGCTGTCAATGTATATTTAACAATAAGTTATTAAATGGATATTAAAATGGGTACTACCTTTGGTTTGTATTGGAGAGGTTTGGTTACCCATACAAGCAAGCAATCGAAAATAGCCCCTTAGTTCTCTTTGGGGCTGTTTTTTTTAATAAAGTGTGCTAATAAATTAATACTTATGGGTTGGAATATTATAAGTACCTCTATCCCTTGCTTGACTTATGTACAACATTACTTGGTATACTAATTTGCTTTTAACAGGCTTCCCATTAACGGTAGCAGGAATAAACTCATAAGCATCTTGATGTAAGTCCTTAATGGATTGTTTAAATTCAACATTATAAAATGTAGAAATATAATTGATACTGAACCCCTCCATTTTTCCTGTAGCAGAAACATCAAAAACATACTCCATTAATATATCCTCTTTTTGATCCTTGGCAGCTTGAGGTAAATTACGTTCATTATACAACAAATAAAATCCATAATTAAGTCCGCCAATCTTTACGGGTGCAACTACCTTTGGCTTTACTAAACTAGCTGTATCAACTTCATATCTTTGTTTTACAATGGTGCCTTCGTCGGGAATATTGTATAATAATTTTTTGTTGGTGAAATCGTACACCTGCACTAAGTCGCCATTGGCGCTAAAATAATTCCATATACTATCTTTAAATCCATTCTTATATTTACCCCTAGCCAATTCACGATTACTGCTATTTACGATAAAACATTCTCCAAGCTTTAATTTTTTATTATTCTTATCCGTTTCATAATTTTCAACTAAAGTATGGGCAACTCTCATTTTACGCCAAACTAAGTTTTGCGCATTTAAAAATTGACAAAATAATAAAGTAATAAAAAATACAATTGTCTTTTTCATATTATAAAAATTAATAATCAAAATGTTGTTTCAGAAATAAAGGTACATAAAAAAGAGTCCCGAAACGATTGCTCGTGACGGGACTCTTTTTTTATTGAATAGTTAAACTATTATCTAACTCCATTATAAGTATAAACCTCATCAAATGCAACACGGTGACCCGCAATAACACTTGGTTGGTTCATCCAGTATTTCACCTTTAATGTTTTTGAACTTGGATCCCAAGTATTAACACCTGAAGGATCAAGTTCAGCCGAACGGCCATTTGAAGATGGTTGACCATATACATTTATAACGCTAGTTACTTTATTTGATGCATCAATGTTAAATTCAACACCAAAAGATCCATAATAACTTGTGCTACCACCACTAAGAATAGAATGGTAAATACCTCCTATGGCGTAATCATACAAGCGAACTGTGTTAGCACCACTAGTAACCAATCCAGCTTTAAGCGGATATCTACCAGTAATTCCAGAGCTAGCTGCGTCAACCAATGTACCCATTCCAGTATACGCGCCATCATAAATATTACGCACACCAAATGAATAAACAGCATCTGCATAGTTACCGCTGATGACTTCACCAGCAGAAACAGCAGAAACTTTAACTGGCACACCATAAGCTGCATTAAAATTAAATTCAGGGCTTACGGTAACCTTTCCTTCTACTGTCGTTTGGTTTGTTCCTGCTTTAATTGTTACTGTCGTAGGAAATGAGAAAACTGAAGAAGGAGGAATGGTCTTATTTGTACCATTCTTAGCATTATAAGCATCCAAAGATGCTTGAGATAAAGCAAGCGTTACAACAACATCTTTTGTTGCATTTCCTGGACCAGTACGATGCACATTGATATTAAATGATTTACTTGCGCCTGCTGCAACGGAACCTAAATCGGAATAATATCCTTGGATTCCAGAACTCGTCACATTATCACCTGTATTGGCAAGCTCAACTACATTACTAGCATAGGATGGATCAATATTCATTCTTCCTTCCTTCAAACAAGAAGTAAGCGAAAGTATAAATACTCCAAGAAGTATGATTTTTATATTTTTCATGTTTTTAAAAATTTAATTTTTATTTTGCCCAAAATATTAGTGAAGTAAATGGAGAAATCCCTTTAGGTACATTTGCTGAATTGTAAGAACCTTCAGCAACTGGATATAATACACGTGTAGGTAATCTATCCGGTCTTGTACTTTCAGAAACTTTTGAAGCAAAAGTTTGAAATGCCGTAGCTCCTGGTGCATTATTTAAAGTAGGATACAAAGTACGACGGTAATCATTCCATGATTGATCGCTATTCACAAAATTTAAAGCTATCCATTTTTGAGTAATGATTGCTTCAAGTCTTTGAGCATCTGTTGTTGCTAAACCATAGTTTACTAAGTAACTTGTTGAATTGTCAGCTAAATAGGTCGCTACATCTGCAGTTACATTACCAGAAATAGATCCATCCGGTAACATATATAGATAATTAAATGAAGCTTTAATTCCATTATTAAATGCAGCAGCAGAAGTTGTTGTAGTGATTATTCCAGTTAATGCAGCTTCAGCTTGTATAAAATAGCTTTCAGCAGCTGTGATCAAAGGCAAACCAGCGTTTGGTCCTTTTAAAACACCTATAGTATTACCAGCAGAACTTCCAGTTCTTGATGTACTAGGGAACCAAAATGTACCATCAGGGCAAGAAACAACATTTACACTCTCATTACCTAATTGGTTAGTCGGAGTAGTTGGGAATTGATAGTAAACTGCTTTACCACGACCATTGTCGGTTAATTTACCACCATCATAAAATGTCTTAATAAAGGTAGAAGGCATCCAAGATTTAGTACCTGGAGAACCAGTGTATCCCCAAGCCCAGTTGTTCCATTTTGGATTTTGCTTACCATTATCGCGAATGTAACCAGGGTTAATTAAAGCATCGGTCGTTAAGAAACCGTCACTACTAAATGTATTATTAGTGAAAGTTACCTTACCTGCACCACGAACCAAAAGTCTCAACTTAATAGTATTTGCTAATTGTTTCCACTTAGTAACACTGCCTCCAAACATAATATCTGAAGTTCCTAAGGGAACCACATCCGTATTAGCAGCACCAGTATTAAAAGTAGCAATCGCTTTATCTAATTCATCAGCACATGCTTTATAAACAGATGCAGCAGCGTCATATTTCGGTGTTAGCGTAGGTTTAGTTCCTTGCGAAAGCGCTTCTGTATAAGGAACATCATTGTAGGTATCTACTAGCAATTGATAATGCAATGCTTTCATGATTCTAGCAGCTGCATTATGATATGCGTAGTTTTTATCACCATCAGTTTTGTTAAGGATGGTTTGATAGTCTTCTAATAAATCGAAAGAAGAACTAAATAAACCAGCGTATTCAGCAGTGCTGAAGTTATAGGTAATGGAAGTACCAAAACCACCATAACCACCTGCATTAGCTGCATAACCTCCTACTTGGGCTCCGTAGCCATTAAAGGAGTTTATTAAACTAGCGGTGTAGTTTAATGCTTGAGGTAAAATTAAATCTGCTGATGCAGATGTCGCATTATTTGGATCGACATTTATATCCAAATACTTATTACAGGAAGTGGCTACTAGCATCACCCCTGAAAGAATTATTGCGGTTATATTTTTCATATTTTTCATATTTTTTATCATTACACTTTTTTTAGTTGAACACTCAGCTAAAGAGTGGGTTTGATTTGTTATAATGATTCCATTTAGAATTTAAATGATACTGTTGCACCATAATATCTTGATGGAGGTGTTTCAAGACCTGACAAACCAACACCATTACTTGAACTTCCTGCACTACTGTACTCAGGATCTGTGTAATAGTTGTCTTTTGGAGTCCATACAAATAAGTTACGACCTTGAACACTTACTGTAAGACCTTTAATAAATTTGGTTTTTGCCAAGTACTTAGAAGGCACATCATAAGCAAGCGTTAACTCTCTTAATTTCCAGAAATCAGCAGAAGTAACATAGTTTGAAGCTACACCACGGTTGATACCATCTGACCAGAAGCCATTGTTACCATTACCATTTGCAACTTCAATATTTGTATTCTTTATGTAAGAACCAGGATTAGCTGGATCAGCGATAACTGAATTAGGGAATACAAAACGCTTACGATCGTAAATTGCTGTTCTCCAACCTGTACCTGACCAATCGGTACTTCCACCCATTGTGTTGTAGATAAAAGCGCCACCACGGTACTCCAATAGGAAGGAGAAAGTAAGGCTCTTATATTTAATACTTCCGTCTACGCCCATTTTGTATCTAGCTTGAGATTGACCTAATATTGAAATAGTATCAGATTGAATAGGTAAACCAGTTACGGCATCCACAATCACATGTCCAGCATTATCACGCTTATAATCAAATCCCATGATAACCGGGAACTGTTGACCAGCTACTGCATAAATATTACTAGCTATACCTAATTTAGGTAAATCAGCACTAATTGAAACAACTTTGTTGTCTAAGTAGGTAAAGTTACCACCAACTGTTACATTCCAATCTTTTGATCTGATTGGAGTGACATGTGCAGTAACCTCAAGACCCTGACTATTTGTTTCACCAGTATTGGTTCTTAAACTCGTAAAACCAGTAGTTCCAGAAACACCCGTACTAACCGTTTGATTGGTAGTATTGGTATTGAATACACTCACACTTGATGTAAAACGATCATTGAATAAATTCAAGTCCATACCAAACTCATACCCTTGAGTAATCTCTGGCTTTAAGTCTGGTGATACTAAACTGTTTCCTACCGTATAACCCGCTTGTCCTCCAAATGGAAAACCACTTGCTGAAGAAAAAGTAGGTAATAACGAGTATGGTCCTAAGTTCACTTGACCTACACTAGACCAACCACCTCTTAGTTTTAAATAACTAATAGTATTGCTATTTTTTAAGAAATCTAATGCGTCAGTTGCTATATAAGACAATTCAGCAGCTGGGTAATTGAAAGATCTATTTTTTTCTGATAAAACAGAAACCCAGTCATTACGTATAGAAGCTGTTAAGTATAAATAATTTTTATACCCAAAAGTACCTTTTCCGTATGCACCCATTGAACGTGAAAGAGAATTTGATTCACTTGCACCTGGTGTACCCACTCCATTGCTTACATTATATAATTCTGGAATTACTAAACCAGCACCACTCACATTGATACCTTTACCTTGATCTTGTCTCCATTGACCACCTACAACTACATTCAAACTGAAGTCTTTAATTGTTTTTTTGTATTGAGTAAAGAAGTCAGTTAACAAATTTGTAGAATATCCCATACCATCCTGAACATTCGCTTTAATATCTGATTTAGAACTTGCATCTGTATGCTTAGCCCAATCAGAATAGATATAAGAACCATTCCAGTTCTTATTAGAATAGTTACGAGTTGTTATACCTTGACGAGCGACAAAGTCTAGTCCCTTAATAGGAGTAAACCTAACCTCCACGTTCGCAGTTAAATAATCATTTCTAGTTGCAGAACGGTTATTGGCTGCAGTGAAGTAAGGGTTACCATACCAAGGATTATAATATCCATTAGGAGTGGAAAACTTATCGTTCTTCCAATCCCAATAACGAGTAATATCAACATTCGAAGGCATGTTTAACATTTGGTCATACAATGTTCCTGTTGCAGTAGTGATATCATATCGGTTTTGAGTATAAGATGTACTATAAGTTACATTGATTGATTTACCAATTCTTCTTGTACCATTTAAACGTACGTTAGCACGATTGTAATTGTCACCAGGTGTAGTACCTTTTTGAGTTACATATTGTGCAGAGAAGTATAAGGTAGAATTTGCATCTCCATTTGATATATTAAAATCTGTTTGTTGAATAGTTCCTTTGTTCCAGAAATCATTATGTCCAGGATAAAATTTATAGTAAGTTGAATCCTGAGAACCATCTACTAAAAAATCTCCTAATGGTCGCTTAGTTCCGTCAAAAGCTGGGCCATAAGATTGGTTCTCTAAATAAGAGAAATTACCGAATCCAAATTGGTCAACTCCGTAACCACTTCCACCTGCACCAAATCCTGTTTGGATTTTAGGGAAAAAGGAAACTTCCTCCATTGTATTTGTTTGAGAAATTCCAATTTGCGTTACGCCATTTTTTCCTTTTTTAGTAGTCACAATCAAGGCACCATTTGACGCTTGAGAACCATATAAGGCCGCCGCACCAGAACCGTTCAAGACAACGATGTCTTCAACATCTTCAGGGTTTAAGTTACCTAACATACTAGAAGGAACGATTACGTTATCCAAAACCAACAATGCTTCGTTGTTTCCAGTTAATGAACGTTGACCTCTTAATACTAAACGGAAATTGGGGTTAATACCACCACCCACATTACTTACTTGTAATCCAGCAACTTTACCTTGTAAACCTCCAGCAATACTGGTTGATTTACCGGCTACTAAAGTTTCTGCTTTTACAACTGTGCTGGCAGTACCAAGTTCCTTTCTTTTTGTTTTAATACCACCCGCAGTAACCACAACCTCGTCCATTACATTTACTTGTTCAGTTAATGTAACGTTAAGTGTAGCGCCCGCAGCAACTTTGATCCTTTCAGATCTAAAGCCAATTGAACTGAATAAAACAAAATCACCAGTTTGAGCTTTAATCTCATACTCTCCTTTTTCATTCGTAATCACTGCTTTTTCAGCTTTTCCTTGTAATCTCACAGTCACTCCTTGTAGGGGGGCTGCATTTTGATCACCTACTTTTCCTTTAAGAGTTCTGACCTGCGCAAACGCAACAGAGCTCATGGAAAATAACACAACGAATGTGTACAGTAGTTTTCTCATAATCAGATTTTTAGATTTAATAATAATAATTTCGATTTTCAAATATAGATTTCGAACGATAAATATATATAAAATTTGGTTTCTACTTTAACAAATTGTTATGAATTTTAAAATATATATACATATTTTATTTTTTAAAGTATAAAATATTAATTTAGAAGTATTTAGTGACAATAATTTTAGTTTAAAT
>CAIJXU010000044.1 GCA_903824725.1 uncultured Bacteroidota bacterium | reverse complement strand
CAGTAGATACCAGTTGTTTTCTTATCGATAGGATAAGCGAGTGATTTTAGACCCCAAGGATTACTTGCAACAGTATCTCCACCATTTTCTTTGATGAAGTCTTGGTATTTTTTCTGAGCTGATTTGAAATCATCTTCAGATAAAACCGGTGTAAAAATCACCATTAATTCGTAATTGTTCATTACTTGAATTTATTGGTTAAATAATTGGTTTTTCCCAGTGGACATCTCGCTAGGCGGGATGAATCTGCCAAAACAGATTTGGGAGGGCGAAGGTAGGCTATTTTAAAGGGTTTTCGGCATTTTTTGCCTTAAAAATTATGACGACTGGGTAATGATCACTATACCCACCAGCAAACTGGTCGCCTTTCCATGTTCTTTTGGGGTAGCCCTGGTATTTGCCTTCCTGTTCGGTGAGGGCTAAATTTCTATAAATCATTGATTTATAATACTTTAAATCAGATTCATTTGCCTCAGGGGCCAAAAGGGCTTTATTTTGAATTCTATAATAGGGCCATCTTAACCGACTGGGGGTTATGGAAGATTCACCTGGATAGGGTTTCCATTGGTTGTTGAGTAAGATTTGATCAAATAAACCCCAGCTATCTCTATAGGCCAAACTTCCTAAGCCCTTTTTGAACAAGGGTAAAAATGGATTTGTCAATTTTAGTTGTCTAATACTCCTATTGTTTGGATTGTCATTAAAATCACCCATGACAATGATTTTAGCTAATGGTTCCCTCAATTCAATGCTATCTATGATTCTTTTACAAATAGTGGCAGCCCATCTTCTTTTATCACCTGATAAGCGTTCGCCCCCTCTTCGGCTAGGCCAGTGGTTCACCAAAATATGCACCCAAGTTTGATTCAATATTCCTTTTACGTATAATATATCTCTTGTGGCATAATCTGTAAAATGGGAAGAATCGGTTAAGCTATAGGTTCGATATTGGTAAGGTTTGAAGTGATTGGGATGATACATTAATGCAACATCAATTCCTCTGATGTCCTTCGAATCGAAATGGATAAATTGATAATGGTATTTTTTTATCAATGGTTCTTCAGCTAATTGTTTTAAAACATTTTTATTTTCAACTTCTGCTATACCTAATAAGGCAAGACCATTTGCATTTTCAATTTTCCCCATCCCATATAAAACAGATGCAATATGCGCTGACTTAATTTGATAAAGTTGACTATTGTATCTTTTCGCGCTTTTTGGTAAAAACTCTTCATCTACCACATTTTTCTGATCAATGGTGTCGTAAAAGTTTTCAAAATTATAAAAGCCGACAATCACTGCTTGCGCATGGATGAGTTGGGTTATGGTACATAAATAAAAAACAAAGAATAATAGCATTGATTTTTTTTCTTTTTTCATAAAGTGATTATTGATGCTATAATCATATCGTTTTATTTTATTTCAATAAAGCGTATTTGCCGAAATTATTTTATACTTCTCTTTCAACATATTGTGGCTTCATTCATATTCTATAAAATGAAAAAAAGACCAGAAGTCTTATTGCCATTGATTGCATTACTCTTTTTCTACAATACGGCTATAAGCCAAGTGGAAGAAGATCATGTGAATCAAAACATGGAATTTCTAAAAGAGTTTAGGGAGGACTGGGTCCCTACTTTATTAACTGCCAATCCTTTACCTATCTATTCCTTATCCCAATGGAATGGATTTATTTTTAATTGGGTACCTCGTGGTCAAAAATCAAATAGAAGCACTTATATCGATGGGATACAGTGGCAAAGTAAATTAGCCGGCTGGGATCCATTTTATTCATACGCGAGTTTATACAAATCATTTCAAACGCAGGATAGAGTATATGATAACGCATTTTCCAAACAGGGGTTTGGAGACAACGGCACTGTTCATTTTGTATCCTCCCATTCTTTAGATTTAAAAAAATCTTTCAACATAGGGACTCGGTTTTCAAATAGTGCTTTTATTAACGAAGGATTTCTTCAATACAATAGTGGGCTTCTTCAAAATAATTGGTCTTATCACACTAATCTTGTATTTCAGCAGGCGCCTATTGGTCTATTGCCAATTGGATTTAAAAATATCAAAGGAGTATTGTTAAGTATTGATAAGCGATTAAAATTTCAGCAATCCATCGGTTTAACTTTTTGGTGGGATCAAGCGGCGCAAGGAAAAATATCACCTTCTGTTCAGGAAGCTTTTACATTGTCATCTCAACGCAATTATAATCCAAGTTGGGGTTGGTACAAAGGGAATGCCTTTTATCCTAATGCGAAACAAAGTAATGTGCCTATTGCCTATTTCAGGTATGAAAAAAAATGGGCAGACAAAGCGATGCTACAAATACAATTTGGGATTGCTATGGGAACTCAAAAAAGATCACAAATGGATTGGACTAAAACCATTGATCCTAGGCCGGACTATTATAAGTTTTTACCAAGTTATAGTAAGGACAGTATTTTAAAGCAACAACTAACACAATGGTTCAAAGAACATCCCCAATCATTGCAAGTAAATTTTGATCACTTAGCTTCTATTAATCAATCTAATGCTTCGCATCGTTCCTTTTATATTATCAATACACAGGTAGCGCAAGTGAGTTTGCTTAAGATGGCCATCCAATATCAATATCAATTTCCGAATGAATGGTGGGGTCAAATAGGTTTTCATCTGTCAAAGGATATGATACGATATTATAATGTGCTAGATAATTTATTAGGCGGATCTTTTTTTTACAATTACAATGGTTGGGTAGATGATAATGGTTCAGTGGATAATTTTCAAAATGAAATAAGAAAGCCTGATCAGAAAATTATAGAAGGAGAAAAGTGGGGGAGCGATTATCAATTGGAAAATACTGAAATGCAAGCATGGGTGCAACTCAAAAAGCAAACTGCACATTTTGAGTTTAGTATTTCAATGAGAGGCGAGCAAAGTTTTTTTAGGCGAACTGGATTTACTCAAAATGGTCTATTCCCCAATTCTTCACTTGGAGTATCTCCTGGCTTATCTTTTCCTGCCTATGGATTGAAGTCTCAATTTTTATATAAATTCTCAGGTCGTTTTTATGCCAATAGCATTTTCTATCATCAAACCAATACCCCAAGTTCTTCAGGCATTTATTTAGATCCTGGCCTGCATGCTTTTACATCAAGTTTTATTTTGCCGCAACTTCAAAAAGGATTTGACTTTTCATTGTTTTACCGAACGGTGAGTAGTAAAATAAATGTGACTGCATTTTGGCAAACTAATCAGAATGAGTCAGAAAAAACACTTTTTTATCATGATCATTTTTATGCGTTTGTTTATGGCATGCTAGGCCAAATGCAAACCATTCGAAAAGGTATCGAAATGGGCATCACTTCCGATTTATGGGGGCAATGGCAATTATCTGCTGTAAGTAGTTTTGGCCATTTTTATATTGCAAACAATCCCTTATATGAGATTAAGCTTGCAAATGACTTATATCAAGTGGAGTCGGGTGTTTTGCAACTAAAGGATTTGCCTGTGTCGAATCGTCCACAATGGGTTCATGCATTATCCTTGTTATGGCAACCAAGTTATTCGATCAATATGGGAATGACAGCTGTTTTTTCGATCAAAAGGTCAATAGACTATAATTATTTTCGACGATCCTTTGTTTTAAAAAATAAAATAGACAATTCACTTATTTGGAATACAATACAGTCTGAAAATTATTTACCTGATCAATGGGTATTGAATGCATTTATCAATAAACAATATCTACTTCGTTTTAAAAATCACACACAACAAATCAAATTGAACGCAAGTGTTAAAAATGTATTTAACACCTTGATCCCCATTTTAGCTTTTGAACAATCTAGGTTTGACTATCAAGGGCTATCTGTTCAAAAATTCCCTTTGAAATATTTATATGATCAAGGTACTGCTTTTGCATTAGGTATTCAATTCCAAATTCATTAAATCAAAGAAATTATCGACCCTATTATTTATTCAATTATACCATTCATTATGAAAATTCAAATTCGATTCAAACTGATATTTTATTCTATTGCATTTTTGCTGATGCTTACTGCTTGCTTAAAAAAAAATGCTTACGCCATTCAATTTAGTGCATTGACCACGGATACTTTAATGAGTATTAAAGATCTAAGGAAGTTGCATGTGTTAAATAGGGTGGAGCCGTTAACAAAGTCTTTGATGATCGAGGGGGTGGTTGTTGGAAATGACGAACATGACAATATTTATAAGTCCATCATCATACAAGATAGTACGGGAGGTATTGTATTATTATTAGATGGTACTAATTTATATCAGAATTATCCATTAGGCGCATTTGTTCGTGTTCGTCTTAAAAATTTATTTTTAACCGACTATCGAAAAATGCAACAATTGGTAGCGAGCGTGGATACTACCAATGGAACTTTACTTACTACTGGACTCCCTGTGCCTTTATTTGAAAAGCATATTAGTATTCTTCGTGATAATTTTAAAGTGGTGCCCTTGGATGTGAATTATAAAACCTTGTCTGATACTTTACAAGGCAGACTTATTCGATTAAGTAGTGTTGAATTTTCGGCAACCGATACGGGTCAAACCTATTCCGATTATAAGAATAAAATTGGGGCTAGTAGGTCATTGAAATTTTGCACAGGGGGCACAATTTATTTAAGGACCAGTGGATATGCAGACTTTGCAGGTGTAGCTACTCCGTCGGGTAATGGGTCGGTGATAGGAATATATTCGGTTTACAATAGCGAAAAGCAACTGTTGATTCGTGACACAAGTGACATTTTGTTAAAAAGTAAGCGCTGTACTGGCGCTGCTTGGCTGCAAAATTTACCTCAATAGGAGCAGGGGTAGACAGTCTGTCAGCATTTGCTTTTTGGTATCCACTTTGCTATACTACCACTAAACAATCATTGTATGCAAAAAGGTCAAATAAGGGTACAAACCGAGAACATCTTTCCGATTATTAAAAAATTCCTATACAGCGACCACGAAATATTTTTGCGTGAGCTGGTAAGTAACGCTGTGGATGCTTCTCAAAAATTAAAAACTTTGAGCGGCAAGGGAGAAGTAAAAGGGGCCATTGGGGACCTTAGGGTGGATGTGGTTTTAGATGCCAAGGAAAAAACCTTGTCTATTATTGACAATGGTATTGGAATGTCTTCAGAGGAAGTAGATAAGTATATTAACCAAGTGGCTTTTAGTGGTGCCGAGGAATTTGTAAATAAGTACAAAGATGCTAGTATCATTGGGCATTTTGGTTTAGGATTTTATAGCTCATTTATGGTGAGTGAGAAAGTAGACATTTATAGTAAAAGTCATACCGATACTCCGGGTGTGTTTTGGAGTTGTGATGGTAGTACTGAATATGAATTATATGAAGTCGATTACAGTACTCGTGGTACTAAAATAGTATTACACATTAATGAAGAAAGTGCTGAGTTTTTAGATCCGCATCGTGTGAAATCAATTTTAGAGCGTTTCTGTAAATTTTTACCTGTCGCTATTTACTTTACCGATGCGAATGCAAAAGAAGATGCGAAAGTATCTGATACAGGAGGAGAAGTGGAAGACGCAAAAGCAGCAAAAGTTGAAGTTGAAAAATCTATCAATAATACCAATCCTATTTGGATTCGTAAGCCTTCGGAATTAACCAAGGAAGATTATGAAAACTTTTATAAGGAATTATATCCATTTGGTGAAACACCTTTATTTTGGATTCATTTAAATGTAGATTATCCTTTTAACCTAACTGGGGTGCTTTATTTCCCTAAAATCAAACAAAGCTTTGAAATTCAAAAGGATAAAATTCAATTATACTGTAACCAAGTTTTTGTAACCGATGAAGTGAAGGATATTGTTCCTGAATTTTTAATGTTATTACATGGGGTGATTGACAGTCCAGATATTCCTTTAAATGTGAGTCGTAGTTATTTACAAGGGGATCCTAATGTGAAAAAAATAAATGCACACATTACTAAAAAGGTAGCTGATAAATTAGAGGAAATATTTAACAGTGAAAGAAAATCATTTGAAGACAAGTGGGAAAGCTTAGGCTTGTTTGTTAAATATGGTATGATTACTGACGATAAGTTTTTAGATAAGGCCAACAAGTTTTTAATCATGGAAGACGCTGCTGCAGCGGGTACTTTTTATACTTTAGATGAATATAAAAAAGCCACTGAAGCAACTCAAAAAAATAAAGAGGGTAAGCAAGTATTATTATATACTACCAATCCTGTTGGTCAAGATGCTTTTATTCAGGCAGCGGTAGGTAAGGGGTATAAAGTGGTTAAATTAGAGACCATGGTGGATGCTGCATTTATTAACAATGTAGAAATGAAATGGGAAGGTATTCAGTTTGTTCGCGTGGATGCAGATGTGGTAGATAATTTAATTGATAAACAAGAAAATGTAGATTCTATTTTATCGACTGCCGAAGTAGAACAAGCTAAAAAATTATTTGAATTTCAAGTACCTGAAATCACTTTAACAGTGGAGGTAAAAGGTTTGAGTAATGAAGCGGCTCCCATTGTGGCAACGCGTCCCGAATTTATGCGTCGTATGAAAGATATGGCGGGTATGGGCGGTGGCGGAATGACTGCATTTTATGCACAGATGCCAGATGAAGTTCATTTAACCATTAATGGTAATCATCCTATTTTTCAGACCTTACTTAAGGAGCCTGATGTTGACAAGCAGCAAAAACAAGCTCGTAATTTAGCTGACCTTGCATTATTGTCTCAAGGTCTATTAAAAGGTGCCGAGTTGACTAACTTTATTAATCGAAGTGTTGATTTATTAAAATAATAATTTAGCCTCATTGATATAATAAAAAAAGCCTCCTAAGATTTTGGGGGCTTTTTTTATGGTAAGCTGGGTTAGTAAAACGGCAGCTATTTATGCAAGGGTGGCTTTAATGTCAAGTACTTGTAATTGTACCGTTTGATTTCCTTGCCACTCATTTAATTGTAATTGAAATACGATGTCAAATGGTTTTCCTGATTTTACTAATTCAATATGTTGCGGCATATTGTATCCAATTCCTTTTAAACTATTTTGTCCTTGCTTAATATGAAAACTGATATGCGCATCCTTTACTAATTTTGTATATCCAGCATCATAAACACCTTGTGCTAAAAATAAAGGCCTTGCATTATCGGGGCCGTAGGGTTCCATTTGACTTATGATTTGAAAAAAGCTCATGTTGATTTGGTCCAAAGGCAGTATGGCATTGATGACGATTTCAGGCGTCAATTGTTCTGGGGTGATGCGCTCGGCTACTGCATTTTCAAATGCAATTTTAAATGCGTCTAGTTGATCAACCGCCATAGTCATGCCGGCTGCAGCAAAGTGTCCACCATATCCAATCAAATGTGCTCTACAAGCATGCAAGGCTTCATATAAATTAAATCCAATAACACTTCTTGCACTTCCGGTGATGACATCTCCACTTTGAGTTAATACAATAGTGGGTTTATAATGTTTTTCAATCAGCCTGCTTGCAACAATACCTACCACTCCTTTATGCCAATGCGGTTGAAAAACCACCGATGATTTTTTGGTAAGATGAAGTGGGTCCATTTCAATTTGGATCAATGCTTCTTCTGAAATGCTGGTATCCGCTTCGCGTCTATCTAAATTATCTTGTTGTAATAAGGATCCTATGGCGAGTGCGCTCGAATAATCTTTCTCAACAAATAATTGTACTGCTTTTTTTGCATCATCCATTCGGCCTGCCGCATTAATACGAGGCGCTACTGCGAAAACTAGATTACTAATTTTTAGAGGAGGTGTTTGTTTGGCTAATTCCATTAATGCTAATAGGCCAAAACAAGGGGACTCGTTCACTTTTTGTAAACCAAAAAAGGCCATGGTCCTATTTTCATCGGTAAGCGGCACAATATCTGCAGCAATAGCGGTGGCGACTAAATCTAAATATTGTAAATATGATTCGGCAGGTAGTTGATAGGTTTCTGCTAAGGCAGTAATTAATTTAAACACCACGCCACATCCACATAATTCCTTATAAGGATAAGGGCAATCCACTTGTTTTGGATTTAATATTGCAATTGCAGGAGGTAAAATAGTATCTGGTAAATGGTGATCACAAATAATAAAATCAATACCTAAATTTTTTGCATACTCAATGAGCTCAATGGATTTAATGCCACAATCCACAGAAATAATTAAATCAATATTGGATTCTTTTGCAAAATCAATTCCTATTTTAGATATGCCATATCCTTCTCTGTATCGATGGGGGATATAATAATCAATGTAAGGTGAAATCTTTTTTAAAAATTGGAACAAAGTAGCGACCGAAGTGGTTCCATCGACATCGTAATCCCCAAACACTAAAATCTTTTGCTTCTCATTCACAGCAAGTTGAATACGATCGACTGCTTTACGCATATCTTTCATTATCCAAGGATCATGCAAATGATCAAGACTTGGTCTAAAAAAATGTTTTGAAGCATCATAATCTTGAATACCTCTTTGAACCAATAGTTCGCAAAGTAAGGGATGAATTTTTAAAGCAGCTTGCAATGCTTGAACTTGTGCACTATCTGCTTTGAGTATATTCCATCTTTTTTCCATTAGAATTGTCGATCGGTTGTATAACGCACTAATTCTTCTAAGGCATCCCTTGTAGGACTATTAGGGAAGGAGTGTAAGATGGTGATGGCTTTGTCTCGATATTCGATCATCTTTTGTGTGGCATATTCAATGCCTCCATAAGATTGTACATGATCAATTACAAATTTTACTTTTGCTTTATCGTTATTATTGTTTTTTACAATATTGACAATTTGCTTTCTTAGACTTGGGGATACTTTTTGTAAAATATGTATTAAAGGTAAGGTCAGCTTTTTTTCCTTGATATCGTTTCCAGTCGGTTTTCCCACTTTGGCTTCACCGTAATCAAATAAGTCGTCTTTGATTTGGAAGGCCATTCCTACATTGTCTCCAAATGCACGCATTTGCTCAATGATGAATTCATCATTCGTAACCGAAGAAGCTCCTGCCGCACAGCTGGATGCTAAAAGGCTGGCTGTTTTACCATTAATGATTTCGTAATAGATGGATTCGTCAAAATTTAAATTTCTTGTTTTTTCCATTTGCAAAAGCTCACCTTCACTCATGTTTTTTACTGCATTGGATAAAATAGTTAGGATAGCGAAATCTTTATTTTCTAAGGACAATAACAATCCCTTTGATAATAGATAATCTCCCACCAATACGGCTATTTTATTTTTCCATAAGGCATTGATTGAAAAAAAACCTCGGCGTTCCATTGCATCATCTACCACGTCGTCATGCACTAATGTGGCCGTATGCAGTAATTCAACTAAGGATGCGGCACGATATGAGCTGTCATTAATTTCACCATGTAGTTTTGCAGATAATAATACAAACATGGGGCGCATTTGCTTTCCTTTCCGCTTCACTATATATTGCATGATGCGGTCTAATAAGGAGACCCTACTTTTCACAGCTTCTTTGAAGTGCTTTTCAAACAAATCAAGTTCGGCTCCAATTATTTTTTTGGCTAATTCCATTTAGGCCTGCAATTTAATTTGAATTTCACCACTTGCGCATTATTTTTTTAAAACCTATGAATGAATTGCCTATTCAGTATCGAGCATGTTAAAGTGCAATGCCCCAAAATTTTGTAAGGAACTTAGTTTTAAATCAGCAACGCCCCAATGAGGCAGTTTTGAATGTTCGGCACTCGGAACCACTACGCAGGTCATCCTTGCTGCTTTGGCTGCAAGCATACCATATACCGAGTCCTCAAAACAAATACAAGCCAATGGAGAAATATGTAATGCTGCTGCACAATCTAAATAAACTTGAGGATGCGGTTTTGCATAAGGTAAATGTTGCGCAGAACAACTGGCTTGAATGACCTGCCTTAGTCCTAATTTTTCTTTTACTAATTCAATCAGTGCGACAGGGGATGAGGTAGCTAGTCCAATTTTGAATTCCTTTTGACAAAAAAATTGAATAATATGTTCCACCCCCGGCATTACATTGGCTTCCTTGTCAATTAAGCTCAGAGCTAAATCAATAATGCGTTGTTCGGCGCGATCGTATTCGGAGGAAGGGACTTTATTTTCAGACAACCAATGCGCTACAAATTCCTTTGATCTTAGGCCAGTGGTAAATGCATATTGTTGTTCGGTTAATAAAATTCCATATTGTCTAAAAATTTCACTTGCCGCTTTGTTCCAAAGTGGTTCACTATTTATTAATAAGCCATCTATATCAAAAATTACGCCTGATTTCTTCATTGGTTAAAGATACAATTTGTTGGCTAAACACTGAAATACGAATAAAATTTTAAGTAGTATCTTGCATTTATAACAAATTGAGAGGGGCATGACATTGCTAGATCGCTTAAAACATATTCGCTTATTCAAATCCTTTATATATGGAATAGTCGGACTGTTTACCTATCCAGGGTTGGTCTTATTTAATAAGTTGAAAATAGAAGGAACCGAGAATTTGGAAAATTTGCCAAATAAAAATGTACTTTTTGTAAGCAACCATCAAACCTATTTTGCAGATGTGATTGCATTTGTCCATATTTTTTGCGCTGTGAAATGGCGTAAGTTTAATAAGTTGGGCTTGCCCTATTATTTGCTGAATCCATTCACTAATTTATTTTTTGTTGCTGCTGAAGAAACAATGAACAGTAATTGGTTGACTAAATTATTTAAATTAGGAGGGGCTTTAACCATTAAGCGAACTTGGCGTGCCGAAGGACAAGATGTAACACGCAGTCGTGATGAAGTAGATACGCAAAAAATTGATAAAGCGCTTTCCAAGAGTTGGGTGATTACTTTCCCGCAAGGCACGACCAAGCCTTTTGCACCAGGAAGAAAAGGGACGGCACATATCATTAAAAATAACCATCCTATTGTAGTGCCCGTTGTGATTAATGGTTTTTGGAGGGCCTTTAATAAAAAAGGGTTAAAATTTAAAAAAGTGGGGACCCCTTTAAGTATTCGATTTAAAGAACCTTTAGTAATTGATTATACTAATTCAGTGGAACATATTTTGGAGCAAATCATGGATGGCATTGAACAAAGCAAGGAATACATGTTAAAGGGCAATCATCACTTGACTCCGCTCGTTAGCAAATAAGCAGTAGATAAATAATTAAGAAAACTTTTCCGAATTAATCCTTGATAAACAAGGCTTTTAATTCAGTGGCATCATCTGGTTTCATCTTGCCTCCTAAAATTAAACGTAATTGACGACGGCGTAATGCGCCATCAAAATATTTTTTCTGCTCCTCTGTTTCAGCAATGACAGCGGGTACTTCTTTGGGTTGTTTATTTTCGTCCAATGCAACAAAAGTAAAAAAAGCTTCATTACTTAATTCCTTTGATTGATTAATCATATTTTGATTCCATACTTTTAAATGGATCTCCATAGAGGTTGTAAATGCTCGAGTGACAATCGCTTCAATGCAAATTACATTCCCTAATTTAATTGGTGTTTTGAAACTTAGATTATCCACCGACGCGGTCATACAAGCTGAATTACAATGTTTGGCAGCAGATAAATAGGCGGCAATGTCCATCCAATACATGAGCTTGCCTCCCATTAAATCACCAAAAGTATTTGTGTCATTGGGTAATACTAATTCGTTCATTGTAGTAAATGAATCTATTGCTTTGCGCGCTTTCATATTTTTGAATTGTAAGTTAAAGATACACACTTGTATCGCATTTTACTTATACAATACAGCTTTCTAATTTTTCTAGGTAAGTAGGATCTATATCGGCACCAATGCCAGGGGCATCATTGATGCTTAAATGCATGCCCTCAAATTGTACACCCCCAATGATTGGATCTGCTAAATGTCCTAATAAACAAGTGTCCATATCATAATATTTAATATTATCCATGGCCATGGCAAAGTGCATTTGCGCACTAAGGGCTAATCTACTTTCAAGCATACCTCCCATCATACAAGGGATATGATTTGCTTTTGCGATATCATGAATTTTAATGGCTTCTTGGATGCCCCCGCTTTTTGAAAATTTAATGTTGATAGAATGGCATGCCTTATTTGCAATTAGTTTTCGTGCATCATGATGGGTGAACACCGATTCGTCTGCCATAATTTGAATAGGACTTGCTTTGCAAAGTGCAGGTAATAAATCATCGTCGTATTTGCGCATGGGCTGTTCGCAAAATTCAATATCGTATTTGGATAGTGCAGTTAAAATGGGTAATGCATCTGTAGCTGACCAACCTTGATTAGCGTCAATGCGTAGGGTAATATTATTTCCAATGGCTGCTCTGATTTGTTTGATTCGCTCTATATCTTCAACTGGGTGTTTACCTAATTTTACTTTTATGATGCGCACTCCTTTTTGTACAAAATCAATAGCTTGTTCTGCCATTTTTAGAGGGGTATCAATGCCAATCGTTAAATCGGATTCAATGGATTTTTGTTGCCCTCCTAAATAAGTATATAATGGTTGACGAGCAGCTTTGGCAGCAATATCATAGAGTGCCATGTCAAAAGCACTTTTTGCGGTATAATTTCCAGCGATGATTAAATCCAGTTCTGCTAATCTTTCAGTAATCTCCAAGGGATTTTTATCCTTCCAAAAAGCAGCAAAATCTTTTGCTAAATGGTAACAACTTGAAAGTGTCTCTCCTACAATCATAGGAAAGGCCGAACATTCTCCATATCCAATAATACCCTCATCTGTTGTTATTTTAATTAACATATTTTGGGCTTCATGCATGGTTCCGGTCGCAATGGTGAAAGGAATCATCGGAATTTTAAACTGATATAGTTGGGTCTCAATAATTTTCATGCTTTCATTTATGGCGTTCGTATAAAATTACATTGTTTATTTAAACAATTTGAATCCTCTGTTGTTATTTTAAAAAATGTATGAATGATGGATCTATTAAATAATAAGAAAGTGCTTGTATTGGGAGCGACAGGTGGCATTGGCGCTCATTTGGTAAAATTATTAAATGCAAGTGGTGCCATTGTGTGGATAGCTGGGCGCCAGTTAAATAAGTTGCAAGAATTGTCAAATGCGCATGGGATATCAAGTGCTCAAATTTTACAAGTGGAATTAGCGGATCCCAATTCGGTGCAATTATTTGCTGAAAAAGTTAAAACCCTCTCATTTGATATTTTTATTAATGCAGCCGGCATTGGTATCATTAAACCAATTGATGACTTGCAAGTGTCAGATATGCAATTATCTTATCAAATAAATGTGTTGAGCACTTTTGAAATAGTCAAGGCGATTTTACCTAAAATGGTAGAAACTAAAAAGGGACTTATTATTAATATTCCCGGAATTTTAGGAAAGATACCTATGTCAGGCGCTGCTGCTTATTGCGCTAGTAAATATGCTTTGGTGGGTATGATGCAGTCCATCAGGGAGGAATTAAAGAGAACCGAAATTAGAATTACACAAGTTTATTTGGGTGGGGTAGATTCTCCATTCTGGGATAATATAAATTTAAGGGTTCAAAGAGAAAAGATGATTCAAGCGGAAGAAGCTGCTAAAGCCATCTGGTTCTTATGTCAACAACCAAGTTCAGGAGTGGTAAGCGAATTGGTTTTACAACCTTTTAATCATCAAGCAATTTAGCCCGCTTATTGTTTTGTGATATAAGCTTTACTAACGATATTTGTGGTACGAATGAATGTTAGTATGAACCTCTCCTTAGATAATACCCAAAATGCATTTGCTTATAAGTCAAATGCTGATTTACGAAAAGCCCGTTTTTTATTTACTGTTATTCAAAATCCATTGGTGGTATCACTTGCAACAAGTGTAACTCCATTTTTAATGAAGTCGGGTTTGCCTATTAATGGATTAATACGCAGTACTATTTTTAAACAATTTGTGGGTGGTGAAACTTTGGAAGATTCTGCCAGGGTTACCAAGCAATTGGGTGCTTATGGTGTACAAGTGATTTTGGATTATGGTGTGGAAGCAAAGGAAGGAGAAGAAAATTTTGATAATGTTGCCGATAAAATAATAGAAGCTGTTGAATTTGCAGCAACACAAAAAAATGTTCCTTATGTGAGTGTTAAATTAACTGGGTTGGCTAGTTTAAATTTATTAGAAACCTTGAATGAAGCTCCTCGATTACGCAGTGGCATTCATGATAGCGAAAGCCAAACTGCAGAGTGGGAAAGGGTTAGAGAAAGAATGTTCGCCATTTGCGATATTGCAAATGAAAAGGGGGTAGGTATTTTATTAGATGCAGAAGAAACTTGGATTCAAGATCCTATTGATCGTTTGGCATTTGAATTAATGGGAGTGTATAATAAGGGGAAGGTAGTGGTATACAATACTTATCAATTATATCGTGAAGATAGATTGCACTTTTTAAAACTATCTTATAAGCTTGCAGTTGAAGGAAATTTTTTATTAGGTGCCAAATTAGTTCGTGGCGCTTATATGGAAAAAGAAAGAGAGCGTGCTATTGCAATGAATTATCCTTCACCTATTCATGTCAATAAGGAAGCAACAGATCGCGACTTTGATGCGGCTGCATTATTTTGCCTTGAACATAAAGAAACTATTTCCTTGATTTTGGCTTCTCATAATGAACAGAGTAATTTATTAACTGCACAAAAAATGATCGAATTGGGCATGTCCAATAATGATGAAAGGGTTCATTTTTCACAACTTTTTGGCATGAGCGATCATATCAGTTTTAACATGGCTTTAGAAAACTATAATGTGAGTAAATACCTGCCATTTGGTCCTATTCAGGAAGTCATCCCTTATTTAATGCGCAGGGCACAGGAAAATTCAAGTGTCAATGGTCAAACCAATAGAGAATTGCTTCTGATTCGTAAGGAATTGTCAAGGCGCAAGGCTAAAAAATGATTTCTAGATAAAGGGTATTGGTTGTAAATTGCACTATGCAACAATATCTGACTTTATTACAACACATTATTAAAGAAGGGACTCCTAAAACCGACCGAACAGGTACTGGAACAAAAAGCTGTTTTGGATATCAGCTTCGTTTTGATTTGTCAAAAGGATTTCCCTTAGTGACCACAAAAAAATTACATCTTAAGAGTATCATTTACGAACTGTTGTGGTTTTTAAAAGGAGATACAAATATCAAATACTTAAAAGACAATGGTGTTCGCATTTGGGATGAGTGGGCGAATGAAAATGGTGACTTAGGTCCTGTGTATGGAAAACAATGGCGTAGTTGGGAAGGTGCGAATGGAGTTGTGGTAGATCAAATCACCGAATTAATACATCAAATCAAAACCACACCAGATAGTAGAAGATTAATAGTGAGTGCATGGAATGTGGGTGATTTATCTAAAATGGCATTGATGCCTTGCCATAATATGTTTCAATTTTATGTAGCGGATGGAAAATTAAGTTGCCAATTGTATCAGCGCAGTGCGGATGTTTTTTTAGGTGTACCTTTTAATATTGCTTCATATGCATTACTTACGATGATGATTGCACAAGTATGTGGATTGCAGTATGGTGATTTTGTACATAGTTTTGGTGATGTACACTTGTATAATAATCATGTAGAGCAAGCTAATTTACAATTGTCAAGAACTCCTTTTGCGTTGCCTACTATGACTATTAATCCTAATGTAAAAGATATTTTCTCTTTTGAGTATAGCGATTTTACTTTGGAAAACTATGAAGCGCATCCTTCTATCAAAGCGCCTGTAGCCGTTTAAATATTAAAAGAAGCAATATGAATATTACTTTAGTGGTTGCAGCGTCTGATAATAATGTGATTGGGAAAGACAATCAATTGCTTTGGCATTTACCTAAGGATATGCGATTTTTCAAAAATACAACTTGGGGCTTGCCTATTTTAATGGGTCGTAAAACATTTGAATCTCTAGGAAATAAAATACTTAATGGCAGGTTGAATTTAATATTAAGCCACCAAAAAGACATTGTTACTAATGGGGCAACCATTGTGCACTCTGTTGATGAAGCCATCGCAATAGCAGAACAAAAAGATTACAAACAATTAATGGTCATTGGAGGCGGTCAAATTTATGAACTCCTACTGCCATTGGCGCAAACCGTTTTATTAACTAGGGTACATACTACTATCGATGGAGATGCTTATTTCCCTTCCTTGTCTAATGATTGGGAGAAAACAGAAACTACTTTTTATAATGCCGATGAAAAACACCCTTTTTCATTTGATATTGAATGTTGGCAAAGAAAATAAAATATGTATTCAACCGTTGAGCTTTCCTTAAAATATATACGATATTTTTTAACTGCTTCTAACGGAAAGGGCCACGGCATTCATTCCCCTTTTGTATACCAGTTTGTTACACAAGTATTGAATAAAAATAATACGCCTAGTAATGTGGATGCTATCGAAAATAGAAGAGCGCTATTAAAAACAAATAAGTCGGTCATCGATATTGTTGATTTAGGGGCAGGTTCAAGGCAATCCGTAAATAAAAAAAGGGCCATTGGAGAGATTGCAAAAAACGCACTCAAGCAAAAAAAAATGAGTCAGCTATTATATCGAATGGGCGTTTACTTTAAGCCTAGTCATATTTTAGAAATGGGGACTTCATTAGGCATTACTTCAAGTTATTTAGCAATGTCCATTCCGGACAGTCAGTTCGTCACGATGGAAGGGTCAGCTAGTATCGCTCAAGAAGCCATGACTACTTTTAAGCAATTGAATTTAAAAAATGTAATTATAAAAGAAGGTGATTTTTTAGCCAACCTGCCTAGCTATTTAAATTCCATTTCTTCTGTTGGAATGGTTTACATTGACGGTAATCACAGGTATATTCCTACGATGCAATATTTTAATCTTTTATTAGAAAAAGTAAATGAGCATTCTATTTTAATATTTGATGATATTTACTGGAGTGCTGAGATGGAGTTGGCCTGGGAGGAAATTAAAAAAAATGACGCGGTGACCTTGACGATCGATTTATTTCATATCGGCATTGTTTTTTTTAGAAAAGAAAACAAACAAAAGGAACATTTTACCATTCGATATTAATAATTAAATTAAATCAATTTGTTACCTACACCATTTTTAGATTCATTAGAAGGCTTACCAGGTTTTAATAAAGCCTCTTTTGTTGCAGTGCATGAAAAAGGGGAACAAATTTCATCCTTGAGGTGGAATCAATTAAAGCCAGTGGGTCCGAAACCTCCTTTTTTACATGAAGCCGCACAAGTGCCTTGGTGTTCGCAAGGATTTTATTTAAATCAACGTCCAATGTTTGTGTTGGATCCCTTATGGCATGCTGGCGCTTATTATGTACAAGAAGCCAGTAGTATGTTTATTCAATATATTTTAGAGCAAATAAATATGCCAACCAATGCTGTCGTACTTGATTTGTGTGCAGCGCCTGGCGGTAAAAGTACTTTACTTGCCAATTATTTTAAAGACGGTTTAGTGGTAGCCAATGAAACTATTAAAAGTCGTAATGCTATCTTAGTTGAAAATATTACTAAATGGGGAGCCGATAATATGGTGGTTACTCAAAACGACCCTGCTCATTTTAAAGCCCTTCCTTTATTTTTTGATTTAGTCGTCATTGATGCACCCTGTAGTGGTAGCGGTTTGTTTCGTAAAGATCCTTCTGCAATTAACGAATGGAGCATGGATAATGTAGCACATTGTAGTTCAAGACAACAACGCATTGTGGAGGAAACAATGGATACTTTAAAAGAGGGTGGATATTTATTGTATTCTACTTGTTCTTATTCATTAGACGAGGATGAAAAAATGATGGACATCATTGCGCAATTTCCTGGCATGGTGAATGTGTCGCTTCCAATTCCTAGTGAGTGGAATATTGTTGCTTGCAATAGTTCTGAAAAAAGTGCACAAGGATTCCGATTTTATCCTGATAAAGTGAAAGGAGAAGGATTTTTTATTACAGTATTTAAAAAGGAAGGAGTTACTCAAAATGATATTGGGCATGATTCTTTTAAATTAACACCGCTGTCAAAAAATGAATTAAATATACTGAGTTCTTTTTTTGAACTGCCCTTGCCTTATAAATACATCATGCATCAAAATACCATCATCGCCATACCTACTTTATTTGAGTCCATCATTTTATCTTTATTAAGTCATTTGTATATCAAAAAAATGGGCTTGGCTTTAGGTGAAATAAAAGGGAAGGATTTTATACCTGCGCACGCTTTAGCCATGAGTTACTGGTCCCAACTGCCATATAAAACCTTAGAAGTCGATTTAGAAACTGCTTTAAATTACCTAAGACGGGCTAGTTTTCAATTAGAAGGAACAGCAGGCTGGAACTTGATCACTTATCAAAATCATAGGTTGGGCTGGGCAAAATTATTGCCCAATCGAGTAAATAATTACTATCCAAATGAATGGAGGATATTGAATTACTAGTAGTTACAAATTATAATTTATTTTAATAATAAATTTTACCCTTTTCTTTGCACTTGATTTTTGTACCTTTGTAGCATGTTTAAAATTTGGATTTTATTGTGCTTGTTCGTCTTTGGTGCTTTAGTGCCGGGGAATACTCTTGCGCCTTTCCAAAAAAAACCGTTGAAAAAAACTGCAATAGCTGCTTCTCATAAAAAAGGGGCCCATCAAAAGGGAGTTATTAAAAAAAAGGTGCATCCAAAAGGGAAGGCAAAACGTAAAGCTAAATTTAAGCATCGCACTAAATATGCGGGTGTTAAAAAAGTAGATACCGTTCGTCAAAATACTTTACAAATCATTTCTTTAAACAAGGAAAAAGCAAGGCTGAATGACAGTGTTCATCATGCCATTGTGAATGATCAAATGGTAAATGTAAATGGTTCAAAAACAGAAGAAGGTTATTTTGCTTCTTTATTTTCGGATCAAAAAAAAACGGCTTCGTTTCAAACTTTAGATGGAACTGCATCAGTTTTTAAAAGTATCAGTGGTTGGCAGGATAAAAAATTTTATATACTGACTAATGAAATTCCAATTGGGACCATTGTTCGAATTACAACCTCCGATTTAAAAACAATTTGTGCTAAAGTGATTAATGCGCTTCCTGAAGTAAGTAATTCAATTCAATATCGACTAAGTGATGCAGCAGCTGCGATTTTAGGCATCACCAATAAAACTTTTCAAATTACGGTTACGTATTAAATTCATTTCATGAAGTGTAAATTTTTTTCTTCCCTAATTTTATTGGGATTTTTTTTGGTAAGCTGTGGTCAACCTAATACAAATAGTCAACAACCATCTCCTTCAACACCCTCTACTTTAAGTGTCCTTGACTTTAAACAAGCAATTACTGCCAAGGGGATACAAATATTAGACGTAAGAACGGCAGGCGAATTCAACGGAGGCCATATTCAACATGCATTACAAGCTAATTGGATTGATAAAAATGAATTTGCAGACAGAACACAACATCTCGATAAAAATCAGCCAGTTTATGTGTATTGTCAAGCTGGTGGACGCAGTGCTGCTGCTCAAACTTATCTAACTCAAAAAGGGTATAAGGTAATCAATTTAGAAGGTGGGATGAGTAATTGGAAAATGAATGGCTTTCCAGTAGAAGGTTCAGGCGATCAGCCTCAAATGAACATGAATGATTTTAATAAAACCATTTCATTAAACAAGAAAGTATTAGTAGATATAGGTGCCGATTGGTGCCCCCCTTGTCGAAAAATGTTACCAGTTTTAGCTGAGTTAAAAAAGCAAAATACAACTCCTTATTATTTTTTAGCCGTAGATGGAGGTAATGATATTGAAGTGATGAGGGCTTTGCATTCAGATGGGCTTCCAACTTTTATTGTTTATAAAAACGGAAAAGAAACATGGAGACATCAAGGTATTGTTACCCTTGATGAATTAAATGCTGCTTTGAAATAATATCAATTATCTTTTTAGGAAGGTTTTCTATAGCCTCTTAAAAAATCTATAATGGGCATTCGTTTTTTCCCTTCCCATTGTATATCCTCTAATATAATATATCCATCTGTGCATGCAATTTGAGCGTATGTTTTTCCATCGGTGATAAAACTACCTGGCGTCTCTTTTGGCTGCTCCTTCTTAATATGTGTGTTAAATAATTTCACCAACTTCCCATCTATTTTTGTAATGGCGCCAGGAAAAGGGGCTAAGCCACGAACTAGATTATGTACTTTTTCTACCGGTGCTTCCCAGTTTATTTCGCAATCTTTTGTAAAAATTTTAGGAGCATGTTGAATGGTGTTTGATTCCTGTTGTGGGATGCTTTTTAAGGAATTGCTAAATAAGCCTTCCAAAGTTTTTATTAATAATTGCGCACCTGATACCATCATAGTATCATGCAATTCGCCGGCATTCATATTAGGTGAAATAGGAATGCGTTGTTGTAATAATATCGCACCTGTATCTATTGCATGTTGTAATTGAAAGGTAGTGACCCCTGTTTCCTTTTCGCCGTTGATCAAGGCCCAATTAATGGGGGCAGCGCCACGGTATTGAGGAAGTAAAGATCCATGTACATTTAAAGTGCCCATGGCTGGTAATGACCAAATGGTTTCAGGTAACATTCTAAAAGCCACCACCACTTGAATATCGGGTTTCCATTGGCTTAATGCTTCAAAAAAGCCAGGTGATTTTAATTTGTCGGGTTGTAAAATGGGTAAATCATTCGCCACTGCAAATTGTTTTACTGCACTTTGTTGCAGCTGCATGCCTCTACCAGCTGGCTTATCAGGTGCCGTAACAACGCCTACCACATTCATTTTAGCTTCTAATAAAGCACTTAATGAAGCGACCGCAAAGGCGGGCGTACCCATAAAAACAATCCTAGGTTTTTTGTCCATGGGGCAAAGTTAGTTTATCTGTCATAATTATGTACTTTTGCGCTTTGCACCCTAGGTGCTTTATTAAAAATAAAACAATATGCAACAAGTAAAAAATGGGGATACCATTCAAGTGCATTATCACGGTACATTAACTAGTGGTGAAACATTTGATTCCTCAACAGGTAGAGCCCCTTTAGAATTTGAAGTGGGTACAGGGATGGTTATTCCAGGTTTTGACAGCGGTGTACTAGGAATGACAGTAGGAGAGAAAAAAACGATTCATATTCCATTTATGGAAGCGTATGGTGCAAAACAACCCGAAATGATTGTAGAATTCCCTAAATCACAATTTCCTGCCGATTTAAATCCAGCAGTTGGAATGGCATTGACAATGAATAATGGTCAAGGTCAACAATTTCAAGTAATGGTGGTGGAAGTAAAAGAGGAAGTAGTGGTATTGGATGCCAATCATTCATTAGCAGGACAGGACTTAACTTTTGATTTAGAATTAGTAAGTATTGATACGCCCTCTAAAATAATTATGCCATAGTAGCATATTGAATAATTAAGAAGGCTTCTTTTTCATCTTTTGGGTGTAAAAGGAAGCCTTTTTTTATTGCCTAAATCAAATTAACTTCAAGCATTCTTTAGCTTAAATAAACCAAAGCTATTTTATTAATTATGGCATTTGATCAATTACAAGTTGCGCAAAGATTCATGCGGTATGTTCAAATAGATACCCAAAGCGATCCCGAAAGCAACAGTTTTCCTTCGACTGATAAACAGAAAAATTTATCTCGATTATTGGTTCAGGAATTAGAAGAGATGGGAATACAGCAAGTAGAAATGGATGAACATGGGTATGTGATGGCTACTCTTTTGTCAAATTCAAACGAAGCAAAACCAGTCTTGTGTTTTTGTGCGCATGTTGATACAGCGCCTGATTGTAGTGGCACAGGTGTGAAGCCTATCTTGCATAAAAATTATAATGGCCAACCATTAGTGCTTCCAGATGATCCTACGCAAATGATCACTACTGAGGCTTATCCGTATTTGAAAAATTTTATTGGAAAGGATATTATTTCGGCATCCGGCACTACTTTATTAGGAGCAGATGATAAAGCAGGAGTGGCTATTATTGTTGAATTGGCTCATTATTTAATCACCCATCCCGAATTACAACATGGCACTTTAAAATTATTATTTACGCCAGATGAAGAAGTGGGTAGGGGTACCGATTTTTTGGATTTAAAAAAATTAGGGGCGGATTATGCCTATACTTTGGATGGTGGCGAATTGGGCTGTTTTGAAATGGAAACTTTTAGCGCGGATAGTTTAACCATGGATATTCAAGGTGTGATTGCGCATCCAGGTGCTGCAAAAGGGGTCATGCAAAATGCCATTAAGATTGCGGGTGAAATTATTGCGGCTTTGCCAAAAGATAGTTGGAGTCCTGAACATACCGAAGGGAAACAGGGTTTTATACATCCCCATCATATTTCAGGAGGAGCAGAAAAAGCGAGTATAGAATTTTTAATACGAGACCATGCAACTTTTAAATTAAAAGAGTACACCCAACAATTGAAAGAGATTGCTGAAAAAGTATTGTTGCAAAATCCTGATTTTTCAAAAGCAACCGTTCACTTTAAAGTAAAGGAGCAATATAGAAATATGAAAGAAGTGATTGACCTGCACCCTATTTTAGTTGAAAAAGCTTTAATGGCATATCAAATGGCAGGGGTCACTCCAATAGTGGAACCCATTAGAGGGGGTACGGACGGTAGTAGATTAAGTTTCCTAGGCTTGCCGGCACCTAATATATTTACAGGCATGCAAGCCATACATAGCAAGCATGAGTGGATTGGGGTTGCAGATATGCAAAAAGCGGTGGAAGTGCTTGTGCATTTGGTGGAAATATTTTAACAAATTGATAGTTATTCACATAGCCCTTTTTTTAAGTAAAACCTTTTAACTTTAAAATATAAATTTAACGCCATGTTGTTTTTGTTACAAGTTGCTGAAAATAAAATATCCTTATTAAGCTTATTGCAAAAAGGGGGATATATTATGTATCCATTGTATATTTTATTAGTAATTGCTATCTATGTTTTTTTTGAGCGCGCCATCGCTATAAAAAAATCAGGTACCATTGATCCTAAATTCATGTTGATTATTCGAGATAATATTATTTCAGGAAATTTAGCCGCTGCAAAAGCATTAGCAAAAAATACAGATAATCCTGTTGCCAAAATGATTGAAAAGGGAATCATGAGAGTTGGTAAGCCCTTAGATGCTATTGAAAAAAGCATGGAAAATGTTGGGAAATTAGAGATGTACTCTATGGAACGTAATTTAAATATACTTTCCTTGATTGCTGGTATCGCACCTATGTTTGGGTTTTTAGGGACCATTATTGGTATGGTACAATTGTTTTATGGTATTGCTTCAACTGGGGAGTATACTTTAAATACTATTGCTGGAGGTATTTATACTAAAATGATTACTTCTGCAACAGGTTTAATTATTGGATTAATCGCTTATGTTGGCCATAATTATTTATCTACTCAAATTGATAAAACTGCAAATAAAATGGAAGTAGCGAGTGCTGATTTTTTAGATATTTTACAAGAGCCTACTCATTCTTAATCCATTTAGTTATGAATTTAAAACCAAGATTAAGACATTCACCCGAAGTACACACTGGCGCTTTAAATGATATCTTATTTATTTTATTATTATTTTTCTTGATTGTCTCAACATTAGCAAATCCTAATGTGATTAAAGTTTCTAATCCTAAATCAGCTACTGATACTAAAGCGAAACAAACGGTGGTGGTGACAATTGATAAAGAGCAAAAATTGTTTCTTGGATCCGCTCCTGTTCACTTGGATTCATTATCCAGTCAATTGAAACTTATTCTAGCTAAGGAAACCGAGAAGCCATCCGTAGTCATTAATGGGGATAGTGTAGCAAGTTTAGGAATGACCATTAGAGTGATGCAGATTATCAAGCAATTAGGTGCTACGCCAGTTATTGCTGTTGATCCTTCTCATTAACCATGGTTGGATTTCATATTATCTAGGTTTCAAACTTGCCCTAATCATTCTGTCTTTACCAAACATATCCTGAAGTAATTCAGCATGGTAACCCATTTCGTCAAATAAAGCAACAATGGCTTTTCCTTGATCATAATGCATTTCAAAAAATAATTGACCATTGGGGTTCAGGTATTGTTTACCTAGTCTGGCAATGATTCTGTAAAAAATAAGGGGGTCTTCATTGGTAACAAATAGAGCAATAGCAGGTTCAAAATTTTTCACTTGCACTTGCATGTTTGCTTTTTCATTAAAAGGTATATAGGGTGGATTGCTGACAATAATATCATATGAAGCTGGTAAGGAAGCAGACATTAAAATATCTTGCTCCACCCATTCAATAGCTGCATTTAAATGAGTTGCATTTTTTTTGGCAACTTCTAATGCAGGGCTACTCACATCTAATCCTGTGATGCTGCAATTAGGTAATTCTAACTTTAATGAAATGGCGATACAACCAGATCCTGTTCCAATATCTAAAAGCTGTAATGGTTTATTGATTATATGTGCGTATTCGCTAATCCAATCCACTAGTTCTTCTGTTTCGGGACGAGGGATTAATACATTTTCATTTACAAAATATTCCTTACCCATAAACCAAGCCTTGCCTAAAATATATTGAATTGGCTTGTCTGCTGCTAATTCCTTGGCTGCATTTTTTAATTGATCTAATTGTGATTCAGTTAACGGATCATTTTTGTGAAGGACTTGTTGCACTTGATTCCACCCAGTAACATGTTCCATTAATAGGGATAATAAGCTGTTCAATTCAACGGCATCCAATTTTTCAGCTAATTGTAATTTTAAGGATTGCTTGATTTCATGTAAACTCATACTGCAATGTTACTAATGATTAGGCATTATGAACTAGCTTTGTTTAAATAAATTCATTTCCTATTTTACCCATGGACCCTTTTCATTATTATACTATTGAGCAACCGGCTATGGCTGAATTTAAAGAAAGGGGCAGCAAATTTATTGCCTATTCCTATCCAGCACAAAATAGGGAGACTTGTAAAAAGTTAATAGCCCTTTTAAAAAAAGAACACCCCAAGGCGGTGCATCATTGTTTTGCTTTCCGATTAGGTGTAGATGGTGCAGATTTTAGAGTTAATGATGATGGAGAACCAGCGGGTTCGGCAGGAAGGCCTATTTTGGGTCAAATAGATAGCAAAGGCTTGACCAATATATTAGTGGTGGTGGTGCGTTACTTTGGAGGCACATTGTTGGGTGTTCCTGGATTAATCAATGCTTATAAAACAGCCACCTCTTTGGCTTTGCAATTATCTCCCATGATTCAAAAAGCGGTAGAGCTGACCTATGAAATTAATTTTGATTACCATCAAATGAATGAAGTAATGATGGTGGTGAAACAATACAATTGTTCGGTCGTCACCCAATCGGCGCAATTATTTGTTTGCTTAAAAGTGGGGATTCCAAAAAGCAGATTGGAGGAAGTGCTGCATAAATTAAATGATATCCAAGGGTTGCATTACGCAACTGCCTTAGTTTAATAAGTATAAAAACCGGTTCCTGTTTTTACGCCTAATTTCCCTTCCGCCACTTTTTGTATCAATAAAGCTGCAGGTGCGTATTTTGAATTTTTAAATCCCGCCTCCATGATCTCTAAAATATTTTTACATACATCAAGTCCAATATAATCTGCTAATTGCAATGGACCCATTGGATGCGCCATACCTAATTTCATAATTTGGTCAATAGTGGCAGCGTCACTTACGCCTTCAGATAATGCTATGATGGCTTCATTAATCATCGGCATTAAAATTCGATTGGCAATGAAACCAGGAAAATCATGAACCACGCAAGGAATTTTATCAAGTTGTTTTGTTAAGTCAACAATGGCTTGTGTTACTTTTGAATCGGTGTAATGACTATTTATAATTTCCACTAATTTCATTACTGGAACTGGATTCATAAAGTGCATTCCTATGACCTGTGCTGGTCGTTGTGTGACATTTGCTAATTCGGTAATGGAGATGGAGGAAGTATTAGTCGCTAAAATACAGCCTGGCTTTGCTAGCTGATCCATTTTTGAAAAGATACTTTTTTTTACTTCGCTATTTTCGGTAGCCACTTCAATAATTAAATCGGCATTGCCAATGCCTAAAGCCATTTCGGTGTAGGTGGTAATATTTGATAGGGTGGATGATTTAGAATCGGCAGTAATGGTGCCCTTTGTAATTTGTCTGTCAATATTTTTTTCAATGGTGGCAATGGCTTTTTCTAAAGCGAAGGCTTGTGTGTCAATCAAATGAACAATGAACCCTTTTTGTGCAAATACATGGGCAATCCCATTTCCCATGGTACCTGCGCCAATGACTGCAATACTTTTCATGTACTATTTTTTTCTTGATTTGTAATCACCCCTTTTCCATGCATTGATAAAACTTTTCCAAGCAGAGGGATTCAAAATATTCATAGGAGGCAATTGTCCCGAATAATAATATTTTGAAGCCTGCTGATTTAAGGAAGCGCCAACGGCTTCCTTACCATCAAATGGTAAGCTAGATAAAATAATTCTTTTTTGACTAGCGCTTGTGTTTTTTCTTGCTGTCTCGTATAATTCGTCATCTATTTTTGCATTCACAAAATCGCGTTCAAATTGAGCTCTGGTGGGACGAGGCCTTAAAATAGTAGCTGGTAAAAAATTGGTATCATTGACCATTAATTGAATGACACTATATTGATTGCCTTCCAAATTATCAGGAATCAAAATGGTTCTATTTTTAAATCCAATACAAGAAAAAGTAATACTTTCTCCTTTATTTACTGCAATCGAAAAAACACCTTGATTATTTGTGATGGTCCCTCGTCCTTTTTTGTTCACTAGAACACTTGCAAAAGGAATGGCCTTTAAACTATCGGCCGTCATAATGACCCCATATAATTGTATGACCGAATCCCGGTAAACATCAGGGGTAGTGGTTTGGGCAAAAGCCGTTTTGCTGGATAGTGCAAAACCAATGATTAATAAAAAAAGTATACGATGTCGCATGTGGTGCAAAATTAAGGGGCAATCCTTTAAAAACCGCACCAATTTTGATGAAAGAATTAGGTTGTTTTTAAATAATAATGGATAATCCTACTATTAAAACTACAAAATAAGCCTATTGAGACTTAACTTTGCACGGCGCTATTTTTTTTAACAAAAACTTTCAAAATGACAGTTGAATCTATATTGAATGCATTGAGTAATGTACAAGAACCCGATTTAGGTAAGGATTTAGTGACATTGAATATGATTAAGGATTTAGTAGTGGATGGAAGTGAAGTGCGTTTTACAATTGTATTAACAACCCCAGCTTGTCCAATGAAGGATTTGATGAAAAATGCTTGTGAAAATGCCATCAAATTATTAGTGAATAAGGAAGCAAAAGTGATCGTAAGCTTTACCTCTAATACAACTAGTTTAAGGCAGGATGAAAAAACAGTTTTATCAAAAGTAAAAAATATCATTGCGGTGGTGAGTGGAAAAGGGGGCGTTGGTAAAAGCACCGTGTCGGCAAATTTAGCATTGGCCTTAGCAGAAGGCGGAGCAAAAGTGGGATTGATGGACGCCGATATATACGGGCCAAGTGTTCCTATTATGTTTGGTGTAAGAGGGCAACGTCCATTAATGAAAGACGAAGATGGAAAAGGAATCATCTTGCCATTGGAAAAATTTGGCATTCAATTAATGAGTATTGGTTTATTAGTTGATGAAAAAGATGCAGTCGTTTGGAGAGGCCCCATGGCGAGTAGTGCTATTCGACAATTTATTACCGATGTAGATTGGGGTGAGTTGGATTATTTAGTGATTGACATGCCTCCTGGCACTGGGGATATTCATTTAACGATTATGCAAACAGTTCCTGTGACAGGTGTGGTCATTGTAACAACGCCTCAAACGGTGGCATTGGCGGATGCCAAAAAAGCAATTGCTATGTTTGGTCAAGCCAATATTAAAGTACCTATCATTGGACTCGTTGAAAATATGGCTTATTTCACGCCTGCAGAATTACCTAATAATAAATATTATTTATTTGGGAAAGAGGGAGGACAAAATTTAGCGAGTGAATATGATTTACCATTTCTTGGTCAAATTCCTTTGGTACAGTCGATTAGAGAAGGGGGCGACGAAGGAGTGCCTGCGATGGTAGGTAAGGATGAAGTTTCAAAGGAGGCATTAAGATTGGTGGTTTCACAAGCAGTTCGTCAAATTGCAATCCGAAATGCGAATTTACCTAAAACGCAAACCATTAATGTTGCTTAATGAGTACTAAACAAATTATAATTGCGGTAGATGGATATTCGTCATGCGGTAAAAGCACCTTAGCTAAAGCGCTTGCCGCTCAATTGGCCTATGTGTTTATTGATACAGGTGCTATGTATCGCGCCATTGCTTTGTATTTATTAAGACACCAAATTGATTTTAATGATACAGCGAGTGTATTAAATGCATTGACTCAAATAAAATTATATTTTAAATACAATTCAACTACACAAAAAAGTGATATGTATTTAAATGACGAAAATGTGGAAGCTGAAATTAGGGAAATGAGGGTAAGCCAAAAAGTAAGTGAAGTGGCTGCTATAAGTGATGTGCGCAATTTTGCAGTAGCACAGCAACATGTGATGGGGAAAGATAAAGGTATTGTCATGGATGGCCGTGATATTGGAACCGTCGTATTTCCAGAAGCCGAATTAAAAATATTTGTTACAGCAGATCCTGCTATTCGTGTGCAAAGAAGATTTTTAGAATTGAGTGCAACCAATGCTTCCATTACAAAGGAGGAGATTTCAGAAAATTTAGAACATCGTGATTTGATGGATACCACTCGTGAGCATAGTCCTTTAAGACAAGCATCGGATGCCAAGGTTTTGGATAATTCTAATATGACAAGAGAGGAACAATTAAATCTGGCATTGTCATGGGCAAACGACCTATTGCGCTAAAATAGATAAAGTTACTTTTTCTAAGGCTGCTTCGACATTATAGTAAGATGCTAATTTTTGAATCGTTGCTTCTACTACTGTGTCTGGACAACTGGCGCCACTGGTCATTAAGATGGTAGTTTGTTTATTTAATGGCAAATAATTACTTACCATACTTTCTTCTTTATTTCTCCAATTGGTTTGTTTGATTGAAGTAGGGCTGATTAAATTTTCTGCGCTATCTATAAAATAGGTAGGTAATTTATTTTCACATAATTCTACTAAATGCGAGCTATTGCTACTGTTTTTTCCACCCATCACAATTGCCAAATCGCCCGGTAATTCTAATAAACCATTTACTGCTGACTGATTGTCATTAGTCGCATAACATAAAGTATCACGCGTGTCCGCAAAGTGTTCTTGTAATTGATCTATTCCATATTTGGCAATTATCGTGTTTTTTAATACGTCAGAGATGGCTTGGGTATCTGTTGCTAATTGTGTCGTTTGATTAATTACTCCAATTTTAACTAGATCCTTCACAGGGTCGAATCCTTTACTACATTTATCAGCAAAATATTTATCAAAATCAGAAAGTGGTAAGGCGCCTGTCATGATTTTAATAAGTAATTGTGTTTCTTCCATGTCATTCACAATCAGGGAAGGTGCGTTTGCAGCGGCATGTGAAAAAGTGGCGCGGGTTTCCTCGTGCTTTGGTTTTCCATGAATGATAATGCTGTATCCTTTTTTTGCTATTTGATCACCTCGATTCCAAACCTTTTCAACAAAAGGGCAGGTCGTATTATATTGTTGCACATTTATTCCCATACCATTCATCTTTTTTTCCATTTCGATGGTGGTTCCAAAAGCAGGAATGATGACAATATCTTCTTTAGTTAATTGTGAAAGGGGAATTAATTCTTTGCCTTGTGTGTCTTGTAAAAATTGAACGCCTTTTTGAATTAGGTCATTATTGACTTGCGGATTATGAATCATTTCGCTTAATAAATAAATGCGCTTCCCTTTATTTTCCTCAATGGTTTTATAAGCAATTTCGATGGCATTTTCTACACCATAGCAAAAACCAAAATGACGGGCTAAATAAATCTTTAAGTTGCCTAAATCAAGCAAGGTAGGTTGGGTATCCTTTTTGAGAGGATCTTCCTCTTTTCGCTTTTGTTTAATAGCAGAAATCAAGGAACTACGATAGCCTATTGGAACCTCAAATTGCTTCATTTTTTTACTTTTATACTATAACGAAGGCAAAAGTACAATCTTCCCATGTTTTTACACTATTTTTTAGCTAAAGCCTAGCTAAAAAGTGTCATACTCCTCGTCCCCGCTTATCTTTGCGCCATGAATTATGTTTCAGTAGAAAATTTGACAAAAAGTTATGGTATTCAACCGCTTTTTAAAGGGATTAATTTTAATATCAATGAAGGGGACCGTATTGCACTTATTGCAAGAAACGGGGTGGGCAAAACAACCCTATTACGCATTTTAGCTGGAAAAGGAGAAGTGCCCGATTCGGGAACGGCTAAAATTCATAAAGATGTTCATTTGGTTATGTTTGAGCAGGACCCTCAATTTATTGAGACAGCGACTGTTACTCAAAATTTATTTAATCAGGAGCATCCTGTCATGAAAGCGATTAGTAATTATGAGATGGCCATGGAGAGTGGAGACGATGACAAGATTATGGATGCTATTGTGGAAATGGAAGAACGCAGTGCATGGGACTTTGAGTCAAAAGTAAAAACCATATTAACCCAATTAAATATTCATCATTTAGAACAACCAGTTTCCAAATTAAGTGGGGGGCAACGCAAGCGTGTTTCTTTGGCTAAAACTTTAATTCAAATTGGATTTGAACCTAAGCATGTTTTATTGTTGATGGATGAGCCTACGAATCATTTGGATTTAAATATGATTGAATGGCTTGAAAATTATTTATTGCAAGAAAAAGTGACTTTGTTATTGGTATCGCATGATCGATACTTTTTAGAGGCAGTGACTGATGAGATATGGGAGTTGGAGCGTGAAAACTTATATAGTTACAAAGGAGATTACGAAAATTATTTAGAAAAAAAAGCAGCCCGTATCGAATCAGAACTCGCTAGTATCGATAAAGCAAAAAATACATTTCGAAAGGAACTAGAGTGGATGCGCAAGCAACCCAAGGCAAGGACCACAAAAAGTAAAAGCAGACAGGATAACTTTTATGAGGTAGAAGCAAGAGCAAAACAAAAAATAGAAGAGACCAATTTGCAATTAGATATGAAGATGACCCGATTAGGGGGAAAAATCATAGAAGCAAAAAAAGTATATAAATCATACGGGGATACAGTGGTATTAAAAGGCTTTGATTATACTTTTAGTAAGGGGGAGCGCATTGGTGTCGTAGGGAAAAATGGGGTAGGGAAATCGACATTTTTACAAATATTACAGGGTATCACTCTTCCTGATAGTGGTAAAATTAATGTGGGAGATACTATAGTCTTTGGTCATTTTTCACAGGAAGGGCTTACGTATAAAAAAGACATGCGTGTGATTGAGTATTTAAAAACCTTTGCCGAAAATTTTCCATTGGCAAGCGGGGGCTCCTTAAATGCGGCACAATTTTTAGAATTGTTTTTATTTACACCCGATAAGCAATACACTTATTTGAGTGCTTTGAGTGGTGGTGAAAAAAAGAGGTTGCAATTGCTCACCATTTTATTTAAGAATCCTAATTTTTTAATTTTAGATGAGCCCACTAATGATTTAGACTTACCTACTTTAGCAGTGCTAGAACAATTTTTGATTGATTTTGCAGGTTGCGTTTTATTGGTTTCGCACGATAGGTATTTTATGGACAAGTTGGTGGATCATTTATTCATTTTTGAAGGAAATGGAGTGATTCGTGATTACCCTGGTAATTATACACAGTACAGAATACTTGAAAAATCGAAACAAAATTTAGCTTCTGTTAGTTCGGATATTACGACACCGAAGGAGTTTGCTATTTCTAAAAAAGAAACAGTGATCGCGCAAGAGCCGGTTGCCGTGAATAATAAAAAAGGGATTGAGAAAATGACTTTTAAAGAAAAGCATGAATTGGATAACCTTAATAAATCTATTCCTGAAATGGAAAGTAAAAAAGTATTGTTATCCGAAAAATTAAATGATGCTAGCTTAGACTATAATGCCATCATACAATTAAGTGAAGAATTAGGCACTTTAAATCAAACATTGGAAGCTGCGGAATTAAGATGGCTAACTTTAAACGAGAAGCAATAGACTTCCCTCCTAATTTTTTCATATTTGCCATAGGGCCTAGGCCTCATTTTTTTGATTTTTAAAAAAATGAGGCCTACGACGAGGATCTTTCCTGTTTTATAATATTAATTTGGTTTTGAAAAAAGTTTGATTAAAAATTTTCAAACAATCCATCATTAAACTGAAACTATTATGAAACCCATTGAACGCATTGCCATGTATCTGAAATTTAGAAACATCAGCCCCCATGCCTTTGAAAAAAAAATCCACTTGTCAAATGGCTATTTTTCAAAACAACTTCGAAATCTAGGCTCGGTAGGTTCGGATATTTTAATTAAGATTCACGAACAATACAATGATCTTAATATTTTATGGGTATTGATAGGAGAGGGTCAAATGATCAAGGAGGAAATGATGGCGGATCCTGCAGACGAGTCTCATTTGAATCAATTTTCTTCAAAGTATATGATGGAAAATGGGAAATTAAAAATATTAGAAGAGGACCTCGAGAAAATGCAATATGTTATAAAAGACAAAGAAAAAATTATTTCGTTGTATGAGTTTATGTTAAACAATAACACCCTCTCTGCTACTATTGCTGATACCGCAACCACTGCATAAAATAAAGCCTTCCTCTTTCAATTGAGAGGAAGGCTTTGTAAATTTATTTTAAACTAGCGTAGTTTCAATACAAGCTTATGCGTAGGAAGCAACTGGCTCGCAGGTGCATATCAAATTTCGGTCACCATGCGTATTGTTTACCCTTGCTACCGTTGGCCAAAACTTAGTTTGCTGAACAAAGTAAAGTGGGAACGCTGCTTGTTGACGAGTATATTTATGATTCCATTCGTCTGCGCAAATTACTTTTTGAGTATGTGGGGCATTTTTCAAAGGATTATCTGTTTTATCTAGTTCTCCTTTTTCAATGGATTTGATTTCTTCATATATCGCAATAAGTGCATCGCAAAAACGGTCTAATTCTGCTTTGTCTTCGCTTTCAGTAGGTTCAATCATAATGGTACCTGCCACTGGGAAGCTTACTGTTGGTGCATGGAAACCAAAATCAATTAATCGCTTTGCTACATCTTCGGCTTCAATACCTGCACTTGTTTTAAAAGGACGTAAGTCGATGATGAATTCATGTGCGCAAGTGCCATTTTTCCCTGTATATAGTATTGGATAAAATTTTTCCAATCTAGATTTCATATAGTTCGCATTTAAAATAGCGTAGGCGGTGGATAATTCTAATCCTTTAGCACCCAACAATTTTATATATGCGTAACTAATTAATAAAATGCTAGCTGATCCTAATGGAGCGGCACTCACTGCGTTTTTAGCATTGCCATTAAAGCTATGTCCTGGTAAGAAAGGTGCTAATTTATCATTTACACAAATGGGTCCCATGCCAGGACCACCGCCACCATGTGGAATGGCAAATGTTTTATGTAAGTTAAGGTGACATACATCTGCTCCAATATTTCCTGGACTAGTGAGTCCTACTTGGGCATTCATGTTTGCGCCATCCATATATACTAATCCGCCTAGTTCATGAATCAAATCACAAATCTCTATAATGGTTTCTTCAAAAACACCATGCGTAGATGGATAAGTTACCATTAAGGCACCTAAATTATCTTTATGTAATAATGCTTTTTCTTTCAAATCATGCATATCAATATTTCCTGCGGGATCACAAGCCACCACGACGACTTTAAAGCCCACCATCACCGCACTAGCAGGGTTGGTGCCATGAGCGCTTATCGGAATTAATACAATATTACGATGTGCTTGTTGATGATGTTGGTGATAAGTACGGATGGTTAATAATCCTGCATATTCACCTTGTGCACCACTATTAGGTTGTAAACTACAAGCTGTAAAACCAGTGGTTTCGCATAAATAATGGCTTAGTTCCTTTGCAATTTCCTGATAGCCTAAAGTTTGGTGTTGCGGCGCAAATGGATGCATGCTGCTGTATGCAGGCCAACTTACTGGAATCATTTCGGTCGCTGCATTTAATTTCATAGTACAACTGCCTAAGCTAATCATACTTGTATTTAAAGCAAGGTCCTTATTTTCTAGTTGTTTAATATATCTCATCATTTGTGTTTCACTATGATGGATATTAAATACAGGATGTTGTAAATAAGGCGAAGTTCTAATTAATGGGGCAGGAATATTTTCATTTTTCACACCTGCATTTAAAGCAGTCGCTTTTTTACCTGTTAATTTCTCAAATAGTTGAACTATATTTTGAACCTGTACTTCAGTTGTTGTTTCATCCAAGGTAATACTCACTGAACTACTATTTATATAGTGCAAATTAATTTCAGCCTCGGTTGCTAATTTTTTCAATTGAGCAACATCTATATTCGTTACATGAAGGGTATCAAAATAAAATGAGTTTACTTGTTGTATGCCTAAGGATTGAAGTTGCTGATCCAAATGTTGTGTTAGTGCATGCACGCTGGTTGCAATTTTTTTCAATCCAGCAGGTCCATGATATACGGCATACATGACCGCCATATTGGCTAATAAAGCTTGTGCAGTACAAATATTAGAAGTGGCTTTTTCTCTTTTTATATGTTGTTCGCGCGTTTGTAATGCCATGCGCAATGCTCTATTGCCTTGTGCGTCTACACTAACTCCGATTAATCTTCCAGGCATGCCTCTTTTAAATTCATCTTTAGTAGCAAAGTAGGCCGCATGTGGTCCGCCAAATCCCATAGGAACCCCAAATCTCTGCGTATTTCCAACTGCGACATCGGCTTTTAATTCACCTGGGCTTTTTAGTAATGTTAAAGCCAAAATATCTGCAATGACTATAACCATTCCACCTGCTTGATGAACGGCTTCAATAAATTGTTCATAATCTTCAATGCTACCTTTACTGTTTGGGTATTGTATGATCGCGCCAAAATAGCTATTATCAATTTTAGATGTTTGGTAATCGCCTTCTACCAATTCAATGCCAATTGGTTGAGCTCTTGTGCTTAAAACATCTTTTGTTTGAGTAAAGATATATTGGTCTACAAACAATTTAGGTTGCGTTATATTATCTGATTTGTTGACATGATTAAAAATCATTGCCATCGCTTCGGCAGCAGCCGTGGCTTCGTCTAATAAAGAAGCGTTAGCTATGGCCATTCCCGTTAAATCTGTAACCATAGTTTGAAAGTTCAATAAACTTTCTAAACGGCCTTGTGCTATCTCAGCTTGATAAGGAGTATACTGAGTATACCAACCTGGGTTTTCGAAAATATTTCTTAAAATCACACTAGGGGTGATGGTGCCATAATAACCTTGTCCAATAAAATTGGAAGCGATGATATTTTTTTCTCCTATCTTTTTTAAGGATTGCAACATTTCATATTCACTCAAGCCTGGAGGAATTTGCATTGGCTTTTTGGAACGAATAATATCAGGAACTGTTTTATTAATAAGTTCGTCTATCGATTTGATGCCAATAGTAGATAGCATACTTTGGGTATCCTCGCTATTTGGACCAATATGTCTTTTGATAAATTCCGCTCCGTTGGTGTCTAATTGCAACATAAATAGGGTTGTTTAAAAAATTGCCTCAAAGATACTACATAAACCCCTGCTTCATATGGAGGATTCAATGGATGGGGAAAGCTTGTGGATGAATGATAAATGGTTTACTTTTGGGGCAATCTATGGACAAATCTACTGAACAATTATTTGAAGCTCCTGCGCCTGAATTGCTTAAAAAACTCGAATATTTTTTAAAAAAGGAAGATAAACGAAAAATTATGAAGCAGTTGCCTGACCTGCATGAGGCTGCTTTTGAAAAAGTAAACTGCTTAGATTGTGCTCGTTGTTGCAAAAATTATTCGCCTCGCTTTAAGATGCCCGATATTAAAAGAATCAGCAAGTATTTAAGACTAAAGGAAATGGAATTTATAGACACCTATTTATCGATGGATAAGGATGGAGATTATGTTTTAAAACAAAAACCATGTCCATTTCTAGGACAGGATAATGCTTGCAGTATTTATGATCATCGACCTTCTGATTGCCAAAGATTCCCCTATACAGATGAGGATGTATTTTATAAGCGTATTCCTGTAACTATGAAAAATGCAGAATTTTGTCCTGCAGTACACTCGGTAATGAAGGGTTTATTGGCTAAATAAATTTTACTTGTTTAATATTCCATCTTTTTTAATGAAGGAGCTTTAAACCAAGTAATACCCACTACTAATAAAGTCATGGCACCTCCAAACACAACGGATGGAATTACGCCCATCGCTTTTGCTGCCACCCCACTTTCAAATTGACCTAACTCGTTACTACTGTTCACAAACATGGAGTTTACGCTCATGACTCTACCCCGCATATGATCGGGGGTCTTTAATTGAACAATGGTACCTCTCACAATCATACTAAACCCATCTAGCACGCCACTTAAAAGGAGCATGGTAAAAGAAAGCCAAAATATTTTTGATAAGGCAAATACAATAATACATATTCCAAATCCTGCCACTGCTAATAATAATTTTTTTCCTTGACCTCGGTTGGCTGGGAAAAGTGTAATGATAAATATAATAATAATTGCACCCATATCTGACGCTGCATTCAACCATCCGAAACCAATGGGACCTGCTTTTAAAATATCTTTTGCAAATACAGGGATCATTGCAACGGCGCCGCCAAATAATACTGCAAATAAGTCCAAAGACAATGCGCCAAATACTTCCTTTGATTGTACTACAAATCGAATGCCTTCTTTAACGCTCTCTAAAGTTTTTTGATCACTGACGTCTGCATGTGGGGGCTTTGGTTTTATCATCGCCATAAACCCGTATCCAATACCTACTAAACTTACCACTACGATGAGGGAGCCCGTATGTCCAAATCCTGCAATGATAAATCCGACGATAGCATGTCCTAGTACTGATGCGCTAAGCCAGACGCCCTGACTCCAGGTGGTCGCATTTTGTAATAATGGTTTAGGTACAATACCTCCAACAATAGTACCAAAGCTGGGGCCAGTAAAAGATCGGATAATACCTGTGCAAAAAATAATAAAATAAATTACAATAGCGATTTGAAGCGAGCTTAATTTAGCTGGCCCTATATTCATAGATAATAAAAGTAAAATAAGGGCACATATCCAATACAAAATAACGCCTCTCAATAAAAGCTTTCGTTTTTCGCTAATGTCAATGACATGACCTGCGTATAATGCCAATGAAACGGCTGGTATGACTTCTGCAAGTCCTATTAAGCCAATGGCGAAGGGCTCATTGGTTAATTCGTAAATCCACCAACCCACTAAAGTCCCCATCATCCTTAATCCCATGATAAATAAAAAACGACCAATCATTAAATTTCTAAATTCATGAATGCGTAAGGCACCTAATGGATCGTGTTGGGTAGGAAATGGATTTTCCATATTAGGCATTAAGGTAAATTTATGAAATGTTGTCCTTCTCCTAAATCTTTATCAAGTGCTTCAATAATCAGGTTGAAATGGGCTTCGTTGTATAAGAAATCAGCATTGCTGGCGTCAACGAAAATGGTCTTTATATTATGCTGCTTTATATAACTAGTATAGGTTTCTTGTAATTTGAATAAATATTCGTCGGGGATGGCTTGTTCAAATTTTCGATTCCTTTTTTTAATATTGGACTGCAATTTATTCACTGGGGCATGTAAATAAATTAAAATATCAGGAGGGGTGAGTTGTTGATGAAATACATCAAACATTTTTTGATATAATCTAAATTCTTCTTCAGGTAAATTTACTTTAGCGAAAAGTAAACATTTGGTAAATAAATAATCCGAAATAGTGACAGATTGAAATAAGTCAGTATTTTTTATTAATTCTTGTTGTTGTTTAAATCGCTCTGCTAAAAAAAACAATTCAAGTGGGAAAGCGTATTGTTTTGGATTTTCGTAAAATTTTGTCAAAAAGGGATTTTCGGCAAATTCCTCTAACATTAATTTGGCATCAAAATGTTGCGATAACAATTGTGACAAAGTGGTTTTACCCGCTCCTATATTTCCTTCCACTGCAATGAAATGATGCTTCATAATTTCCTAAGTTCTTCGTTTCAAATATAACAAGCGTAAAGCTTAATCATTGTTTTTTTTATTCACATGAGATTTGTCCTCGCAATCTTCCAACAACTGGGCATTAGACAGCTTTAAAATCGGGTGTATATATTGGGGTGCCATTTCACTTAAGGGCGCTAATACAAAATTTCGTTTTTCCATTCGAGGGTGTGGAATGGTAATATTAGGAAGCGCTATCACGTCTTCATTAAAATAAATAATATCAATATCAATAGAGCGAGGACCTAAAGGAATATCTCTTTTTCGACCTAATGCTAATTCAATCTCTATAAATTTTTGCATTAAATTTTGTGCATCTAAATGGGTTTCTAATAATAAAGCTTGATTGTAAAAAAGAGGTTGGTCTGTAAAGCCCCATGCTTCCGTTTCATAGATGGATGACTTTTTTATAATTCTTCCGCATTGGATTTCAATAAGACGTATGGCATTTAGCATATTTACCAATCGGTCGCCTAAATTACCGCCTATCAATAGGTATACTTTGTTCATAGAAGGATTATAAAAGTAGCTCAAATATCCATAATTTTACAGCGTTAAACTATTTTATCTCCGACTATTTTGGGCAATTTGGTTTAATTTAATTACATCATGATATGAAAAGTTTTTTTAAATCATTTTTTGCTGCGCTTTTGGCATTATTTGTTTTTACCCTTGTTGGATTTTTTATTTTAGTGGGAATTGCCGCGGCTTTTTCTTCAGATGAAAAAGTAGCAGTAGCTAACAATTCGGTATTGGTAATTGATGCATCTGAAACATTTTTGGAGCAAAGTAAAAGTGATCCATTTAGCGAATTGATAAATAAAAAAAATGGTAAACAACCTAGCTTGTCTGAATTGATTGGTTTATTAAATTATGCTAAAAAAGATTCTTCGATCAAAGGGATCTATATTAAATGTGCGCAAAATCCAAACGGTTATGCTGCTTCAGAGGAAATTAGAAAAGCATTGATCGATTTTAAGAAATCAAAAAAGTTTATACTCGCTTATGCTGAAACTATTTCTCAAAAAGGGTATATGTTGGGTAATGTGGCCGATCAAATTTATACGCATCCACAAGGTGGATTAGAATGGTCTGGATTTAATTATGAAACTATGTTCTTAAAAGGGTTAATTGACAAACTCGAAATAGAGCCGCAAATTTTTTATGCAGGTAAATTTAAGAGTGCCACCGAGCCTTTTAGGTATACTCAAATGTCAGATGCCAATCGACTACAAACTGGGGTGTGGTTGAATTCTATTTATTCAAATTTCATACAAGGCGCCGCCGAAATGAGACATTTAAATGGAGACTCCATTAGGGCCCTTGCCAATGAAGGTAAAATTCAATCCGCTCAGGATGCATTACATTATAAATTAGTGGATGGATTGTTATATGATGATCAGTTTAAAAAAATAATCAATAAAAAATTACGTCTTTCAGATAATGAAAAAATATCTTTTGTTTCTATCAATGAATATGCAGCTAATGTGGCATTGAGAGGCACGGGCGGAGGCAAAATTGCTTTACTCTTTGCAGATGGTGATGTGGTGATGGGGCAAGGAGAAAAAGGTTCTATTGCTAGTGATGATTTTAGAATACTCATTCAAAAATTGCGACAAGATAAATCAATTGATGCTGTCGTATTAAGGGTAAATTCACCAGGCGGTAGTGCATTGGCAAGTGATATTATTTGGAGAGAATTAGATTTACTTAAAAAAGAAAAGCCAGTCATAGTAAGTATGGGAAATGTGGCAGCCTCTGGCGGATATTATATTGCTTGCGGGGCTGATTCTATTTTTGCCGACGCCAATACCATTACAGGTTCTATCGGCGTTTTTTCGGTCATTCCGAATGCATCTCAATTTTTAAAAAATAAATTAGGTATCACTTTTGATCGAGTTAAAACAGGTACTTATGCTGATGCTCCTAGCGCAACAAGGGCTTTGACGATTCCTGAACAAAAAATGATGCAAGCTGGGGTAGATAGTGTTTACGATCATTTTAAATCAAGGGTGGCAATAGGTCGTAAAAAAAGTATGCAATACATTGATTCTATTGCACAGGGTCGTGTATGGACTGGGGCAGATGCTATTAAAGTTGGATTGGTTGATAAAATTGGAAGTTTAAATGATGCGCTTCTGGCAGCATCTAAAATGGCAAAGCTAAAAGGGTACAGTATTAAAACCTATCCTGAGACAAAGTCTTTAATTGAAGATTTTATAGATGGGTATAAGAATGAAGTAAAAACTAAGGCCATTCAACAGGAAATAGGATTGGATCAATGGGAGGTTTTGCAACAAATGAAATCAATTAGGCAAATGATGGGTCAGCCACAAACTCGATTGCCTATCTTTGAAGTAAATCATAGATAATAATATGTCGCAATACAGTCAATTGAAAGCCATGCTTGCTATTACAAAAGCAAGTTTGCGCTCCACTTTTAGGAGCCCATCGGCGGTGATATTTAGTATTGCATTTCCCTTGATATTTATCCTTGTATTTGGATTTTTAAGTAGTGGTGGTAATATTAATGTGAATGTAGCCATGGATCAAGGGAGTGATACCACCAATCCCATCTACCTTACTATAAAAAATATATCTGGGTTTAGATTTGTGCAAGGAGACTCGTCTAAAATTCAAAGTGAACTTTCAAAAGGACGCATCACTGCATTAATTAATATAAAAGCAACCGGAAATCCTAACTTGCCTTATACTGTTAATTTAGTAAGTTCTGATGCGGCCAATCCGCAAAATATACAATTGGTTAAATCTATTTTAAATTCGGTCATCTCTAAAATAAATGAACAACGCTTTGCTGGCACTCCAAGTATTGCAGTAGTTAACAATACAGTTAAAAAAGTGCCAGGTCGAATTTATCGTACCATTGATTTTGTGTTGCCGGGTCAATTAGGATTCTCACTATTAAGTGCCGGAGTATTTGGCGTTGCTTTTTTGTTTTTTAATTTAAGACAGCAATTGGTATTGAAAAGATTTTATGCAACACCAATTCGAAGATTGTATATTATTTTAGGGGAAGCGTTGAGTAGGGTTATATTTCAATTAATTACCGCTATCATTATCATAGGGATTGGACATTTTGCTTTCAAATTTACATTAGTACATGGTTGGATCACTTTTGCAAGCATCATGGGCTTAAGTTTTATTGCACTTATTTTATTTATGGGATTTGGCTTTATTGTTAGTGGGGTTGCTAAAACAGAAAGTACCATTCCTCCTTTTGCTAACTTAATTACACTTCCTCAATTTTTGTTAGCGGGCACTTTTTTTTCAATTGATAATTTTCCAACTTGGTTACAACCTTTTTGTAATATTTTACCTTTAACGCATTTTAATAATGCGATGCGTAATATTTCTTTTGAAGGGGCCAATTTAATAGACTCATGGGCCGACATATCCATTTTATTGGTATGGATTGTAGTGGTCTATGCATTGGCTTATAAAATATTTAAATGGGAATAAATGCGTATCATTAAATTAGTATTGATTAGTACTTTGCTGCTTAGTATTTTGGTGACCATGATTTCATTGCTATTCCCTTCTACTGTCATCGTTTCAAGGGCCATTGAAATTAAAACAAGCCCAGATAAAATTGCTTACTATACTGCTCATTTAAACCATTGGAATTTATGGATGAGTGATTGGAAGCAAAATGAAGTAAAATTACTACATGATACTGCCTATATAGGAACCCAAGTCATACACCTTGAGAGTCAAACTGATTCATCAGTAACTTATCATTGGGTAGCTACTGGACAGGCTCCTTATCAAGTTAAAATAGAATGGCTTGCTTTAGAAAAAGGAAATTATGTGATTCATTGGACTTTTGAGCAAAAAGTGAAATGGTATCCTTGGGAGAAATTTCAAACCTTGTTAAATGAAAAATTATTAGGAAGTAAAATGGAGATGGAGTTGCAAAATTTACAATCTGCCATCAATCAATCTTTGTTCTAGTAAAAAATTAATATTTCGTTTCATTCCTTTTAATTTAGTTCTTAATAAGGGCGAATTTTTAAACCTTGCTTTAAAAGTTTCCTCTTCCATCTGCAACCATTGATCGGTATTCATTTGCAATAAACCAGTCAAGGGTTTAAAATGGGATTCATTGTGTTCCTTGCTAAATCGATTCCAAGGACAAACCTCCTGACAAATATCACAGCCAAAGGCCCAATCACTATAGGGTTTGTTGCTTGCAATTTCATTTTGTTTTAACTCGATGGTATAATAGCTGATACAATGATTGCCTTGAATGGTTTTGTCAGGTAAAATAGCTTCTGTAGGACATGCGTCAATACATTTTGTACAACTGCCACAGTAATCTTTGGTAAAGGGCGCATCATAGTCCAATTCAATATCTACAATTAAAGTGGCAATGAAAAAATAAGAACCGGCTTTGGGCTGAATTAAATTACCATTTTTGCCAATCCAGCCAGCCCCTGATAAATGAGCCCAGCTGCGTTCAAGAACAGGAGCAGAATCAACAAATCCCCTTCCTTCAATTTGGCCCATCTTAGAACGCATCTCCTCTAATATATTTTGTAATTGTGTTCGAATGACAATATGATAATCTTCGCCCAAAGCATACTTGGCAATTTTGAGATCACTCGTATTGATCGCATCTTGATCCTGCGAAGCGGGGTAATAATTTTTTAAAAAAGTAATCACCGATTTAGCACCGGGTACTAATTTTCGGGGGTCTACTCTAAGGTCAAAATGATTTTCCATGTATTGCATTTCGCCTTGATAGCCTTTTGTTAACCAATTTTCAAGACGGCGTGCATCTTCTGTTAATTCTTTAGCAGCTGCAATACCACAATAGTCAAAACCAAATTGTTTTGCTAGTGATTTAATCAATAAGGTATTTGCAGAATAGGTCAATCTTCCAAATTCATTTTATGAAAAAATCGATGCGCAATAGGGGCAATCAAAACGCCAATATTGGTAATAAATACAACACCGCTAAATAAGGCATAAAAGGAGGAAAATAATTTCCCCTCCAATGTTTCAATTATCACGACAGGCCCCATACCTCCTAAAATCATAGATGCATTATGTAAGGCGTCTATCCAGCTCATAGGGCCTAATAAATGGTATCCAATAATGCCAATCCAAAGGCAAAAGCTGAGTATCATCATCGTCCATAAAAAATTAGTTAGAACCCTTTTGTAAAATACTTTTGCATCCGCAATGGGTTCACTTTTATGTTCATATATGGTTCTCATTAATGAAGGCCTTCTTATATGTTTCATTGCTTTGGTATATTTCATGTAAAATTAGCAGAAAATCCTTGTTGTAGCTGACTTTAGTTCCGTTTTTATCAATGAATTAAGACATAATTACTGCTTTTAAACCATGGATGCATATTTGAGCATTTTAGAGTATACAACAAACTGGAAAATCATGAACTTAAGTCAATATACTATTAAGGCACAGGAAGCGATTCAGGCAGCTCAACAATTGGCGTATAATAATAAGGATGCATCAATCGAGACGCTTCACTTACTTAAATCCATCTTATTGGATAAGGACAGCTCTACCGAATTTTTGTTAAAGAAAAACAATCTGAATCCATTATTGGTGATGCAAAAAGTAGATGCTGCCTTGCCTACTTTGCCAAAGCAATCAAGTGGTGAACCAGCAACTAATCTAAGTAGAGACTTAAATAGTGTTTTATTAAAAGCCAATGGAGCACTTAAAACTTTTGGAGATGAATTTGTTACGGTAGAACATTTATTAATTGCCATTTTGCAAGTGAGTGATACAGCTTCAAAAATTTTAAAAGATGCAGGGCTCACTGAAAAAGGATTGATCACTGCGATTAAAGAATTAAGGAAGGGAGAAAAAGTGCAATCGGCAACGCAGGAAAATTCATTTCAATCTTTATCAAAATATGCAAAAAATTTAAATGACTTAGCACATAAAGGAAAATTAGATCCTGTGATTGGCCGAGATGAAGAAATCCGAAGAACCCTTCATATTCTTTCAAGACGAAGCAAAAACAATCCCATTTTAGTGGGTGAGCCCGGGGTGGGTAAAACTGCCATTGCCGAAGGATTGGCGATGCGAATTATGAATGGAGATGTACCAGATAATTTAAAAAGTAAAATTATTTTTGCTTTAGACATGGGTCAATTAATTGCAGGTGCTAAATATAAAGGCGAGTTTGAAGAAAGATTAAAAGGCGTAGTGAAAGAAGTAGCAGATAGTGACGGTGAAATTATCTTATTTATTGATGAAATACATACCCTGGTGGGTGCTGGTGGTGGAGAAGGTGCTATGGATGCTGCTAATATATTAAAACCCGCGTTAGCTAGAGGTGAACTTAGAGCAATTGGAGCGACAACCTTAAATGAATATCAAAAGTTTTTCGAAAAGGATAAAGCTTTGGAGCGTCGTTTTCAAAAAGTAATGATTGATGAGCCTAGTAAAGAGGATGCTATTTCGATATTGAGAGGATTAAAGGAAAGATATGAGACGCATCACCATGTGCGTATTAAAGATGAAGCCATCATTGCTGCAGTGGAGTTGTCCACAAGGTATATTACAGATCGTTTTTTGCCAGACAAGGCCATTGATTTGATTGATGAAAGCGCAGCTAAATTAAGATTAGAAATGAATTCAATGCCGGAGGAATTAGATACTTTAATTAGACAAATTCGCCAACTTGAAATTGAAAGAGAAGCCATTAAAAGGGAAAACAACCCTGAACAATTAAAGGCGCTCAATATTGATATCAGTAATTTAACAGTGCAACAAGATACTTTAAAAGCCAAATGGTCCGAGGAGAAAGAATTGGTTGATAAAGTACAAAATACAAAATCGACTATTGAAAAATTAAAGCAAGAAGCAGAAGTAGCTGAACGAAATGGTGATTATGGCAAAGTAGCAGAAATTAGATATGGTAAAGTAAAGGAACAGGAAAACAATTTATTGGAATGGAGTAAGCAATTGGTTGAAATGGGTGAACATGGAAAAAGATTAATGAAGGAAGAAGTGGATGCCGAAGACATTGCAGAAAATGTAGCCAAGGCTACAGGCATTCCAGTAAGTAAAATGTTGCAATCGGATCGAGACAAATTATTGCATTTAGAGGAAGAATTACATAATAGAGTAGTGGGACAAGAGGAAGCCATTAGTGCAGTGTCAGATGCGATTCGTAGAAGTAGAGCAGGTTTGCAAGATCCCAAAAAGCCTATTGGATCTTTTATATTTTTAGGGACAACAGGAGTAGGAAAAACAGAATTAGCAAAAGCTTTAGCAAATTATTTGTTTGATGATGATGCTATGATGACAAGGATTGATATGAGTGAGTATCAGGAAAAGCATTCTGTATCTAGATTAGTAGGAGCGCCTCCGGGATATGTTGGTTATGACGAGGGAGGGCAGTTAACAGAATCGGTAAGACGAAAACCATATAGTGTTGTATTGCTAGATGAAATTGAGAAAGCACATCCCGATGTTTGGAATATTTTATTACAAGTATTAGATGATGGACATTTAACTGATAATAAGGGAAGGACTGTGAATTTTAAAAATACCATCATTATTATGACAAGTAATATAGGTAGTCATTTAATACAAGAGGCTTTTGAAGATGTCAATGATAAAAATGTTGAGGAAAAAACAGCTCAATCAAAAGTTGAAGTAATGGCACTTTTAAAACAAACCATTCGCCCCGAATTTTTAAATAGAGTAGATGAGATTATTATGTTTTCTCCTTTATTGCAAAAGCAAATGGCAGCTATTGTTAAAATACAATTGAATAATTTAAAATCTTTAGTTGCTGAAAATGGAATGCAAGTTGAGTTTACAGATTATCTAGTGGACTATTTATCAGACCAAGGGTTTGATATGCAGCTAGGAGCAAGGCCTTTAAAGCGATTGATTCAAAAAATGGTGGTTAATGAATTTAGTAAGAAAATTTTGAGTGGGGAGATTGATAAGTCTAAAAAAGTGTTGATCGATATCTTTGACGGGGTAGTGGTTTTCAGAAATGAGGGTAGTTTTTGATTTCTAGCCTAGTACATGTATATTTGATAGGCAAAATCATTTACACCTTTTGCAAATACTATGGCTAATTCAAGAAAAGCAGCTGTTGGTTTTATTTTCATTACCATTTTAATTGATGTCATTGGATTTGGGATCATTATTCCAGTATTCCCTCAATTATTACAGCATTTATTACATGTAGCTGATCGAACCGACATCAGTTCTATTTCTAAATATGCCATAGCCATGACTTTATTATATGCTGGTATGCAATTTATTTTTGCACCAGTATTAGGAAGTTTAAGTGATCATTATGGTCGTCGACCTGTGTTGTTATTTTCTTTATTAGGATTTGGACTTGATTATATTTTTTTAGCTTTCGCTCCTAGTATTGGTTGGCTTTTTGTAGGTCGTACTATTTCGGGAATCACTGGAGCTAGTTTTACCACTGCAGCGGCGTATATGGCGGATATCAGTGACGAAAAAAATAGAGCACAAAATTTTGGAATGATTGGTGCTGCTTTTGGAATTGGATTTATTATTGGACCCATGCTCGGAGGTTTATTAGGTGAGTTGGGGACGCGTATACCCTTTTTAGTTTCTGCTGGATTGGCATTAATCAACGCCTTATATGGATATTTTGTTTTACCAGAATCATTGGATCAAGAACATCGACGTGCTTTTGATTGGAAGAGGGCGAATCCAATAGGTTCATTAATGAATTTAAAAAGATATCCTGCAGTGATTGGTTTAATCATTTCTTTAATTTTTATTTATTTAGCTGCACATGCTGTGCAAAGCAATTGGAGCTTTGCAAATATTACTAAGTTTGGATGGACACCCAAAACCATTGGTATTTCGTTGGGTATTGTGGGTCTTTTAGTGGGGCTAGTGCAAGGGTTACTTATAAGAGTAGTGAATCCAAAATTAGGTAATGAAAAAAGTGTCTATTGGGGAATTGCTTTATATGCAGTAGGATTAACACTGTTTGCATTCGCAACACAGGGATGGATGATGTTTGTTTTTTTAATTCCCTATTGTTTAGGAGGCATTTCCGGTCCTGCATTGCAAGCACTCATTTCGGTGCATGTACCTAAAAATGAACAAGGGGAACTGCAAGGATCCCTTACAGGATTAAACAGTTTAACTTCTATTGTGGGGCCACCAATGATGATTGGATTAACTTCTTATTTTTCTGTTAAAAATAATTCTGCACATCTCTATTTTCCAGGGGCCTCCTTTTTATTAGGCGCTGTATTTATGCTTTGTAGTGCTCTAATTGCATATTGGGTATTAAAACATGACCCGACTCGCTCAAAGGCATAGAATATTGACATATAATGGGCGACTGTTGTTATATTTGTGCCTAATATAATAGGAGCTTTATGACGCCATTAATGACACAACTACAAGAGACTGCCTCATTTATACAATCTAAAATTAAAGGGACTGCTCAAACCGCTATTATTTTAGGTAGTGGCTTAGGCAATTTAGCTACCCAAATTCAAGTTGAGTTTGAAATACAGTATACTCAAATTCCTCATTTCCCAGTAAGTACCGTTGAAGGGCATAAAGGAAGACTCATTTTAGGCACTTTGAATGGTGTTAAAGTGTGGGTAATGGAAGGGCGATTTCATTTTTATGAAGGGTATTCTCCTGAGCAAGTTGCCTATCCGGTTCGTGTATTAAAATTATTAGGTGTTGTTCATTTAATATTATCTAATGCTGCAGGTGGCGTAAACCTTGATTATGAAGTAGGTGATTTGATGATTATTAAAGATCATATCAGTTTATTTTCAATCAATCCATTGATTGGTAAAAATGAATCAGCTTTAGGAACGCGCTTTCCAGATATGAGTGAACCTTACGCACAACATTTTATTGATAAAGCCAAAGCCATTGCTGCTGATCATCATATTAAAATACATGAAGGTGTATATGTGGGTGTTACAGGACCTACATTTGAAACCAGGGCAGAATATAAATTAATTAAAGCGGTGGGTGGTGATGTAGTGGGGATGAGTACCGTTCAGGAAAATATTGCTGCAGTGCATTGTGGGATGAAAGTATTTGCGATTAGTGTCGTGACCGATTTAGGAATTCGAGAAGACAATAACACCATCACGCATCAGGAAGTATTGGAAGCGGCTCATGCAGCTGAGCCAAAACTTACGCTTATCATTAGTGAATTAGTAAAACAGATTGCTTAATATTATTTTTTCATGTCATTAAGTCAACGCCTCTTTTTTTTAATTACCCTATTTCTTTGCATTCATTTTAATGCAATAACGCAAACTCCATTAGGTAATATGAATGCCTTGATGGGCGGACGAGGTGGTTTCTCAGGAGGAGGTGCTGGTGCTTCAAAGTCAAAGGACTCCTTACAATTGAGAGATAAAAATGCCGATTCAATTACCATTTTTTATAGACTGTATAATAGCAATGAAATACAAAAATTAGATACATCGATCAATGATTTTTTTAAACATTACCCACTTCCTTATACTTATTATAATTTAGGTAATTTGGGTTCAGCAGGGAAATCCTATTTTGCGCAACCCATTAGCAATGCCGGATTTGATGCAGGCTTTCATGCATATGATGCCTATAATTTCACACTTGAACAAACTCCCTTTTATCAAACTACACGTCCCTATACTGAATTAGGCTATTTGCTTGGAGGAAAAGGAGAGCAGTTAGTTGAAGTAAAGCATACTCAAAATAAAAAACAACAACTCAATTTTTCATTTGATTATCGATTTACTAATTCACCTGGGAATGTTAAAAATCAAAGTACCAATTTTAATAATATCCGAATTACAGCACATTTTCAGTCCAAACGCAAACGTTATGAATCGTTTTTAGTAATGATTACCAATACGGTGGCTTCATCGGAAAATGGGGGTTTAATTAAGGGTTCTTTATTAGATAGTTTATCTTTAAATAATCCTTATGAATTGGACACAAGACTAGGGGCAAGTGGCTTAACTTTTAAAAATCCATTTAATACTAATATTACAACTGGAAGTACGTATAGTAATAATACATTTTTACTAAAACAGACTTATGATTTGGGGCAAAAGGATTCTATAGTAAAAGATACTGTGACCACTTATATGTTTTATCCTAGGCTTCGTTTTCAAAATGAAATAAAATTAAGAACAAGTCAATATTTATTTAAAGACGAAGATCCAGACTCATTGCGCTATAATAATTATTTTAACTATAGTCGTCCAATCGGAACCGAAGTAAGCTTTGAGGACAATTGGAAAGTGCTTACCGATGAATTTAGTTTAATAAGCTATCCGCAGAAAAATAATAGTAATCAATTTTTACAATTAGGGGCTGGTTACAATAGTTTCACTGCTTCTTTTTCGAAACGAGCCGAGTGGACCAATTATGATATATATGGCTTTGGAATGTATAAAAATAAAACACGTAATCAATTATGGGATATGTTGGCTTCTGGTAAACTTTTTTTGAACGGTTATCATGCGGGTGATTACGAAGCAAAAGTGTATTTGTCTCGAATTTTAAATTCAAGAGGTAATTATATGAAATTAGCTTTTCAAAATTATAATCGAACACCTTCGGCAAATTTATTAGGTATCACTCAATTTCCAATAGCAGGTTTATCGGGTATTAAAAAAGAAAACACCCTCGATTTTATGGGTGTCATTGGTAATTTTAAATCAGATTGGTTTATGCAAGTCAACTATCAACTGATTAATAACTACAATTATTTTTCAAGTGGATACCAAGCGGCTAGTTATTCAAGTGTGATTAACTATATCAGAATTCAAACAGAAAATAAAATCAAATTATCAACCCATTGGAATTGGTATAATCAATGGAATGTACAAATAGTAGATCAGTCAAGTCCAATACATGTCCCCTTAATTTTAACAAGACAAAGGATTGCTTTTGAGGGAAATTTCTATAAAAATTTAAATCTATCCACTGGATTAGAATTAATTTATCATACCGAATATAAGGCCGATATGTATATGCCACTAACAGGGCAGTTTTATAATCAAAATGATTTTACATTACGTAATAGGCCAACTGCCAATGCTTTTTTACATTTTATGATTAAGCGCTTCAAAGCTTATATTAGATTAGAGAATTTAAATACACTAATTCCTAGCAGTGAAAAATGGGGGCCCTCCTATAATTTTTCTGCGCAAAATTATCCTACCAACGATTTATGGTTTAGGGTAGGGATCTGGTGGAATTTTATTAATTAACTCGTATCCCTTATTGTATAAAGTGTTGATTCAATTGCGCCTTTTATAAAAAATAGCACCATGTAGCTATTTGACCAATTACAATATAGTTGGGTCGAATAGTCGAAAAAATTCGTTAACTTTAAGGGGTGAGAAAAGCGACAACTATATTTTTGACTGTGCTCTATATTTTAGGTGCTACGGAAGCGTATCAATTACTGAAATTGCCATTTTTATTTGAACATTTCAAAACGCATCAAAAATTTAATCAACAATTAACTTTTTCTAAGTTCATTGATATTCATTATTTCACCACAACAACTTACGATTCAGATTATCAACAGGATATGCAATTGCCTTTTAAGTCATCTAACAGAACCATTTCCTTATTAAATTTTGATAGTTTTTTTATTGTGAAGTTATTTGTTGAGCCTATTGTTTTTTTTGTTTCTCAAAAAAAGTATCAATTATATAATGATCGTGATTACGCATCAGACAAATTAGATAATATTTTTCAGCCACCGAGAGCGTAAGGTTTATTTTACCCATTCTTTTTTGCATAATTTATTTATGCTATCATTCACTACTTGAATAAGAAATTATTATGTTAAATAAAATCATAGCCTATTCTATTAAGAATAAGTTAATAGTTGGACTATTTGTTGTTTCACTCATTGGGTGGGGTGCTTACCAGGTAACACAATTGCCCATAGATGCGGTACCCGATATCACAGATAATCAAGTACAAGTGATTACTGTATCACCTTCGCTAGGTGCAACAGATATTGAAAGGCTTGTAACTTTCCCTATTGAACAAGCCTGTAGTAGTATTCCAGGTACTAAGCAAATAAGAAGTTTCTCTAGGTTTGGACTCTCGTTGATTACTATTGTTTTTGAAGATAAAATTGATATATACTGGGCAAGGCAACAAATTAATGAAAAGCTACTAAAAGTTCAGCAAGATATTCCACCGGGAACAGGCAAGCCGGAGTTAGCACCCGTGTCAACTGGATTGGGCGAAATATTTCAGTATGTCGTAAGGCCATTAAAAGGGTATGAATCAAAATTTGACGCAATGGAGTTAAGGACAATTCAGGATTGGATTGTTCGACGACAATTGATAGGGACACCTGGCGTTGCTGAAGTTGCAAGTTTTGGTGGTAAATTAAAACAGTATGAAATTTCGGTTCGTCAGGATCAACTAAAATCCTATGGGCTAACTATTTCGGATATTTTTACAGCATTAGAAAAAAACAATCAAAATACAGGAGGTGCTTATATTGAAAAAGGACCTACTGTATTATATATAAGAAGTGAAGGCTTGACTGTTAATATTGATGATATTGAAAAAATTGTGGTTAAGCAAATGTCTAATGGAAATCCACTATTAATAAGAGACATTGCCAAAGTGCAGTTAGGCTCAGCGATTCGTTATGGAGCAATGACATTTAACGATGAAGGGGAAGTGGCGGGTGCCGTAGTAATGATGCTGAAGGGTGAAAATTCATCATTGGTAGTGAAGAGGGTAAAAGATAAGATTACTGAAATTCAAAAAATGTTACCCGAGGGGGTTGTTATTGAGCCTTTCTTGGATAGGACTAAAATGGTCAACAACGCAATTAAAACAGTAGAAACTAATTTACTGGAAGGTGCGTTAATTGTAATATTTGTGCTTGTATTTTTTCTTGGAAATTTAAGAGCTGGTTTAATTGTAGCATCGGTGATTCCATTGTCTATGTTGTTTGCAATTATCTTAATGAACTTATTTGGCGTTGGTGGGAATTTGATGTCATTAGGCGCTATTGATTTTGGATTAATTGTAGATGGCTCTGTGATTGTGATAGAAGCCATTTTACATCGTTTTGCGCACTCGAAACATTTTAGAACATTGGTCAGAGTGGATCAAGGAAAAATGGATGAAGAAGTGGGTAAGTCAACAGGGTCCATGATTAAGTCGGCAGTGTTTAGTCAAATTATCATCTTAATTGTATATATCCCCATATTATCATTGCAAGGTATAGAAGGAAAGATGTTTAAACCAATGGCGTTTACTATTGCTTTTGCCATTTTTGGAGCATTTATATTGTCGATTACTTATGTGCCTATGATGGCTGCATTATTTTTAAATAAAAAACTAAATCATAAACAAAATATTACTGATAAATTGATAATTTGGTTAGAACGATCTTATCAACCATTCTTAAAAATGGTATTAAATATACCAAAGACAGTCATTGGTATAACCATACTATTGTTTTTTGTTTCCGTTGGTTTATTAATGAATATGGGAGGTGAATTTATGCCACAGTTAGAGGAAGGTGATTTTGCAGTTGAAACAAGGGTATTAACTGGAAGTAATTTGAATAATACAATTGAGTCTACGCAAAAGGCGACCAAGTTATTAATTCAAAATTTTCCAGAAGTAGAAAAAATTGTAACTAAAATAGGCAGTGCCGAAATTCCAACGGATCCAATGCCATTTGAAGCAGGTGATATGATGGTCATTTTGAAAGATAAAAAAGAGTGGACTTCGGCAAAATCATTTGGTGAATTAAGTATGAAAATGACAAAGGTGCTAGAGCAAGTCCCGGGCATAACTGTTGGGTTTCAATTTCCCGTTCAAATGAGGTTTAATGAATTAATGACAGGGGCTAGACAAGATGTAGTTTGTAAAATATTTGGAGAAAACTTAGACACACTCACCCAATACGCGGCGCGATTAAATGGTATTATTCAAAAGGTGGAGGGTGCGGTTAATATTTATGAAGAAAAAGTGACAGGTATGCCGCAGGTCGTGATTAAATACAATCGAGATGGTATGGCAAAATATGGTTTAAATGTAGAAGACGTGAATAGGGTGGTTAATAGCGCATTTGCAGGTCAAATTGCTGGTCAGGTGTATGAGGAAGAAAAGAGGTTTGATATGGTTGTGCGTCTTGATGGTGAATCAAGAAAAAGCTTAGCTGATATTCAAAACTTAAATATAACGACTTCAAATGGTTTGCAAATTCCATTATCCTTTGTAGCAGACATTGAGGAAATTGAAGGAGTTAATCAAATTCAAAGAGAAAATACCAAACGAAGAATTATTGTAGGCTTTAATATCAATGGACGTGATGTGCAAAGTATTGTGAAAGAACTTCAATTGAAAATTGGACAACAACTAAATTTACAAAAAGGCTACACCATTGTATATGGAGGCTCTTTTGAGAATATGACTGCTGCAAAAAACAGATTAAGTATAGTAGTTCCAATTGCCTTATTCCTGATATTTTTATTACTATTTTTTGCTTTTGGTTCAGCAAAGCAAGGATTGCTTATTTATACTGCAATACCTTTATCGGCAATGGGAGGAATTTTTGCACTATGGGCAAGAAGTATGCCGTTTAGTATTTCCGCAGGGGTTGGTTTTATTGCGTTATTTGGAGTTGCGGTATTGAATGGTATATTATTAGTAACCGAATTTAATAGGCTCAAATCGGAAGGTTGGCATGATATTTCACGTATTGTTATTCATGCAACTAAATCGAAGTTAAGAGCTGTATTAATGACTGCATTGGTACCTGCGCTTGGTTTTATTCCAATGGCTATTAGTACAGGAGCAGGTGGGGAGGTTCAAAAACCTTTGGCAACAGTAGTAATAGGAGGATTAATAATTTCTACGCTGTTAACTTTATTTGTACTACCCGTTATGTATTTACTTTTTGAAAAAGGAACAAAATATTTAGCAATAAATAAAAATGCATCACTCACTATTTTCATTTTGTTGTTATTTGGACATTCAGGTTTTGCGCAAAATAAAATTAGCCTTAATGCTGCAATTGATACCGCCTTAAAAAATAATACAGCATTACGCGCATCTAATTTGAATGTAGATTATTATAAAGCTTTAAGAAAGAGTAATATAGATATTGATAAAACTTTATTTGATTTTGGTTACGGAAAAATTAATGGTTTTCAAAATGATAACCGGATTTTGATTTCTCAAAATATCCAATTCCCTAGTGTATACAAAAGTCAGGGAGATATCAATAAATCAAACCTGGTAATAAGTGAATTAAGTAAATTGACAAATGAAATTGAATTAAAATCTTTAGTCAAGCATAAGTTCTACCAACTTTTAGTATTGCAAAACAAAAAACAACTACTTATACTAGCGGACAGTATTTATAGTGCTTTTGTAACTAAAGCAAATCAACGTTATAATGCTGGAGGTGCTGATATTTTAGAAAAAATTACTGCAGAAAATCAGTTGGCCCAAATTGCTAATCAACTGCTAACACTTACTTTATCCTATGAAAGCACCCTAAATGAGTTTAACTTTCTATTAAATAGTACTAATGTATGTGAGCCAGCTTCAGATAAATTAGAAATCTTGTTGGCACAATTCCCGGATTTATTATCAATACATCAAACGCCCATCCTTCAAATGGCTGCGCAAAAAGTAGTCTTAGCTGAAAATCAACAAAAGCTGGAAAAGGGTAAATTACAACCTTCATTCAATGTTGGTTATAACTCATCAACCATTATTGGATGGCAGCCTACAGGCCAAGGCAATGAGTCCTATTTTGGTGGTAACCATCGATTTGGAGCAATCAACTTGGGGCTATCCATTCCTATATTTTCAACAGCTCTAAAATCAAAAATCGCTGCTAGTAAAGTTCAAATTGAACAAAATAAATTAGAAAGCTTGGCGCTTCAGCAGCAATTAAGTTCGAATTTAAAAAATTTACTAAATGCCTATCTTCAAAATAAAAAATTAGTGATTGCTTATCAAAAAAGTATGTTACCCAATGCTGCATTACTTATTGAAACTGCTGGACGAAAAATTAATGCAGGGGAGATTACTTATTTAGAATGGGTGATGATTATAAATCAGGCAATTCAAATAAAAAGTGAATATTTAAATTATATTCAACAATTAAATGCAAATGCAATTGAGTTAGAAAAAATAACAGCTACAAAATAATGAAAAAAATATTTATGAAATCAAATCAAATCTTTACATTCACGGGTATTATTTTAATACTTGCTTGCACTGGAAATAAAAATGAGCAACAAAAATCAATAACAAGTCAAGCAAAACAGGACAGTGCTATTACAAATATAGTTACTTTGTCAGGGGAACAATTAAAATCAGCGAACCTAAGTATTGGCCAGGTTCAAATTAAGGACATGCACAAGGTTTTAAAAGTGAATGGCTTAATTGATGTACCACCTAGTAATATTGTTTCCATCAGTATCCCCTTGGGAGGATACTTGAAAAAAACGAACTTAATTCCAGGCATGTTTGTAAAAAAAGGGGCTTTACTTGCGGTTATGGAGGATCCGATTTATATCCAACTACAACAAGATTATTTAACAGCCCAAAGCAGATTCGCCTATTTAGAAGCTGATTATTTTAGACAGCGCGATTTAAATGCGACAAAATCAACCAGTGATAAAATATATCAATTAGCTAAAAGTGATTTTGAGAGTCAAAAATATTTAGTCAAATCATTGAATGAAAAATTAAAGCTAATCGGTATTGATCCTGCCCAATTAAATGAAACCACTATTTCAAGGTCTATCAATTTCAATTCACCTATTAATGGGTATATTACTAAAGTGAATGTTAATATTGGGAAGTATGTGACGTCCACTGATGTGTTATTCGAAATTGTAGATCCAAGTGATTTGCACCTAAAGTTAATCGTTTATGAAAATGATGCAACGAGTTTAAAAATTGGTAATGAAGTAATATTTTACACAAATAATAATTTATCAAAAAAATATAAAGCACATGTTGCAGTTATTACGCCAAATATTAATGAAGAACGAACAACAGATGTACATTGTCATTTAGTAAATGAAAATGTTACTTTATATCCTGGCACTTATGTAAATTCCGAGATTTCGATAAATAATGCACAGGTAGATGCTTTGCCAGAAGAAGCGATCATTAAATGGCAAAACAAACCATTTGTATTTATTAAGCAATTGGATCAATCTTTTAAATTATTTGCAGTAGAATTAGGTGTAACGACTAATGGTTTTGTCGAAGTGAAAACAAATTTAAAAGATCAAGATATAGTTATTAAAAATGCTTATACCTTATTAATGAAATTAAAGAATAGTTATGAAGAATAACTGGCTTAAAAGCTGTTGAAATTTATTTTATAAAATACCCTAAGCTTCCACCTACCCATGTAGCTGTATTATTGTATTGAACGCCTATCATCTTTCCTTTGCTTAATCTGGCCAAATTAAGGGTTGCGATATAATTTTGACGATCCTCATCCCAAAAATAAAATAGTCGTATTTCTGCTTTAGCGGGTCCTGTCGGTGTTTCAATACATTCAGCGTATTGCACTTTATTTTGAATAATCCAATTTTCGGGATCTTTAATGGCATCAATATCATTCGGCTGAATGTCAATGATGACCCCTTGTCCGGCAAATGAGAACAGGGGTTTTAGTACATAATTTTCAAGATCAGTTGGGATACTTTTTATTTGAGAAAGAAATTGAGTATTAGGAATAAATGGATGATCTAAAAAGGGAAGTAAATATTTGCTGATTCTAAAAAAATGATGGGGATGGTTCACCCAAGTTACTTCTAATTCCTGCTGTAAAACTTTTCCCTTATCTTGAATGATTTGAGGTTGTTTTTGTAACTCATCCGCTACGATTCGATTGTAGATTCGATCAATTTTAATATCCGCACCATTTCTATGGTAGAATAATTGATTCCCTTTTTGAAACAATTCGGTAATACAAACGATTGGAATGTCTATATAATGTTGAGTGCAATAAAAATCAACTCTGGTTTTTTGTTGATGTGGATGTATTTCAAGTAAAACAGTATGTTCGTTTTTTTTACCCTTAATAATTTTAGTTAAGTGGCTTATGTATTTTGCTTTATCGTATCCGTTTAAATAAGGGGTACTCTGTTCATCTATAGTATAGCTATCTCTTAGTGCTTCATCCTGAAATACTTCAAATGCAAATAAGGAAGGGAAGCCTTGTAATTCAATTAATGCAGGAACTATTTCATTTTGTTCATTATAGGAAAGAGCAAAATCCATTACCAAGCATTCGGGTAAATCAGGTTCATTAGGAGTGCTTGCTTGATGGTGAAGTGCAGCATTGGTATTTGTTTTGAAATCGCCCTTTAAAATTTGATTGCTGATGTAGTCACTTACTTCGAGTATTTTTTTTTTAAATATTTCATTAATGAAAACAGGGGTTTCGGCGACTCTGAATTCAAGTGCATTAGGATAAGCATCATCTAAATATTTTAAATAGTCCTGGTATTTAGATTCTGCAAACTCAAGATTAAATTTATTTCGGTAAGTGGCAATCATAGTTTTTAATTAATCACTATCCTTTTCAATAGCTCTTTTTAAAAAATTGGGAATAAAATTCTCGTAGGTCTTCGTCACTTTATGTGGGTCGTTTAATTTATTGATAATGACCTCCCATTTTTCAATTCCAAATTCTTCGATGATTGTATTTTTCATTTGATCCTCCATAAAAAATTGAAGTAACATATTGGTTTCGCCTTCTGGATGAAATTGAACACCATACATTTTATCGCTAAATTTTATGGCCATAATAGCTCTTTCAAGAGGAACATGGGGTCTGTGTTTTTCGAGTGCTATGATTTGGGCACCTAATGATGCAATGTTTTCATCATTAGGCTCTATAATTTGATATACCCTGCTATCTAAAGCATAAAAAGGGTCATTTAAATTATTGAATAGGGGATCTTCTACTAAAGGATGAACTGGCAATACGCCTAACTGTTTTGATTTGCGTAAGCATACCTTCCCTAAATTAAAATGTCGACATGCCATTTGAAAACTATGACAAATTAATAAAACCGGCTTGTTTAAATCCAGCATTTCTTGAAGCCAAGAAGTATATAATTGATCCCATTTTTCCCCTTCTGAATCATTCGGAGAACCGGGACCGCCACTTGATAAATAAATGTCAAATGTATGATTAGGAATTCGGCACTCATTTCTGAGTGCAAAAATTTCATATTTGATGGGAATATTATTTAAGGAACTCCAATCTTTTAAAATATTTTCAATACAATCCATTCCCAAATTAGTGGTACCATCATACATATCAATGATAGCAATGTTAATAGGGGAACTTGACATTATAGGTAGCTTAAATTGGTCTTTGGCGTTAACGCTAATAAAGTCTCATACATTAATTGAATGGTATCCACGATGTCTTTTTTATGAATCATTTCAACAGTGGTATGCATATATCTTAATGGAATTGAAATTAATACCGATGGGCAACCATCATTGGCGTATGCAAAGCTATCCGTATCTGTTCCCGTACTTCTACTTAAAGTTCTAAATTGAACTGGTATTTTTTTGGATTTAGCAGTCGCTTCTACAATGGCTAACAATTTATTATGTATCGCTGGCGCATAAGCAAGGGATGGGCCTTTCCCGCATTGAATATCCCCTTCGATGGCTTTATTGATCATGGGTGTGTGCGTATCATGTGTTACATCGGTAATAATAGCAATATTAGGTTTAATGCGACGCGCAATCATTTCTGCTCCGCGTAAACCAATTTCTTCTTGTACTGCATTCACGATATACAATCCAAAGGGAAGCTTCTTTTTATTTACTTTTAGTAAACGAGCTACTTCAGCAATCATAAATCCACCCACTCTATTATCAAAAGCACGACCAATGATAAAATCATGTGCTAATTCATCAAATCCTTCTTCATAAGTAACAACGGCACCAATATGAATTCCTAAAGCTTCTACTTCTTTTTTTGATCTGGCACCACAATCTAAAGTCAAATTTTCAACCTTGGGTTGAGGTTCCTTTTGTTCTGGGTTACTCAATCTAGTATGAATAGCAGGCCATCCAAATACGGCTTTTACGGGTCCTTTTTTTCCATGAATCCAAACGCGCATTGAAGGAGCAATTTGGTGGTCAACGCCGCCGTTTCTTTTTAAATGGATAAGTCCTTGATCATTGATATAATTGACAAACCAACTAATTTCATCTGCATGTGCTTCAATGACCACCTTAAAAGGGGCTTCAGGATTAATCACACCCACTGCTGTGCCATAAGGGTCAGTATAAGTAGTGTCTACATATTCTTTTAAATAATCTAACCAAATTCTTTGGCCACTGGTTTCAAAACCTACAGGGGAAGGGTTGTTAATATAGTTTTTCAAAAAAGTGTAGGAACTGCTGTTGATTAATTCTTTTTTTGAATTCAGCGGGCTCTTTTTAGTAGTTGACTTTGCCATAATGTTTGTTTAAAATTAACCCTTGCAAGATACTACTAATTACGATATTCTTTTACTAGGCCTTATCGTCCGACTTTTATGACAAGATTATTAATACTTTTGCAATGACTAAATGATTCACTTTGCCTACATTACCTATTGATATTAATGAATTATGGGACCTTCCTAAGGATCAATTTTTAAGTACTTCAAAAAAGGTATTTGACTGGCAGGTGCAAAACAATACAGTATATCATGAATGGGTTAAACTGTTGCATACACAACAGCCTAATCCTACTTCGGTTCAAGCCATTCCTTTTTTACCCATTTCATTTTTTAAAACACATGATGTATGTATTGGTGAAAAGCCAACTACCTTATTTGAAAGTAGTGGCACTACCCAAGATGTGGTGAGTAAGCATTGGGTAACGGACACTTTAATTTATGAACAAAGTTTTTTAAACTGTTTTAATTTATTTTACGGTGACCCTTCGCAATATTGTATAATTGGATTATTGCCTTCCTATTTAGAACGCAAACATTCCTCTTTGGTATTCATGGTGGATCAACTTATTCAAAAATCACATCACCCCCATAGTGGATTTTATTTAGATGATTTTGCAACCTTGGATCAGGTATTAAAAAGTATGGAACAGCAAAAGCAAAAAGTTTGGTTGATAGGAGTCAGTTTTGCTTTAATTGATTTTGTAGCGGCCTATCCGCAAAATTTAAATCATACCGTCGTTGTTGAAACTGGAGGTATGAAAGGACGAAAGGCAGAATTGACAAAAATGGAATTGCATGAACTATTAGGAAAGGGATTCGGAGTAAATAAGATTCATTCTGAATATGGTATGACCGAATTATTGAGTCAAGCCTATTCACATGGGAATGGATTGTTTTCCTGTCCTCCTTGGATGAAAGTATTGGTCAGTGACGAAGATGATCCGACAGATTTAAAACCCGAAGGTCGAGGCATCCTTCATATCATTGATTTAGCAAACTTGTATAGCTGCTCCTTTATTGCCACTCAGGACTTAGGGGAAATTGATGCAGAGGGCCGTTTTCAAGTACTAGGGAGGGTGGATGCCAGTGATCGAAGAGGATGTAGTTTGTTGGTGGTTTAAAGTGCTTTAATGCTTCATAATATCCCTTAACTCAGTGATATATTCCTGTTGTAATCCATAATTATATTGCCTCTTGTCAATGGAGTCTCTTGTTTTTATAATTAAGGGTAATTCCTTTTGGGTGGCAAATTTAAATTTTTGATTAATTTTTAAAAAGTGGTCACTTCTGTTTTTATTTTGAGTCATGATGTCTTTTTGTTGCACACCTATAATTTTATTAATCATTTGGGTAGTCATCAATTCTCCCTTCAGATTTTTTTCATATAAAACATCTAATAATTCCTTTTCAATATTGCTTAAGGTTTGAAAAAAATGAAGATTTAAAATTTGCGCTACTTCGGTAGAAATTTCTTTTTTCTTTTTTCTTTTCCTTATTATATAGTTTAAAATGAAAAGAAGAAGAAGAAGTCCTATGCCAAAATAAACTATTTCAGTCATGTTTTTTATCACAGCATCTAGGTATGGATTTACTATAAAATAAATAGGGGAGATCTTGTTGTAATTAAAATCCTTGCTTGTTAAATCAAATTGCTTATATGTAAGTTCATTTTTCGCTCCTATTTTAATAAAGTAAATGGTATTACCTAGGCAAAATTGAATACTGTTATATTTAGAATTGTTCGAGTATAAACTTAGCCAAATCTCTTTAATTTCATTATTTCTTTTTTCATTTAGAGGCCCATATTGATTTTTAGAAAAATGCAGCCAATGAAAATCAAGATCTTTTTGCAAAATCACAAAATCACCCATTTCGTAATATTGGAAATTGACAATATTAATCATCGACATTAAATTAGGATTGGTAGATCCCAAAGTATGCCATTGATGCGTTTTATTATCAAATCTATAAGTACTGTCAATACTTTTAACACTTAAAGATTGAGGAAAATGATATTGTTCAAGTGCATTGGATAGATATAATTGATTATTATCATGATCCACATTGAGAATTAAATTATGGTTCAAACCCAAATAGGCAGCAATGGTTCTATTGGAAGTATATAATTCCCATTCATGTGTTTTGGGGCTAAAATAGGTAATAAAGCCTCTAATATTCCAGTGTCCGTTTCCACCATATTGGAATAAAGTGTCATTTAAAAAAAAGGTAAGCGCATTAAAATTGGCACCATTGAAAAAAGTAGAATCTAATCGCAGTAATTGATATTGAAATTTTGCATCTTTTTTTACTTGATATAATCTTCCAGACCCCAAAATTTGTACAAAGATTTCCTTTTTCTTTTTAATGAGTGCAATATTGGAGTTATTCATTGTAGGTACTCCAAATCTAAAAACATCCCCATCTAATTGAATATTTAATGGATGGATGCTATCCTTGCTTAGGATATCTAAGAGCTCAATTTCATACTTTTTTAGCGAGGGTGATTCGAAATTTAGTTGACCCTTTGCTCCTATTGTGGCAAAAATGACAATCAGCAGCGTAACACATTTTAAGAATTTCATTCAATAAATGTAGTGAAATATCTTATATAAGTTATTTTCTTACCCTATTTTATTAAATTAAATAACTTATTAATATGTAGTAGTTTGTTTTATAATATTATATGTCAAATAAAAATTATTCAACAATAT
>CAIJXU010000043.1 GCA_903824725.1 uncultured Bacteroidota bacterium | reverse complement strand
CTTTGCTGGAGCATAAAAATTTACTTCAGTAGCACCCCCGTAAATTACAGCTAGCACATTGTCCTGAGAGCGAAGCTGGCGGGCGACTTTTTTGCCATTTTCGGTCCTCAAGTGGCCATCGATTGTAATTGTTTTCATTTTTTAAATTTTCCTTGGTTAAGAAGGCAAATAGTTTTCACTATCTGCACCCATTATTCTTTCTCAATAATGGACGGCGAAGGTAAGAAATAAAAAAGGAGAAACCAAAGTCTCTCCTTACTATTTACTTTTATTTGATAAGTAATTGATTGTTAACTCCTTGCCTTTAATTGGGAGTGCACAAATAAGCTTGTAATACTCTTGTTTTCATAGGCATTTCGTATAGCGATTGCAAATAAATCAGCTACGGTCAAAACCTTAATTTTATCAGATGCCTTTCCAAGCGGAATGGTATCACAAACCACCAATTCCTCTAAAACACTATTTTCAATATTTTCGTAGGCTTTCCCACTTAAAACGGGATGGGTAATCATCGCCCTAACCGATCTGGCTCCTTTTTCCTTTAATAAGGCTGCTGCTTTAACCAAAGTTCCTCCAGTATCACATATATCATCAACAATGACAATATCCTTTCCAGTCACATCACCTATCACGACCATACTTGCAATCTCATTAGCGCGTTTACGATGCTTATCACAAATAACCATCTCGGCATTAAAATAATTGGCCACTTCACGCACACGATTGGTACTTCCAACATCAGGTGCTGCAAAAGTTAAGTTCTCCAATTTCAATTGTTCGATATAAGGTATAAAGATGGCTGAGCTGTCTAAGTGATCCACCGGTACATCAAAAAATCCTTGTATTTGTGCGGCATGTAAATCCATTGTAATGACACGGTGCGCACCTGCTGCTTCCAATAAAGTAGCAATCAATTTAGCCCCTATCGCAACCCTTGGTTTATCTTTTCGATCCTGTCTAGCAAAACCATAATAAGGTACCACTGCAATTATTTTATAAGCACTTGCTCTTTTTGCAGCATCTATCATCATGAGTAATTCCATGATATTTTCAGAAGGCGCATAAGTGCTTTGCACTAAAAAAACATAATCACCTCTGATACTTTCTAAAAAAATGGGTTGAAACTCCCCATCACTAAATTTTTGAATATTTATTTTTCCAATAGGAGCGCCAAATCGTTGGGCGATCTTTTCAGCTAGGGCTTGTGAGCCAGTTCCAGCGAATATTTTTACAGACGGATTCATGTGTTTGGGATATGTGCCAAAGTTATAATTATCAAATACAAATTATAAAAAAATACAAAGGTACTTTTCAACAAATCAATGACTTATACACATATTAAGTTCCTTTTTTAAGTATTTCTACCAATTTTTTGCTCTGTAAATGCCAATAGATTTGAAAAAAAACAGTATGCAAATTTTACATAATATTAAGTCCTGGGCCAATGAGGATCAACCCATTTATAAGTTGTATAAAAGGGGGGCTAAAAGTTTAAGCGATGTGGAACTCCTTGCCATCATATTACAACATGGCACTGTACATCAAAATGCAGTGGAATTAGCTAGATCATTATTAAACGCTTCGCAAAACAACTTACAAAAGTTTTCCAAAATGTCGGTGGTTGATATTTTGGGATTAAAAATAAAAGGTATTGGAAAAATAAAAGCCATCCGAATTTTAGCAGCCATTGAATTAGGTTCAAGAAGAATTAATTCCAATATTGATAAAATAAATATCAGACAAAGCAAAGATGTAGCCGATCACTTAAAATATTTATTACAATTTGAAAGCAGGGAATTATTTATGGTACTTTTATTAAATCAAGCCAATAAAGTAATCCATGAGGAAATACTAAGCGAAGGCGGTATAACCGGCACAGTAGCCGATCCACGTATCATTTTTAAGCTTGCTTTAAGTCATGAAGCAACAGGATTTATCATTTGCCATAATCACCCAAGTGGTCAATTAAAACCAAGTAAAATGGATGACTTTTTAACAGATAAAATAAAAAAAGGTGCAGCTTATTTTGACATCAAATTAGTCGATCACTTAATTGTAAGTGTCGAAGGTTATTATAGCTATGCAGAACATTCTGAAAACTGGTAATAATTTTAAGCTTGCGCAGTTGGTCCTCCAAAATTCATTGGAATTTCAACAGGCAACATATCTCCAATAGCGCCATTGGCTTCCTCGTATCTTTCTACATTTTCAACCAAGGCTTTCATAAATCTTTTTGCATGCATGGGTGTTAAAATGACACGAGATTTTACTTTGCTTTTTGGAGTTCCTGGCATGACATTGACAAAGTCAATTACAAACTCGGCATTACTATGTGTGATAATAGCTAAATTAGCATAACTACCTTCTGCAATTTCTTCGCTAATTTCAATGTTCAATGGTTGGTTTGGATTTTGTTCCATAGGTTGATTTAAGTGAGCAAAGATACAGGGGATGGAATGTTAAAAAAAAATTACAACGCTGTAAATCAAATAACTAAATTTGCAACATGTTAATATTAGACGGGAAAATAGCTTCAGCTGCTGTAAAAGCCACTTTACTTGCTCAAACACAAGCACTTACATTAGCTGGTCAACGCGCGCCACATTTGGCGGCCATTTTAGTGGGTAACAATGGTGCCAGTGAAACCTATGTTGCAAGCAAAGTGAAAAACTGTGAAGAGACTGGCTTTTTGTCCACCTTGGTGCGTTTGGATGCTGATGTGAATGAAAAAGTATTGCTTGATAAAATTATTGAACTTAATAATGATAATAGTATTGATGGCATTTTAGTACAACTTCCTTTACCTAAACATATTGATGAGGCCAAAGTAATTGAAACCATAAATCCTGCAAAAGATGTTGATGGTTTTCACCCAGCCAATGTGGGTAGATTAGTACAGGGCTTACCCACTTTTATTCCAGCAACACCTTATGGTATTTTATTAATGTTGGCTCATTTTGAAATTACTACCAAAGGAAAAAATGCAGTGGTGATTGGTCGTAGTAATATTGTAGGCAGACCCATGAGTATTTTATTAAGTAGTAATATCCCTCAAGGCAATTGCACCGTTACCATTTGTCATAGTCATACCAAAAACTTAAAGGAAATTTGCTTAGGCGCCGATATTATTGTGGCAGCCTTAGGCGTTCCTAATTTTTTAACGGGCGATATGATTCAACCAGGTGCTGTAATTATTGATGTGGGTATTACAAGAGTAGAAGACCCTACTGCTAAAAAAGGTTTTAGAATTAAAGGAGATGTGCACTATGAAGAAGCTTGTACAAAAGCATCTGCAATTACCCCTGTTCCTGGTGGCGTTGGATTAATGACCATTGCAGGTTTGTTAAAAAATACCATGAAGGCTTACGAAGCTTCAGCAAATAAATAATTTTGAATCAGCCTACTAGTTATCCGGTGATGGAAATGTTTTACTCTTTGCAAGGCGAGGGGTATCATCAAGGCAAAGCCGCCTTTTTTATTCGACTTGCTGGCTGTGATGTAGGTTGCGTTTGGTGTGATGTGAAAGACAGCTGGGATGCAAGCCGTCATCCGCATATAAGCATTGATGAAATGGTAAATGCCGCATTAGCCCACCCTTCTAAAATGGTTATTGTCACTGGTGGCGAACCCTTGTTACATTTTTTAGACCCATTAACAACAGCTTTAAAAAATGCAGGCTTCCAAACACATTTAGAAACCTCAGGATCAAGTCCTTTATCAGGTCAATGGGATTGGATTTGTTTGTCACCCAAAAAATTCAAACTTCCATTACAAGAATGTATTGATGCAGCCACCGAATTAAAAGTAGTGGTATTTAATAAATCAGATATTACCTGGGCCGAAAGTTTTGAAAAGCAGGTTAAGCCTCATTGTAACTTATACCTACAACCTGAATGGGATAAGGCCAATACCATGACCCCACTTGCCATTGACTATATCAAAGCACACCCTCATTGGGCTTTAAGTGCCCAATTACATAAGTACATTCAAGTTCCTTAAGTAGTTTATATTTACATTCCAATCAAGATGGATTATGAAAAATAAAAAAACGCTTTTTGTGTTTTACTTTATTGTATTATTATTTTCATGTTTTATATATTATCCATCTAGCGCACAAAACAATAAAGCTGCTGCTGAAAAAATATACCAAAAAGCATTATTGTTCCTAGATGATCAGGAATATGATAAATGCATTCCTTTATTAGAGCAAAGTATACAAGCAGATGCCCTTTTCATTGATCCCGTTTTAACTTTATTTCAGGTCAACTTAGATTTGAGAAAATACACTGCGGCCATTTCCTTATTTAATAAAGCCATGCAAATAGATTCAGTGGTAAGCTTTCCTTATTTTATTAAGCAAGCAGGCGCTTATGCTAGCTTAGGGGATTATAAAAAAGCAAGCGAGATTTTACAATATAATTTAAAGAGTGAAAAAATAAATTCTAATTTAATAGGCAAGGCTAAACCCCTTTTAGAAATTTGCACTTTCGCATTAGCACAACCCAAGCAGGAGGAAATTACGATTCATAATTTAGGAGACAGTATTAACACCGCAGCAGCCGAATATTTTCCTTGTTTTTCAAATAAGGATAGTATGTTATTTTTTATGCGAAGATTAAACATTCGTCGTGAAGATTTTTATACAAGCAAATTCACTTCCACCGGCTTTAGCAATGCAACGCTACTTCAAGATTCCATTAATTGGGCTGATAAAAAAGGAAGTGTTAGTTTTTTACCCGACTTACAAACTTTATATTTTGCGGCCGACTATCCAGATCAAGGTTATGGCCGATACGATATTTACAAATCCACTAAAAAAGGAAACACCTGGGGCGAACCAAAAAATTTAGGGCATCAAATTAACACCGATTATTGGGACAGCGCACCAAGTATTTCACCCGATGGAAAGGCTTTGTATTTTAGTAGTAATCGGCCGGGGGGCTTTGGTGGCATTGATTTATACGTAGCTCATAAAAGTGAAAAAGGAGGCTGGGAAGAAGCTATTAATTTAGGTGCCGAAATAAATACAGCAGGTGATGAACAAACCCCATTTATACATAACGACAATCGCACATTGTATTTTTCATCCACAGGATGGCCCGGTTTTGGCGGAGCCGATTTTTTTGTTGTACGCAAAAAATTAGATGGGCATTGGTCCACTCCAATTAATTTAGGATACCCCATTAATACTTATGATAACGAAGGAAGTATTTCAGTGGCCAACAATGGTATAGACGCATATATTGCAAGTGACCGTCCAGACAGTCGTGGCGGATTAGATATTTATAAAGTCACTTTATCCAATACAACAAGAGGGAATAAAAAATATTATTTAAAAGGATTGGTAATGGATGCAGATTCAAAAAAAACCATCTCTGCTACTATTGATTTATTAGATCCCACTGATCATGTTAGTTTTATGAAAATAAAAACAGATAGTAGTGGTCAATTTTTATTAGAGCTCCCTTTATTAGACAGTCTTGGTATTTTAATGAACAGCCCTTTTCATGAAATGTATAATAAAACAATTACTAGCTCACTTTTGAATACTGATGCTGCACCTACCGAGTATTTTTATTTGAATAGGATCAAAAATAAATTCAGTCAAACTTTTACTAATGTTTTGTTTGCAAATAATTCTGCTCAATTATTACCTGGCGCAGAAAAAGAATTAGACCCATTGGTTGCCTATCTTATAAGTCAATCATCTTCCACAATTTTAATTGAAGGGCATACAGATAATATAGGCAGCGCATTGAAAAATAAAAATTTATCACTTAGTCGTGCTAAAACAATTGAACAATATTTAATCGCACATCATATAACTTCAAATCGTATTAGCACTATTGGCTATGGCGACACCAAACCCATTTCGAATAACGACACCGAGCAAGGGCGTCAACAAAATCGTCGCACTAGTTTTACCATTACCATACCAAAATAGCGTATTAATACGCATTTCTTCAATGATGGACAGGATGATATTCGCGTCATGTCAAATCATTTAATATACAACATCGCATTTAGTAAAATCAAAGGATTGAATGACACGCAACGCAAAGTGCTTTTATCCAACTATCATTCTGCCGAAAATATTTATAATGAAAGGATTCATTTACGATTTCCTTTTTCTGATGTAAATGATGATTTTAAAAAAATATTACTAAAGGATTGGCCATTAAATGAAGCAGAGGCCGAATGGGCATTTATGCAAAAACATAATATTATAGCTACTTGCATCTTTGATCATGATTACCCCAAACGATTAGAGCAATGCATTGATGCTCCCACTATATTATATGTGAAAGGCCAAATGAATTTTAATAAAAAACAGATGGTTAGTATTGTTGGCACAAGACAACATACGCATCAAGTAACTAAAGTCATTCATGAAATCACGGAGGGCTTAACACATTTAAATATTGGCGTCATTAGTGGTATGGCTTTAGGTATTGATGGTATTGCACATAAAACGGCGATGGATAATAAAATACCAACCTGGGGTGTGTTGGCACATGGACTTGATCAAATTTATCCTAGACAACATCGTCGACTTGCCATTGATATGTTGACAAACGGAGGACTCATTACTGAAAATAGAAAAGGTACCGTTCCACTACCCTATTTATTTCCAAAACGAAATAGAATTGTTGCAGGCATGAGCGACGCTACCATTATTGTAGAATCGGATATAAAAGGTGGAAGTATGATTACTGCATATTTGGCTTTTGGTTATGACCGATTGGTTTTTGCACTGCCAGGAAAAATACATGACCTAAAAAGCAAAGGTTGCTTATTACTCATTAAAAATAATCATGCACAAATGTATTATGACAGTACCCACTTTTTAGAAACAATGCAATGGGCTTTACCTCAAATGAATCCAATCATAAAATCACCCAAAAATCCTCAACTAACTTTAAACTTGGGATTGGAAACTTTATCCATTTTAGAAATTATTGAAAGGCAAGGTCCCATCCATCCAGACGACATTGCCCGTCAACTTCAATTAGCCCCTGGGGTATTTTCAACTCATCTACTCATGCTCGAAATGCAAGATTTTATATTTAAGCAAGCAGGCAACCTTTATATTAGACTGTAAATCAGGCGAAAAAAAGGATTTTGTCTAAATAACCTAAGGCCCTATCTTTGCCTATGGCAACAAGAAATTCTACAAACAACTCCCGTATTTTTGGTAAAGGCTTAACTTTTGATGATGTATTGTTAATGCCCGCGTATTCTGAAATTCTTCCATCTGAAGTAAATATTCATGCGCATCTTACTAAAAACATCCAACTACATGTTCCTATTTTATCTTCGGCAATGGATACCGTGACCGAAGCCAATTTAGCAATTGCGTTAGCACGTGAAGGTGGTATTGGCATTTTGCACAAAAACATGAGTATTGAAAGGCAAGCTGAGCAAGTGCGCAAAGTAAAGCGAAGTGAAAGTGGTATGATTGTAGATCCTATAACGCTTGAGGTAAGTGCCACTATTGGTGATGCTTTAAAATTAATGAAGGAAAATAAAATTGGTGGTATTCCTATTGTTGATAAAACAAATAAGTTAGTAGGTATTTTAACCAACCGTGATTTAAGATTTGAAACCGATCGCAAGCGTAAAGTAAGCGAAGTAATGACCAAGGAAAATTTAGTCATCGCACCCGAAGGAACCGATTTAAGAAAAGCTGAAAAAATATTAAGACAATATAAAATTGAAAAGTTACCTGTTGTAAATAAACAAGGTAAATTAATTGGATTAATTACTTACCGTGATATTTTACAATTAAGCGCTTTCCCTAATGCTGTTAAAGATAAAATTGGTCGCTTATTAGTTGGTGCTGCATTAGGTATCACAAAAGATTTATTAGAACGCGCTGCTGCTTTGCAAAGCGTTGGCGTTGATATTGTTTCATTAGATAGCGCACATGGTCATAGCAAAGGTGTTATTGAAGCACTTAAATTATTAAAAAAGACTTATAAAAATTTGCCAGTCATTGCAGGTAATGTTGCAACTGCAAGTGGCGCTTTGGCTTTGGCCAATGCAGGAGCAGATGCGATCAAAGTGGGTATTGGACCTGGTTCTATTTGTACCACACGTATTGTAGCTGGTGCAGGTGTCCCACAATTAACTGCGATCATGGAAGCAGCCAAAGCCCTCAAAGGAAAAAATATTCCAATCATAGCGGATGGTGGTATTAGATATACTGGCGATATGGTTAAAGCATTAGCAGCAGGCGCCAATTGCGTAATGATGGGTAGCATTTTTGCAGGGACCGAAGAAAGTCCAGGCGAAACTATTATATATGAAGGAAGAAAATTCAAAGGATATCGTGGCATGGGAAGTATTGGTGCCATGAGTCAAGGAAGTGGTGATCGCTATTTTCAAGAAGGCGAATCAGATACCAAAAAATTTGTACCAGAAGGAATTGAAGGCCGTGTTGCTTATAAAGGAAATTTAAATGAAATTATTTATCAATTTGTAGGTGGACTTAAAGCAGGAATGGGCTACTGTGGCGCTAAAACAGTGAAGGATTTACAAAATGCCACATTTGTTCAAATTACCAACGCAGGTATGAAAGAAAGTCACGCTCATGATGTAGAAGTAACAAGAGAAGCACCTAATTATAGCCGAAAATAAATTAATTGAATAGCAATCACTCCATGATGAAAAAAATTATTTTTCTTTGTTTTTTTATTGGGAGTATTGGCTTTTTCTCAACTACAATAAAAGCGCAAAGCAACGACAGTGCTCGTTTGCAATTCAGCATATTAACCTGTGAAGCAGGTGAAGATATTTATACCGTATGGGGACATACCGCCATCAGGGTAATTGATAGTACCCACCAAACTGATTATGTTTTTAATTACGGCACTTTTGATTTTGATGAACCCTTTTTTATTACAAAATTTGTAAAGGGTAGTTTGAAATATTTTATATCAGTAAATAATTTCTCCGATTTTTATAATCTATACCAAGCTGAAAAAAGAAATATTAAAGAGCAAGTAATAAATTTATCAATAACCGAAAAGGCAAAGTGGTATGAAGCCTTAAAAGTAAATTTGGTTGACAGTAATCGTTATTACTTATATAATTTCATTACCGACAATTGCACCACTCGTGTAAAGGATGGTCTTTTTAAAAATACACACTATCAACCCAACCCAACTACCACCTTATCCTTTAGAGAAAAAGTAGTAGCGGCTCCTTATCAAAAAGGAATCCCTTGGATTGGCTTAGGCATCGATTTATTATTAGGCGCTTATTCGGATCAAAAGCCACTAGAAATGCATGCGGGCTTTTTACCCGATTTATTGTTTGATCAATTAGCTCAAGTAAAAAAATTAGTAAAATCTACGCATGTATACCAATTTACTACTGCTTCTGAAAATGCGAATACGAATACCAAAAGCAAAGTTCCCTTTTTCACCTTATTGGGCTTTTTAGCTTTTTATTTAATTTTGACAATAGTAAAAAATAGATTTACCATTATTGCTTCTAAAATAGTAGATATAGCATTGCTGCTTACTTTTACTATTGGGGGTAGCCTTATGTTTTACATGTGCCATATTTCATTACATACGGCTTGTTATCAAAATTTTAATTTAATGTGGATGCACCCTTTATATCTTATTGCTTTAATAACTTATTTTATTAAAAACCAATGGATAGAATCTATTGCTAAAGTTTTTTTAGGTGCCATCATTGGTTTACTTCTAGCTTGCTTTTGGCTTCCACAACATTTTTCACAAGAGATATTTTTACTGATCGCTATCGCCTTAATTTTGAATTACCGATTAATTCTAAAAGGCCAAAACAATATTGCAACAAAATAAATTCAATCTAGGTACTATGTCAAAAATTATATTAATAACAGGCGCAAGCTCAGGATTTGGAAAAGCAATTGCTGAAAAATTTGCAGCAGGTGGTTGGAATATGATATTGACTGCACGCAGAAAAGAAAAATTAGAAGCGGTTGCCCTAGAGATTGAAAAAAAATATGGAGTAAAAACGCTTAGCTTGGTTTTTGATGTTCAAGATAAAAAAGCAGTATTTGAAAATTTAACTAATTTACCTTCCCAATGGCAGGCGATTGATATTTTAGTAAACAATGCGGGCCTTGCATTAGGAAGAGACTCTTTTGAAAATGCAAACATGGAGGATTGGGAAACCATGATTGACACCAACGTAAAAGGTTTGTTATATACTTCTAAAGCAGTACTGCCCTATTTAATAAAACAACAAGGCCATATTATTAATATTGGAAGCACTGCAGGAAAGGAAGTGTATAAGGATGGGAATGTTTACTGCGCTACCAAACACGCTGTGGATGCTATCACCAAGGCACAAAGAATTGATTTATTACAATATAAAATTAAAGTAACTGCGATTCATCCAGGAGCAGTAGAAACCGATTTTTCATTAGTTCGTTTCAAAGGCGATGCTAATAAAGCCGCAGCAGTTTATGCAGGATACGAGCCTTTAAAAGCCGAAGACATTGCTGATACCGCTTGGTATGTAGCCAATGTAGCTAAACATGTTTGTATTAATGATGTTATAATGACCTGTGTTGCACAAGCGAATTCGGTTTATTTACACAAAGACGCTTAGTCCATTTTTAAAAGGACCTACTAACAGGTAGTGACTTTAGATGCTCTATTCCCATAGTAAAATCTTTCCATATTTCTGTAACAATGGCAGCGGCTGGTATAGTAGCATGTATCATAGCACTTACTTGTCCAATTTCAAGTTCTCCATTTTGCATATCGCCTTCCAACATTCCTTTTTTTGCACGACCTTTCCCTAATTCCATTGATAATTGTTCTTGACTTGCCCCTTCTCTTTCCATTTTTAAAATGGCCTGCGCAAAATCATTTTTTAATAAACGCACAGGTGCTAATGATTTTAATCCTAATTGCGTATCCCCTTCTTTAGCATCAATGATGGCATTTTTAAAATTAGGATGCGCCGATGCTTCGTTTGAACAAACAAAACGGCTACCCACTTGAACCCCTTCTGCTCCTAGTGCAAATGCAGCCAGCATTTGTGCTCCTGTTGCAATACCTCCTGCAGCCATCACTGGAATTTTTACTGCTTTGTGTACCATAGGAATTAAAACAATCGTACTGGTTTCGTCGCGCCCATTATGGCCACCTGCTTCAAAACCTTCCGCAACAATGGCGTCACAACCCGCCAGTTCAGCTTTGATTGCAAAACTTGTACTACTCACTACATGCACCACAATACAACCTGCCGCTTTTAAAATAGCCGTCCAGGTTTTAGGGTTACCTGCACTTGTGAATACGATAGGTACTTTTTCTTGAATGATAATATCTATATTCGCTTGCACATCTGAATACAATAAGGGCAGATTAACTGCATATGGTTTTGAAGTGGCCGCTTTTATTTTTTGGATATGGCTTTGCAAATCATTAGGATACATGCCTCCTGCTCCAATAATACCTAGTCCACCAGCATTACTCACTGCGCTTGCTAATTCCCAACCGCTCACCCAAACCATTCCGGCTTGAATAATGGGATATTCAATTTTAAAAAGTTGTGTAATTCTATTTTCAAAGGGCATGACTATAAATTTAAGTTGCCTAGGAAATGAACCAATTATCCAAAATCAATTTCAGTATTATCTCCGATATTTAAACTTCTACTCAAACCTTTCACTGCAGCGTCACTTCCAATTAAGGAATTATCTAACACTACTTCATCTAATGTGGTGTATGAACCTATAATACTATCTCGTACAATCGAACTTTTAATATTGGTATTATTACCAATGGTTACATGTGGCCCGATGATTGAATTTTCGATCACACAATCATCTGCAATACTCACTGGCGGTATAATAATACTGTTGACATATAAATTCGGATTTACCGAAATGCCTCCTGATTTTTTTAATAATACTGCATTGGTTTCAAGCAATGATTCTTTTTTACCGCAATCATACCAATGCTTCACTTTAAAGGATTTAAATTGAACTCCTTTTTTAATCATGCACTCTAGTGCATCGGTTAAATTATATTCACCCTGTGATTTAATGTTATCATTAAATAATTGTTGAAAGCAATCAAATAAAATTTCGGATTCTTTGATTTTATACAAGCCTACTAATGCATGATTACTTTTTGGGATAGAAGGCTTTTCAACAGTGTGTTCAATAAATCCATCATCATTAATTTCAGCAACGCCAAATTGTCTTGGATCATCTACTTTTTTTACACCCAACATACTGTGTGGGCTGTCCATTACTTCCTTAATGTCAAATTCGCAAATGGTATCTCCTAAAGCAATAAATACTTCGTCATTTTGAACAATGGCCTTTGTCAATTCAATAGCATGTGCTGTTCCTAAACGGTCATTTTGGTATACAAAGTGCGTATTTAAATTGGGATAAGTAGCCTGTACATAATCTTGAATTTTTTCACCCAAATAACCTACGATAAAAATAAATTCTTTAATACCTACTTCCCTTAATTGATCAACGATAAAACTAAGTATGGTTTTACCTGCAATGGGAATAAGCGCTTTTGGCTGAGTATAAGTATGAGGGCGAAGTTTTGCGCCTGCGCCTGCCACCGGAATAATAGCCTTCATTGTTTACATTTTAGGGGGTGATAAAAGTAGCAAAATAACTGTTAGTAATGGTGCATTTTAACCCTGAAATAGGGAAATGAACTAAAACAGCTTGAAAATGTGGATATTAGGTCGCCAACTGTTGAAAGAAAGCTTTGTATAGGCATGATAAAGATTTATTTTTGCAAAAATAATCTACTAGATAAATTCCCAATTATGCAAAGAGATACCCTTGTTTTTGACATCATCCATCAAGAATTATTACGCCAAAGAAGAGGCATTGAATTAATTGCTTCCGAAAATTTTACCAGCTTACAAGTCATGCAAGCCATGGGAGGTGTAATGACCAACAAATATGCCGAAGGATATCCTGGTCGTAGGTATTATGGTGGTTGTGAAATTGTAGATAAAACAGAAACCTTAGCGATTGATCGATTAAAAGAAATATTTGGAATTGAATACGCCAATGTGCAACCACATAGTGGTGCGCAAGCAAATGCAGCAGTGATGTTAGCCATTTTGCATCCAGGCGATGCTATCTTAGGGTTGGATTTAAGTATGGGAGGTCATTTAACACACGGAAGTGCGGTTAACTTTTCAGGTAAAACTTACCAGCCTCATTTTTATGGCGTGGTTAAAGAAACTGGATTGGTTGATTACGAAATGTTAGAAAGTCAAGCAAGAGCCCATAAACCTAAATTAATTATTTGTGGTGCGAGTGCTTATAGTCGCGATATTGATTACGCTCGTATTCGTAAAGTAGCAGATGAAGTTGGTGCGTTTGTTTTAGCTGATATTGCACATCCTGCAGGATTAATTGCAAAGGGCTTATTAAGCTCTCCATTTAATCATTGTCATTTTGTTACTTCTACTACACATAAAACTTTACGCGGTCCAAGAGGTGGTGTGATTATGATTGCGAAAGATGGTGAAAACACATTAGGGCTAAAAGATGTAAAAGGAAATTTAAGATTATGGTCAAATATCATTGATATGGCCGTTTTCCCTGGAACACAAGGCGGACCACTAGAACATGTGATTGCTGCAAAAGCGATTGCCTTTGGTGAAATTTTAACCGACGAATTTATGGTGTACGCTAAGCAAGTACAAAAAAATGCACAAGCCATGGCTGCCGCTTTTGTTGCTAAAGGCTATGAAATTATTAGTGGAGGCACAGACAATCATTTAATGTTAATTGATTTACGCAATAAAAATATCAGCGGTAAAAAAGCGGAACAAGTTTTAGGACATGCCGATATTACTGCAAACAAAAACATGGTGCCTTATGATGATAAGTCGGCCTTTGTTACCTCTGGTATTCGTTTTGGTGTTGCTGCCATTACTAGCCGTGGTATGAATGAAACACATATTCCATTTGTGGTGGAGGCGATTGATAAATCCCTAATGAATGCAGACAATGAAACAGTGTTAGCAGATACTAAAAAAGAAGTCAATAAGTTCATGGAGCAATTTGTATTGTACCCTGAACTTGGATAATATGATATTACTCAGTATTAAAAACCTCCACATTCATGGAGGTTTTTTTATGTCTAAATAGATTAACTTTATATCATGATACAACGAATACAATCCATTTGGTTATTATTAGCAAGCGCTGCTGCTTTTTCTGTACTTCGATTTCCCTTTTATTATACGCCTACCCCAATGGCATTAGAAATCAATGGAAGTGCGCAATACAATACACTTATCTCCTTGGCATTTAGTGCTTGCCTTTCCTTTATTACCATATTCTTATATGGCAACCGAATGCTACAATTAAAAGTAGTATTGGTGAATTTTTTATTATCTATTTTGATTGGCTATTTTATTTATACGACGATAGTCGCCAATCCAGGGGGCGGTTTCACATTGCCTTCCTTGGCCTTATTTGTGATCCCCTTATTCCAAATCATGGCGGTGGTGCAAATTTACAAAGACGATCAAAAGGTGAAAAGCGCAGATCGATTAAGATAGATTTGCTATTCCTTAAAGTCACTTCCAACTAGTCTCTTATTAAAAAAAGGTTATAATTAGTAAAATCTATTTTTTACTTTGAAAAATGCTTCGTAGTTTTATGATATCATTTTAATATCAAATTACTATTATGGAAAAACTGATCAAACCCTTAAACGGGTATAAAGCCGCATTAATTGCACTTTTTGCATTAATCATGGGTATCGCCACTATTGTTAATGCCGCTCAACACGCCGACCCTAATGGAGGCGCTGTTTTATTTGGGATATTTTTAATCATATCCGCCGTTTTCTTAATCAAAGGGTTAATGATAGTGGAACCCAACTATAGTATTGTTTTAACCTTTTTTGGTAAATACGTTGGAACAGTGAGAGAAAATGGTCTTCAATTTGTGAATCCCTTTTATGTAAAACTAAAAGTATCATTACGATCTCAAAGCGTAGAAAGTACAAAATTAAAAGTCAATGATAAGCTTGGCAACCCTATCGAAATTGCTGCAGTAATTTTATATGAAATTAGCGATACCTATAAAGCTGTTTTTGATGTCACTAATTTTAATGAATACATGAAAAACCAAAGTGAAGCTGCTGTTCGTCATTTAGCTACTAGTTACCCTTACGATAATATCGAAGACGAGCATGCGCAAATTACTTTACGCGATGGTGGAGATAAAGTCATTGAAATGTTAGAACAAGAATTAAATGAAAGATTAATGAAAGCGGGCATTACTGTAACTGAAGCAAGAATCAGTCACTTAGCTTATGCAGCTGAAATTGCTGGCGCCATGCTTCAAAGACAACAAGCGACAGCTATTGTAGCGGCAAGAACTAAAATTGTAGAAGGCGCTGTGGGTATGGTTGAGATGGCACTTGCAATGCTTTCCGAAAAAGATATTGTTGTTTTAGACGACGATAAAAAAGCAGCCATGGTAAGTAATTTAATGGTAGTGCTTTGTGGTGAAAAAGCGGCATCCCCTGTGTTGAATACCGGCACTCTATATTAATTCTTAAAATACAAGTATGTCATTAGCAAAAAAAACATTTGTATTAAGAATAGACGAAGCTACTTTTAGCCAACTTTCAAAATGGGCTGCTGATGAATTCAGAAGTGTCAATGGTCAAATAGAAATGATCTTGGATAACGCACTCAAACAAACGGGAAGAAAAAAAGTAGACAAGCCACTTGAATTACGTAAAAAAAATAAATCGGCTTAGTTCCGTTTAGGAATGATGCCGATTTACTATAAATATTTTCCAGTTTGAGATGCCTTGCATTTTATTAGTCCTTTAGGAATACCTGCGTAAACTACAGTGCCACCTAAGTCCCCAGCTTCCGGACCCATGTCAATGACCCAGTCAGCTACCTTAATCACATCTGTATTATGTTCTACTACAATTAAGGAATGACCTTGTTCTATCAAAGCATTAAATGCTTTTAATAATTTATGTATATCATGAAAATGTAATCCGGTAGTAGGTTCGTCAAAAATGAATAACATTTTATGGTGGGCCTTCCCTTTGCCTAAAAAGCTTGCTAGCTTTACCCTCTGTGCTTCTCCGCCACTTAAGGTACTACTACTTTGCCCTAGTTTAACATAGCCCAATCCCACTTCTTGTAGTGGACTAATGGCTAATACAATATTTTTTTCTTCGATAAAAAAGGCAATGGCTTCATCTACACTCATTTCCAATACTTCATAAATATTTTTTCCTTTGTACTGAACTTCTAATACTGCTTCTTTAAATCTTTTACCACCACAATCCTCGCAAGTCAAATGCACATCGGCTAAAAATTGCATCTCCACTAATTGTTCGCCTTCGCCTTTACAAGTATCGCACCTTCCGCCATCCACATTAAATGAAAAATGTTTTGGTAAAAATCCTCTAATTTTTGATAGCGCTTGCTTGGAATACACATCACGAATGGCATCATATGCTTTTATATAAGTAACAGGGTTACTACGCGACGACTTTCCAATAGGATTTTGGTCCACCATTTCAATTTGGTCTATTAAATGCAAGTCGCCATTGATTGCATGATATCCTCCCACTATTTCGGTAGGCAGTAGCTTGGCTTTTAATAATGCATTATACAATACCTGTTTCACCAATGTCGTTTTTCCGCTTCCACTTACCCCACTCACTACACACAAACTATGCAAGGGGAATTGAACATCGATGTTTTTTAAATTATGTAAATGGGCTCCTTCAATATTGATATGATGTTTTGGAATTCTTGTTTTATCTGGCACCTGTATTTTTAAAACACCACTCAAATATTTACCAGTTAAACTTTCCTTGTCTTTTATTAATGCTGTGGCATTACCTGCTGCTACTACTTCTCCGCCTAAATGTGCCGCTAAAGGACCCATGTCAATAATGTGATCGGCATGCCGCATAATTTGTTCATCATGCTCCACGACCACTACTGTATTGCCTAAGTCTCTTAAGTTTTGCAACACTTTAATTAATCTTTCGGTATCTCTTGAATGCAATCCAATACTTGGTTCATCTAAAATATATAAGGAGTTGGTTAAATTACTACCCAAGCATCTTGTTAATTGTATTCTTTGGCTTTCACCTCCACTCAAACTATTGGCCAACCTACTTAATGTTAAATAGCCCAAACCTACATCCATTAAGGTTTGTATGCGTTGCTCCAATTCAATTAATAATCTTTTAGCAATTTGCGCATCATGTGCCGATAATTTTAAGGTCGTAAACCATAACTGCAAATCTTTAACAGGCATTGCACATAATTCGCCAATATGTTTTCCAGCAATTTTAACATACAAAGCTTCCTTACGAACTCGGTGACCTTCGCAATCGGGACAATTGGTTCGTCCTCGATACCTACTTAACAACACTCTAAATTGTACTTTATATAAATGTGCTTTTACATCTGCAAAAAAAGCATCTATCCCAAGTGCCTTACCAACCCCCTTCCACAACTGTGCTACTTGCGTCTTAGTTAATTTATATATTGGCTGATGAATGGGGAATCCAGCTTTTCCTGCTTCTTTCACAAACTGATCCTTCCACCAAATTAATTTTTCACCTTTCCATGGAGCCACCGCTCCATCATACACTGATAAATTAATATTTGGAATCACTAAGTTTTCATCAATGCCCAATACCTGACTATATCCTTCACAAGTGGGACATGCCCCATAAGGATTATTGAATGAAAATAAATTAGGGCTTGGCTCATCAAATTCAATGCCGTCTAATGTGAATTTATTATTAAAGGATTTTAAAATGGTTTCATTTTGTTCTACCCATAACAAACCTTCACCTTCATAAAATGCTGTTCCAATGGAATCGCTCAATCGGTGAATATCATCCTCGTCAAAATTTTTCACCACCACCCTATCAATTAACACATATACTTCCTGCCCCTTTATTGTTTTGGTTAATTCTGTTTTAGTTTTCGCCAAGGCATCCTCGATTCTTAAGATGATAGGAGCGGTTGTTTTATTGGATGCCCTTATATAAATTCTAGTAAATCCTTTCTGCATTAAAATATTCAGCTCCTCCTGTATGTCTCTTTTGGCTTGTTGCTTAAAAGGTACAATGATGACCATCTTATCGCCTGTCTTTCCTTTTTGAATAAAGGACAGCACATCTTGTACATCCTGCTTTTTAACCTCCTCGCCACTTATGGGAGATATGGTTTTTCCCACTCGTGCATAAAAAACCCTCAAATAATCATAAATCTCGGTCATGCTGCCCACTGTACTGCGCGGGGTGCGTGTAACCACTTTTTGCTCAATGGCAATGGCAGGACATAAGCCTTTTATAAAGTCCACATCTGGCTTTCCCATTCGGGACATAAACTGCCTTGCATAAGAGGACAAACTTTCGGCATAGCGCCTTTGCCCCTCGGCAAATAAGGTATCAATAGTCAAGGAGGACTTGCCACTTCCCGATACCCCCGTCACCACAATAAATTGGTTCCGCGGGAAGGAAACAGTGACATTTTTTAAATTATGCACCCTTGCCCCCACTACCTCAATGGCATTATTTCCGGTAAGCTCTTTTTTCACTTTTTTAGTCTCAGCCATATAGCAAATTAACACATTCCTAGGCATTTGGTTGACGGAAATGGCAGATTCTTTTGGAATTAAAAATGTGGATAGCTTTTAACTATTTTTCTTGTTTTCCACAAGTGGAAATACAACCCAATTAGCAAGTAATTTTCCAATACTAACTACCGAACTACTATAAAAAACAAAGCATGAACAAGACCGTACTTCTCACCGATTATGAATTAATTGAATCCTTTCAAGCTGGCAATACCCGCGCCTTTGACACTTTAATTGATAGATACCAAGAAAAAATATACAATACCATTTTATTTATGGTAAAAGACAGCTACTTGGCCGAGGATTTGATTCAAGAAATTTTTATAAAAATTATTGACAATATCAAGCAAAAAAAATATGCCGAGGAAGGGAAGTTTTTACCTTGGGCATTACGCATTTCTCATAATTTTTGTATCGACCATTTTAGAAAAGTAAAAAGAACACCTACTATTAAAACAAGCGATGATCAAGATTTATTTGAAATCATTAAGCATTCGGATCATCCTGCTGATTATAAAATGACGCGCTCGCAAACACATAAAAATATTCAATCATTGGTTGATTTATTACCCGAAGAGCAAAGAGAAATTATCGTTTTAAGACATTATGCCAACTTGAGTTTTAAAGAAATTGCTCAAATGACCAACTGCAGCATCAATACCGCTTTAGGAAGAATGCGTTATGGCTTAATTAATTTAAGAAAGATGATGAACGAGCGTGGTATGACTTTATAGCTCCATTATTTTATTTGCTATTTTTTATTAGCGCTACATTGTAGCCAAGCCAAATATTCTTCAACATTAGGAGTATAGCCAACAGGGTTGGAGGCTAATTTTTGATCCGTGCCCATGACTACATATAATGGCTGTGTGACTTGATTAAAATTTTCGGACTGAAAAGTAGCCCACAAATCACCCACGCTATTAATGTCCTTTGCCTGTCCTAACTTATTGGTATAAGTAAACCTTTTCTCTACTGGCAGCATCGCTTTATCATCCACGTATAATGATACTAAGATAAAATGAGTTTGTATATAAGACATGACCGCAGGATCGGTCCAAACATTTTCTTCCATCTTACGACAATTCACACAAGCCCAACCCGTAAAATCAATGAGGATGGGTTTATTTTGTTGTTTTGATAATTGTACAGCTTGTTCATAATCATTGACCACATTGGCTTGCAATCCATGTTGGTCCTTTTTATCTGCAAACAAACTATAATGAGTAGGAGGCGGAAAGCCACTTAAAAATTTTAATAAGTATGCATTTTTAGGGGCGATGCCCAAAAATAAAATAAGACTAAAAATAATGACACCATCTGAAGCCCATTTGCGGCCTCTACTTATTTTAGCACCTTTAACATCGTGTGGTAATAATAAGACACCCCTTAAATACAAGGCTAATCCAACACTGATGATGGCCCAAATACCAATAAATACTTCTCGTTTTAATAAACCCCAATGTTGAACCAAATCGGCATTAGATAAAAATTTAAATGCCAAGGCTAATTCTAAAAATGCTAATACTTTTTTTACCGTATCCAACCAACCACCCGACTTAGGTAAACTTTGTAGCCATTGTGGGAATATCGCAAACAAAGAAAAAGGCAAAGCTAATGCAATACCAAAACCAGCCATACCCTGCGTTAATGCCCAAGCGCCTCCTTGCAAAGAACCTACCAACAAGGTTCCTAAAATGGGTCCTGTGCATGAAAAAGATACAATGGCTAAGGTGATGGCCATGAAAAAAATTCCGCCCAAACTTCCTAGTCCGCTTTTTGAATCGGCCTTGTTTGCAATGCCACTAGGTAAAGTGATTTCGAAAAATCCAAAAAAGGAAATACTAAAAAAGATAAATATGATAAAGAAAATAATATTTAACCAAGGATTAGTAGAAATGCTGTTAAAAATTTCTGGTTGCACATTGCCCATCACATGAAAGGGAACACTTGCTAAAACATAAATTAAAAAAATACTTAGCCCGTATAATAAACCATTTACAATACCTTGTTTTTTTGTTTTTGATCTTTTAGTAAAAAAGGAAACCGTCACTGGTATCATTGGGAATACACATGGTGTAATTAAGGCAATGAGTCCGCCTAAGAAACCTAATAAAAACACTGCCCAACCTGATGAATCACTGGTATTCGTTGTCACTGTACCACAAGAATTAGCTGGTGCCGCCGTGGAACTGCTTGGTAGTAATATTTGAAAGCCCGATGCCTTTTTACCATTCGCCAATCCTACCGAAAAGGGTAATTCTAATGCATAAAATTGATCCTCTTTGGCTACATTTAAAAGTACGATGCCTTTTATACTATCTGGCTGAAAGCCATTGATTTTGAAATTTTGAAATAGGTCAAATGAATTAATAAAAACATTTGCTTTATTAAATATTGGATCCGGTTGGGTAATAGGTTGAATAGAATAAGTAGGAGCTGCTTGTAATTTTACAGATTCTAATTGAATCGAAAAACTAGGTGCTTTAATGCCATCTGGATTATCCCCGTATATATGCCAACCCTTTTCCAATTGCAGGCTGGCCTTTAATGAATAAGTGCTATCATTGACAATACCCGCTTGCGCTATCACTTTTACAAGATTTTCAGATTGAGCATGAGCGCTCAACATGAAAAACAATAAGCCAACGCTCATCAAGAAAGAATAAATCTTATTCAAAGTGAATATTTTTAGAATGGGGCCTTATTTTATAGCTACTTCAAATGGCATTTTAATAGAAGGCAAACATTTTTCGTCATTACAAACTTGATACTCGATATTCCCTGTCAACTTCGTTTTGCTTGCTACTTTTAATGTAATGGCTTGCACAAATTGCACTTTACCACTAAAAAACATTAATTCAGTATCAAAATTCTTGTCATACATTTTTTCTAACTTACCCAATTCCTTTGGTTCGCCTTTGATTTGCACAAGTGGGTTGGACTTAAACTGAATATCCGTTGGTATAGGGCCATTTTTTACATGTTGAGAATAAATATGCCAAGGTGCTTCAACATTCGCAGTCAAAATGATATCGTATTGTTTATCTGCTTTTTTTACCGCCTCGAAAGTCCACTTTACTGGATTCATTCTTTGTGCTTGAAGCCCCAAGCTAATTGCGAATACAAAGCTGAATAAAATATATTTTTTCATATTAACCATTTACAATTTTAATTTAATAACCCTAGTATCTTAAATATTTCTTTGCCATCTATATTGCTCAAGGAAGCAGAAGTGGCGCGTTCAGGATGCGGCATCATTCCAAAAACATTGCGTTGATCATTACAAATACCTGCAATATCCCAAGTAGAACCATTTGGATTAGATGCGCCTCCAACCTTACCTTCTGCATCACAATATTTAAATAAAATTTGATTATTTTTTTCAAGATGATTCAAAGTGGCTTCATCTGCAAAATACCTGCCCTCCCCATGCGCAATGGGGATTTGTAATGCTGCGCTTTTGTCTGACTTTATAAATACATTTTTACAAATAAATTGTTGATTGGCATTTTGCAATAAAGCACCTGGTAATAATCCGCTTTCACATAATATTTGAAAGCCATTACAAACGCCCAATACTTTACCCCCTTTGTTTGCAAATGCGATCACCGACTGCATCATAGGACTAAACTTTGCAATGGCGCCACAACGCAAATAATCACCATAGGAAAACCCTCCAGGAAGGACAATGCAATCCTCATTAGTAAAATGGGACAAATCACTATCCTTATGCCACAACATCTCAACTTTGGCACCAAGGTCTTTTTCTAACGCATCTTGCATGTCTCTGTCACAATTAGATCCGGGAAATACTAAAACACCAAATTTCATAAAATAAAGATTAAGATTTTAGGGTATTCATTTAAGGTACAAAGTTAACAAATAATGCCTGCTTAATCAGGGTAAATTCTTCACTTATGCAAGGTGGTTATACACAATAACCAAAACAGCCATCCAAAATAAAATATTAGGTATAAGTAGTCTTTTAGGGGTTGTATAGGCAAAAGTAATAAAACAAGTAAGTGGGGTTAAAATAATAGCAGATGCATATAAGGCTTGTGCCGAAAAAACGATGGGCTGGAAAAAGCAAACCAATAATACCAAAAATAATACCCCCCAATATTTTCGAACCTGTATTATAAATCGGGTTTGTTGTTGTTGCCAATAATAAAATCCTACTAACAACTGTACTCCTATAACGACAAGGGCTAAAATGACATTTAATTCGGGTTGAACCAACGGATTTTTCCAATCTAACTTTGGTAAAAAGTGTCTTAACTCAGTTCCTTGATTGGTTAAAAATATAAAAGCGAATAAAAAATAATAAGGTAATAAAATGCCCATTAATAGTACTAGCCATTCTGTTAACTTGAAGGGGCGAATGATGGTTAATGCAAATAAAACAACTGGAATTAAAATAGCAATGGGTTCATATAATAATATAGAACCTCCAACAATTAATCCAATATTAAATTCAAGGGTTTTGGGTTGGGTTTGATCATACAACCTTAATAGTTTTATTAAAATCCAAATCACCAATGTATTGGCAATTAAGCCCGCACTAATCACATCCCAATAAGGAAAAAGTGCAGTTAATAAGATATATGTAAACGCAGGTAAATAACTTACTTGTTGAAACATTTTGAATTGACTCAACAAAACATTTAATCTGATGGCTTGACTTAAGATAAGCACCTGAAAAAATAAACCAAGTACCAAAGGAGATAGTGGCTTAACATAATGAATTAAAAAATAGGCTAATAAACCATCCGATTCGGTCGCAACAACAATGGGCGGTGTCATCCATTGATGAAAATGCACCATTACACTTAATAAAAGTATAAAAATTAAATTAATATCGGACCTGTCTCTGTATAAAAAAACCACAATGAATTATTTAAATTGAACTTTTGCAAAACCAATTTTACTTTTATATTGATAAGGTAAAATTGCTTCTTTGTCACCCACTTGCTTTAACATACGCGGCATCCATTCATATTTTTTCTCGTTGGCCATAACCACCATACCCTTTTCCAACTGCCCTTGTTTATTTAAGCTGTTAAATACCAACTCATGTTTGCCTTTTTGTTTTTGGTGGTAGATGAAATGAATTCCTTCCTTGTTTTCAATAGTACCATACCCAATAAACTGATCTACATTTAGATCCGATTGTGATTTGTCGATGGTTTTGATGGATTGCAAATTTCCTTTAGCATCAAAAGATAATAATGATATATTTTTTGCATTATAGGTCACGCTTGGATATCCATAAAATGCGAATGGATTACCCCAAACATTAAATGACCATGGACTCATGCCCCATCCAAATCTAGCCCAGGGATAAAAACCAAAAGGCCTATTCCAATAGTTAAACATATATGGATTGTAAAATGCACCCCCATAATAAAAATCCCATCTTGAAAAATAGCTGTTCTGATTAGAATAGGAATCAGCAGCTTCGGCTATCACCACATAACTGCCATCCCCTTGTGTTGTTACTCTATCTAAATAATAAGTATCAAATACATCTTTTAAATTTCGTTTACTTGAGACCGCTCCTCTGTTGAAATCAGTAAATCGATTGGCATTGGTTATGATTTCTTTTTTTGAAGCAATGTCCCATAAATAAGAATACAATCCTTCCACATGTCCTCTTTTTTCAGTAGCATAAAAAGAATTTAAAATCACATGCCCTTTTTCATTATCTATCTTGAGTCTTATATTATCCAACAATAAACTATTATTCACAATAGCTGATTCAATCACTTCCTTGCCATCGGCTGACAAATACAATAAACTTACGGCAGGAGCCATATCAGCTTGAGTCATATTTCGTAAGCAAAATAAATTTCCTTGATTATCTAATGCAAAATCAGAAAGTGCGCTTTTTTTATTTTGAGCACTCACCGTTATTTCAGATTCTCCGATTTTTGTAAAATTATTATCAAATGAAAGTGTTTTAACTTTTATTGCAGACGCTTTAGTTGTGTTTACACTAAATAATAATATTTTTTTATGGTCATCGCTTTGTAATAAATTAAAAACCTTAGTGCCAGCGCCTGGTCTAATTTTTTCGGCAGTATCCAATATTTTAGGCTCCCCTATTAACTGACCATCTGCATTTAATTTTGCCAAGGCCGCATACACTGTCGTTTTTATTTGTATTTGATAAAAAACAAAAACATGATCTGCATTTGCTATAAACTCCAATCCATTTAAACCCTTTGGTAAAAAAGCCAAATCATTTTGCTTCACTAATTGCATTTGATCATTATACTGTGCAATAGTTGAAATACCGTCATTGTTTTTAAACACCCAATAGCGACTTCCCACTTTTCCTAAAATCTCATACTGCATTGACTCCTTATCGGTTTTTTCGATCGCAGCAGCAACATAGGACTGCGCCCAACCCATATGACCTCCAATCAATAGGGCAATAAAAAAAGAGAAAACTGACTTTTTCATAGCATTCGAATTTATTTACACAAATTTAATACAATATTTAGATGCCTAGGTGCCAAGAGCCTTAATATTAACGCTAGTTTAATAGATTCTAGAATAAAAATATATAAGCGGAATTTATAGCTCAGTCAAACTGCTCCCCGTTGCTTTTACTTCCAATTGGTACATCCCACCTTCCTTCACTGCATAATTTTGCAAGGCATGACTTATCGGGAAATCAAAACAAATTGGATAAGGTTGATGCAAAAGATGCCCTTTTATAATTTCATAAGCAGTAGCACCAAACTGATCTGCCTTATCTTTTAATTCGGTAAATCCACCCACCACTAAGCCTGCCAAACCTTCAAACAATCCAGCATTTTTACATTGAATCATCATTCGATCAATATTATAATGTGCTTCGCCTACTTCTTCAATAAATAATATTTTACCCTTTGTATCTAGTGAAATGGAGGAGCCAATTAAATGTGCCATCATACATAAATTACCTCCAATAAGCGGCGCAGTAGCGGAACCTGGGGTATTTAATGAATGAGTATTTGCTTGTATCATTTGACTTTCCCCGACTAAGCAATTTTTTAAAGACGCAATAAATGGCGCACCCTCCTCCCCTTTACTAAAAGCGGCTGCCATGGGTCCATGAATACTCATTGTGTTTTGCTCTTGGATAGCAGCATGTAACACCGTAATATCACTAAATCCAATGACCCATTTAGGCGATTGGTTAAACCCCGAAAATTGAAGTTGATTAATAATACGGCTAAGGCCATATCCACCCCTTGCACAAAGGACCGCTTTGATGTTTTGATCGTCTAACATTTGTTGCAATTCGGCGGCTCTTTCTTGGTCAGTAGCCGAAAAACAATCCTGTTGGCTACCTACTGTTTTGCCCACTTTTACTTGAAAACCCCATTTCTCAAGGGTTTGGATACAATTTTGGACCTTTTCCAATGCGATAGATCCTGCTGGACAGGTGATTCCAATAGTGTCTCCAGGAAAGAGGTTGGGCGGTTGAATCATAACACAAATTAAGTACTTTTGCAGCAATGAACACGCCAAAAAGATATTTGATTACCGCTGCCCTGCCTTATGCCAATGGTTTAAAGCATATTGGTCATTTAGCAGGTGCTTACTTACCAGCGGATATCTATGTACGATATTTGAAAGCTCAAAATAGAGATGTTGTTTTTGTATGCGGAAGTGACGAACATGGCACTGCCATTCCCATTCAAGCTACCAAGGAAGGGACTACTGCACAAGCCATTATTGATAAGTACCATCCCATCATTGAGCAAAATTTTAAGGACTTAGGAATTGAATTTGATATTTACCATCGCACAAGCGATGCTTTACACCATGAAACTGCTAGTGCCTTTTTTAAAGATCTAGAAGCAAAAGGAGATTTAGAAACTAAAACCTCTTTGCAATATTTTGACGAAGCAGCCAATCAATTTTTAGCAGACAGGTATATTAAAGGGACCTGCCCCAACTGTGGACATAACGAAGCTTATGGTGACCAATGTGAAAAGTGTGGTAAAAGCTTAAGCCCCGAAGAATTAATTAATCCCGTAAGTACTTTAAGTGGAAATTCTCCGATTAAAAAAGAAACAACGCATTGGTATTTGCCTTTAAATAAACATGAAGATTTTTTACGCGATTGGATTTTAAAAACGCATGCGAATGATTGGCGAGCGGCAGTTGTAGGCCAATGTAAAAGTTGGATTGAAGGTGGATTGCAAGCAAGGGCAGTGACGCGTGACCTAGACTGGGGTGTAAAAGTACCCGTTGCGGGTGGGGATGGAAAAGTATTATATGTTTGGTTTGATGCACCCATTGGATACATTAGTGCAACAAAACAATGGGCATTGAATAATGGAAGGGATTGGTCACCCTATTGGAATGATTCCGAAACCAAATTGGTGCATTTTATTGGTAAAGACAATATTGTTTTTCATTGTATTATTTTTCCTATCATGCTAAAATTGCATGGTCATATTTTACCAGAAAATGTGCCTGCAAATGAATTCATGAATTTAGAAGGCGATAAAATGAGTACTTCCAAAGGTTGGAGTATTGAGATGGACGATTATATTAACCATTGGATTAAAAAAGAAAATGGGGGTACTGGATTAGCAGATAGTTTGCGCTTTTATTTAACTGCCATTGCACCCGAATCCAAGGACAGCGAATTTACTTGGAAAGGATTTCAAGAATCGGTGAATGGTGAATTAGTAAGCATTTTTGCCAATTTTGTAAATAGAACATGGGTATTGATGCATAAGTTATGCAATGGTAAAGTGCCTAAAATTCATACTGAATTTTTAGATGCAGAAGATGAGGCTATTTTACAAAGTGTGAAAGACAGTAAGGAAAAAATAACAGAGCTACTGGAGTTATATAAATTTAGAGAAGCTCAATTTGAAGTGATTAACCTAGCGCGAATAGGCAATCAGTATATGCAGAAAAAAGAACCCTGGATTTTAGCTAAAAGTATTGATACCGATCCAACAGCGCAAGCTAAAATTGACAATTGCATGCATGCTTGTTTACAGTTGTGCGCCAACTTAGCCATTTTAGTAAATCCTTTTTTACCTTTTACAGCAAAAAAAATGTGCTACTTGATGAAGGTGGTCGACAAAATGCTGGCTTGGGAAAATGCGGGTAATTTTAATTTATTAAAAGTGGGTTATACCTTACGCGCTCCTGAATTATTATTTAGAAAAATTGAAGATGAGGAAATTGAAGCAGAATTAACACAGTTGCGCAGCAACCTAACTCAGAAAAAAAATACGATGGATACAAACAACACACCCGACGCAAACACGACGGCCGACGATAACGCAAAAGCTTTAAAACCCGAGATCGTCTTTGACGACTTTGGTAAAGTTGATTTACGCGTAGGTACCATTTTGGAAGCCAAAAAAGTAGAAAAAGCAGATAAGCTATTACAACTTGAAGTGGACCTTGGTTTTGAAAAGAGAACCATCTTATCTGGCATTGCAATGCATTTTAATCCTGAGGAACTGATAGGAAAGCAAGTAGTGGTGGTGGCTAATTTAGCACCCCGTAAAATGCGTGGTATTGAAAGCAAGGGAATGATTTTATTGGCCGAAGACGCCAATGGAAAATTATATTTTGTACAACCTCAAGATGCTATTGCAGCAGGCAGCACCATCAGCTAAGCATTAATCATATTTATAAAAAAGGTCCTCTCGATATTTCGGGAGGACCTTTTTTTATTTGTAGCATTAACTATGAATAGCTAATACATTCTTTTAATTCTTTTTCGGTATAAGCCAACCCGTGATGTTTTAAAACATCATCTGGCACCCCGTTCCATTGATTAGGTACATTACCCATATAACCTAAATCCTTTACACCAATTTCAGAGGTGTAAAAACCAGTGGTGACAAGATCGCGCATTTTATTAAAAAAGCTAACCCCTTGTGCTACTTCTGGTTTTGCTTTATTTGGATAAGCAATTTCATCAACGATACTTAATTGTTGTGCTTTAGTACATTCAATAAATGATTTTTGATGTTGCTTATAACAATGTAAGTCTAACCATCTTAAACCACCACGAACGGGCACTTGATGATCAGGCATGTCCTTTACAATAAACTCAATAAAAGCTGGCACTTTTGCATCTGACGCCGATCCACTGACCGAATCCTTTGGCATAATAATATCCCCAAGTACAGTGATGGTCGCCATTTCATGTTCGTCAAAAAAAGTAGGTGCCGCATTGACCTTTACGAGGTAATCTTTTTCCTCCTGCATACGATCGTCCATATTCACTTCGGTAACAGTGGTATTGGTATTTTTACAAGCTTCTATTAAAACAGTTGCTGAAACTGTTCCTACGAGCATTGCTTTGATGGATTTTCTTCTGTCCATAGTATTTAATTTTATTTTTTCTAGTGCAACATTTTTAAATGATGTCTTAGATATTATGTTTTTGAAGTTGATCTAATATATACTCCGATGTACGCATTGATAATGCTAAAATTGTCCATGTAATGTTTTTATCTGCTTGTGAAGTAAAAACAGAACCATCTACACAGAATAAATTTTTACAATCATGCGCTTGTCCAAATGCATTTAATGCAGATGTTTTTTTATCCGAGCCCATACGCACCGTTCCTGCTTCATGAATAATATTGCCTGGATTAGATAAACCATATTTGTTACTTGCATCATCTTGATCTCCCCAAGTAATAACGGCACCCATTTCATGCATAATTTCACGGAAGGTTTCCTTCATATGTTTTGCTTGCTGTACTTCATATTCTGAATTTTTGCAATCAAATTTTAAAACAGGAATACCGTATTTATCAACTACATCTGGATCAATTTTACAATGGTTTTCGAATCTTGGTACCGCTTCTCCACGGCCACCCATTCCTACACTAGCACCATAAAAAAAGCGTACATCTTCTTTTAAAGATTCTCCATATCCACCCGCTTCCTTGGTTCTACCATTCACTTGAAACTTACCGTTCAATCCTTGCTGACCCATACCAAAACCATATCCAGGTTGACTCATGCCACCCCAATATTCAATATGGTATCCGCGTGGAAAATTTAATTTTTTATTGTCTAACCACCATGGTGTATACACATGCATACCACCAACTCCATCTTCGTTATAACGCTTGCGGCCAAATAAACTTGGAATCACACCCCCTAATGCAGCACCCGTTGAATCATGTAAGTAATGTCCTACTACACCCGAACTATTGGCTAATCCATTAGGATGTTGTGTAGATTTTGAATTCAATAACAAACGTGCGGTTTCACAAGTACTTGCTCCTAATACGACCACTTTTGCATTGATTTGATATTCTTGTCTATCCATTTTATTTACATAGGATATACCTACTGCCTTACCCTCTCTATCCGTAATAACTTCACGCGCCATGGCACCAGTAATTAAATCTACATTACCAGTTAATAAAGCAGGTCGAACTAATACCGAAGAAGATGAAAAATCGCCATAAACTTTACAAGAACGATTACATTGACCACAATAAAAACAAACCCCACGATCATCATTTATTTTTTTGGTAAGAATAGACAAACGAGAAGGAATCACTGGAATATTAATTCCAGTGGCAGCTTTCTTAAACATCAATTCGTGCAACCTTGGTTTAGGAGGAGGTAAAAAGATGCCATCAGGATCATTTTCTAATCCTTCGTTGGTTCCATATACGCCAATTAATTTATCAATTTTATCATAATACGGCTTAATGTCCTCGTATCCTATTGGCCAATCATCACCAAGTCCATCAATACTTTTTCTTTTAAAATCACGTGGTCCAAAACGAAGTGAAATTCGACCCCAATGATTGGTACGACCTCCAACCATTCTAGCTCTCCACCACTCAAATTTATCGCTTCCTGGTGTTTGAGTATAAGGCTCACCCTCTATTTCCCAACCCCAATAGGATGCATCAAAATCGCCAAAGGGGCGCATCTTTGTACTTGCTCCACGACGAGGAGAATCCCATGGATTTTTTAATTGTGCTGAATTTTTTGCAGGATCAAATTCGGGACCAGCTTCCAACAAACAAACTTTGAGTCCTGCTTTGGCTAAAACATAGGCTGCCATTCCACCACCAGCACCTGATCCGACAATTACAGCGTCATAATTTTTAGAGGCTATTTTTACTTGAAAATTGGACATAAGGCAATCATTTTTGCTATATAAATTAAAGAATGAATTTAAAGAAAAAACGGGAGTAAAAACAAAAAAAAGGATGGAAATAAAAATCCCCACCCGTTAACAGGTGGGGATTAAAAATCATATGAAACTTAATTAAGAACAGCCCATGCTTGTTCCGCAGTTTAAACATTTATAACAAGTGCCACTTCTGATCGTAATATGTCCGCAAGTGCTACAAGCAGGCGCATCGCTTTGCATGCCTTTTGCAGCGGCATTTACCTGGTCCATTGAACCACCTTCGTTAACAGCTACAGCTACATTGGCTTTCGCTACTGGAGCTGCCGTAGGTGCTGTAACGCGAATGCTACTAAGTTCAGGCTTTCCCACTAATGTAATATCGCCCTCCTCGCCTAAATTTTCAACTGAAGGTTTATCTAATACATGCACCAAATCCGTACGGCCTAAATATTCATACGCTAAAGCACGGAATATAAAGTCAACGATCGAAGTAGTTGTTTTGATATTTGGATGGTCTACCATACCTGATGGTTCAAACTTAGTAAACACAAATTTCTCAACAAACTCTTCTAAAGGAACACCATATTGTAAGCCTACTGAAATAGAGATTGCAAAGCAGTTCATCAAACTACGAAGGGTTGAACCTTCTTTAGCTAAGTCAATAAATATTTCACCTAAAGTGTTATCATTATACTCACCTGTTCTTAAAAATAAAACTTGACCACCGATTCTTGCTTTTTGTGTAAAGCCTCTGCGTTTTGCTGGCAATGATTTGCGTTCAACAATACGAGACAATTGACGTTTAAACTTAGTATCTGTTGAAGCAGACATTCTTTTTTGAACCTCTTCTAATAACTCATCTACATTCAATTTACTTAAGTCAACCAATTGAGAACCGCCTTCTGCACTTAATTCTTCTTCAACCGAAGTGTCTGTTTTTTTCTTCTTATCAGATTTTGTACTTAATGGTTGGCTTAATTTTGAACCATCACGATATATAGCATTCGCTTTTAATCCTAATGTCCAACTCATCAAATAACTATCTGCAATTTCTTCAACAGTAGCTTCGTTTGGTAGATTGATTGTTTTAGAAATCGCACCAGATAAGAAGGGTTGACAAGCAGCCATCATTCTAATATGTCCGTGTGCATGAATATATCTTTCTCCTTTTTTACCATTTTTATTGGCACAATCAAATATGGACAAATGTTCTTCTTTCAATGCTGGCGCACCTTCTACGGTCATTGTACCGCAAACATAATCGTTGGCAGCATCTATTTGATCTTCGCTAAATCCTAAAGCTTCTAATAAATTAAAGCTCCAATCTGCGAATACTTCTTCTTTAAAACCTAATCTTGTTAAACAAGCATCACCTAATGTGAAACGGTTAAAAATAAATCCGATTTCAAAAGCAGATTTAGCTGCCCCATTTAATTTTGTAATTTCTTCTTGCGTAAATCCTTTCGCTAATAAAGATTCATTATTAATGAATGGTGCACCTGCGAAACTTGCATGTCCTACAGCAAAGTTGACAATGGCATCATTTTCTGCTTGAGAATATCCTAAATTCTTTAATGACTGTGGTACCGATTGGTTGATAATTTTAAAGTATCCACCACCCGATAATTTTTTAAATTTCACTAAAGCAAAATCCGGCTCCACACCTGTGGTATCGCAATCCATTACCAAACCAATCGTTCCTGTTGGAGCGATAACAGTTGTTTGCGCGTTTCTATAGCCATATTTTTCTCCTAATTGTACCGCATCATCCCAAGCTTTTGTTGCAGCTTTAAGTAAATAATCAGGTGTGTATTGTGCTTTAATTCCTTGTGGTTTAATTTCAATACCTACATAAGCGTCTTCTGCATCGTAGGCAGCAGCACGGTGATTACGCATAACACGTAACATGTCTTCTTTATTTTCTTCGTATCTATCGAAGGCACCTAAGAAGGAAGCCATCTCTGCAGATGTCTTATATGCCACACCCGTCATGATGGCGGTGATAGCACCTGCAATACCACGCGCTTGTTCGCTATCGTAAGCAATACCACTTACCATTAACATAGAACCAAGGTTGGCAAAACCTAAACCTGTAGTTCTGTAGTCATAAGATAATTGTGCTACTTCTTTAGAAGGGAACTGCGCCATTAAAATAGATACTTCTAGTACAGTCTGCCATAATCTTGTAGTATATTCAAAACCAGTTACATCAAAACTATTGTCAGACTCATTGAAGAATTTACGCAAGTTGATGGAAGCTAAGTTACATGCCGTATTGTCCAAGAACATATATTCTGAACATGGATTAGACGCATTGATTCGTCCCCCTTTTGGACAAGTATGCCACTCGTTAATAGTAGTATCATATTGTGTACCTGGATCAGCACAACGCCATGCAGCATTTGCAATTTGATCCCATACTTCACGAGCAGGGATAGATTGCATCACACGTCCATCGGTTCTTGCTTTTAATTCCCAGTTGCCATTTTCAGATAAGGCTTTAAAGAAACTATTAGGAATACGAACCGAGTTGTTTGAGTTTTGGCCAGACACTGTTGCGTAGGCTTCTCCTTCATATCCGTTGTCAGAACCAGCCGCTATTAATGCGGCTACTTTATCTTCTTCTTTTACTTTCCAGTTAATAAAATCCATTACTTCTGGATGGTCTAAATCCAAACAAACCATCTTAGCAGCACGACGTGTAGTCCCACCACTTTTGATCGCACCTGCTGCACGATCACCAATTTTCAAGAAGCTCATTAAACCACTTGATGATCCGCCACCGCTTAATTTTTCATTAGCTCCTCTGATTTGAGAAAAGTTAGTACCCACACCAGAACCATATTTAAAAATTCTTGCTTCTCTTGTCCATAAATCCATGATACCGCCTTCGTTCACTAAATCATCACTTACACTTAAGATAAAGCAAGCGTGAGGTTGTGGACGCTCATAAGCACTGGTTGATCTTTTTAATTGTTTATCGATAGGATCTACATAATAGTGCCCTTGTGCACCACCTGTGATACCATAACTTTCATGTAACCCTGTATTAAACCATTGTGGTGAATTAGGAACACATGCTTGATTTAAAATACTATATACTAACTCCTCATAAAATACTTGTGCATCTTTTTCAGTAGCAAAATAACCATAACGCTCTCCCCACACTCTCCAGCAATTAGCCATACGATGTGCTACTTGTTTCACAGTTGTTTCACGACCTAGTGAACCATCCGCTTGTGGAACACCTGCTTTTCTGAAATATTTTTGTGCTAAAATATCTGTAGCAATCTGGCTCCATTGTTTTGGAACTTCCACATTGGTCATTTCAAATACTTTCTCACCATTTGGATTTTTAATAATGCTGTCTCTGTAATCATACTCGAATTGATCAAATGGAGAAATATTCTCTTTTGTAAAGCGGCGGGTAAATTGCAAGCCCGTTTTTGTTTTTGGAGTAGCCATGTTCTATTCTATTTAGGATGTTAGTGGGTTATCCCATTAGGTTTTTCAAAAACCTTGATGGGTATACGAAAATATCTTTCTAAAACCATACTTCAATCATGGAAATATCAACAGCTGTGGAAAAGAAATGTGGATTATTTTAAACCCTATATCCCACTTGATTTTGGTGATTTATCCCCAAGCCATGTTAGTTTCTGCGAAAAAAAAACCTTGGATGTTTGGAATTTTTAGTATTTAAAACGGAACCCTTGCTGCTGTTGATATAAAAGTAATTCTTGTGCGTTTCGAAGCCAACACCCCCACCTACCATTAAAGGACAGCTGGGGGCGTATAAATTATTAAAAAAACTAATTTTTTAACCTCACTTTATGCGCTTTTTTGAAAAAAATATTGCACCTTACACGGGCTTACACAATGACAAATAAAATTTACGATATTATTACTCAGGGAAAATCAAATTCCAAAAAAGCATTTGCTGTTTTAATAGACCCCGATAAAATTAATGACGCTACTTTAAATCAAACAATTGCAATTGCAGTAAAAGCAAAGGTGGATTATTTTTTTGTTGGTGGAAGTTTAGTGGTAACTGACACTTTAGATGCGGTGGTTGCTAGTATAAAAAAGCAATGTTCCATTCCAGTCATTTTATTTCCTGGATCACCAGATCAAATAACGCCTAAGGCAGATGCACTTTTATACCTTTCATTAATTTCAGGAAGAAATGCCGAACTATTGATTGGGCAACATGTCACTAGCGCACCCTTTATAAAAAAATCAGGACTTGAAGTTATATCAGTAGGCTATATGCTTATTGATGGGGGGACTCCCACCACGGTTTCCTATATATCTAATTCCAACCCCATCCCTTCCAATAAAAATGATATTGCTTTATGTACAGCAATGGCCGGCGAAATGTTAGGCTTAAAATTAATTTATATGGATGCAGGTAGTGGCGCTCAAAAGGCCATCTCGTCTAGTATGATTCAACAGGTTAGTCAACATATCAAAATTCCATTAATCATTGGAGGCGGAATCACCACCCCCGAAAAAGCAAAGGAAAATTGTATTGCTGGTGCCGATATCATTGTAGTGGGGAACGCAGTCGAAAAAGACCCTAGTTTAATTCAAGCCATCTCTGAAGCCATCCATAGCCTAAATCATTAGAAGCTCATCATTTCCTTAAACTTAACCGTTTGACGGCGACTAATTTCAATTTTTTCACCTCCCTTTAGTTCCACTAAAAGGCCACCATTAAAATAAGGCTCTATTTTTTCGATCCAATGTAAATTAATAATATGCTTACGATTGGCTCTAAAAAATACATGATCATCTAACCTATCTTCTAAGGCATTTAAGGATTTTAATATAAGCGGCTTGTTAGTTGAAAAATAAACTTTAGCATAATTGCCTACACTTTCAAACAATCTAATTTCTGCTAATTTAACAAACCAACATTTTTCGCCATCTTTTACAAATACTTGGTCTGCCTCTGACAAAGGCCCTCGGGTGGTTCCCAATAAACTTGCCTGCTCTAAAGATATTTCTGTTTGCAATTTTTGTATTGCGTCACTTAAGCGATTAGGATCAATGGGTTTTAATAAATAATCCAATGCATTCACTTCAAATGCTTTTAGTGCAAATTCATCAAAGGCGGTAGTGAAAATAACCTTTGGTGATTTTTCAATTTCTGCTAATAAATCAAACCCTGTTTTACCCGGCATTTGAATGTCTAAAAAAATTAAATCAGGACGTGCCATGTCAATTTTTTCTACACCCTCATCCACACCACTGGCTTCATCTATGATTTGAATTTCGGGATGTTGTTCCAATAGTTTTTTAAGCTCATTACGGGCTAATCTTTCATCATCAATGATAATGGCTGTAATAGGCATACAATTAGTTATTTGATATTGAAATAGGTATCGCTAGTTTGGCGGTTACCTGATTGGGTTCACACTGATATATTTCAAATTCGGCCATGCCGCGATATAAAATGTTTAATCGCTCCCTTGTACTTTGTAATCCAAATCCGTCTTTTTCTACTTTTTCTAATACCCCTGAATTTTGTACTAATAATACATGCTTGTCTTGATCAAATTTGGAAACTATTTTAATAAGACAGGCGCCGGGCTGTTTGCTTAATCCATGCTTAATAGCATTCTCGACTAAAGTTTGTAACATCATTGGAGGCACTTTGTTTTGTAAAGTAGCCGCATCTATTTCATACACCACATTTAATCTATCTTCAAATCGAATGTATTCCAATGCTAAATAATCTTTCACAATTGCTAATTCTTTTTCGAGACTGGTAATTTCAATTTTATCTACTTGAATACTACTTCTTAATATATTACTCAACTCGGTAATGGCTTGTCTTGCTCTAGTAGGATTTTCATCTACTAAGGCACGAATACTATTAAGTGCATTAAAAATAAAATGAGGATTGATTTGTGATTTAATGGTCTTTAATTCTAATTCCTTAATTAAGGATTCAAGTTTAATTTTATTGATGGCTTCAGAATTACTAAATTCAATAAAGTGCCATAACATATACACCGATATCCAAATCACAGAAATAGGTGTATCAAAAACCAAACTAATTAAGAATCGCTTAGTAACCCTGGCTGGATTCCATTCGGCAATAATATTTTGTAATGATAAATCTGGCAGTACATAATGTGTCATTTTACGACCCGCATCATACAATTTGAAAATTTCAAAAATACTGCTGATTAAAAAACTATATAAAAGAGTGTACGCAAAAAACATTACTAATACTTTCCACCACTGATGAGTAGCCATGGGAGGGCGTAACCCTGCTTTCACCATAAATGTTCTCAATAAATGAGACAGTCCAAATCCTACTAAAATAGTAATCACCATCCTAGGATAAAACACCGGACTAAGCTGTTTTTCTAAGATATAGGAAAAAAATATGAGCGTTAGCCCATAGCTTAACCAGCCTGAAATTTGGCAAATCCAATATCTTGACGCTTTCTTTTTCATCTTATCAAATTTACTCCAATTCAAGCTGTAAAAGGCTTTTGTTTTGGACCAATGGTCGAATAGCTAGTTGCACGGCAACTGATTTTCGTCATTTTAAACTTTTGCTATAAATTTATGTTATTAACTTACTTTTACATACCAATTATAGTTAATGGAAATTACAGCAGGCCCCCTTTTAAATTCAATCAATACACCTCAGGACTTGAAAAAAGTATCCAGGGAGCAATTGCATCAGGTATGTGATGAATTAAGGCAATATATCATTGATATAGTCAGCATACATGGGGGTCATTTTTCGGCTAGCCTAGGTGTGGTGGAACTAAGTGTGGCATTACATTATGTATACAATACGCCTTATGATCAATTGGTTTGGGATGTGGGTCATCAAGCCTATGGTCATAAAATATTAACCGGTCGTCGCGATCAATTTGTAACCAATCGAAAATACAAGGGCCTTAGTGGTTTCCCAAAACGAAGTGAAAGTGAATATGATACTTTTGGCGTAGGTCATTCTTCTACTTCTATCTCAGCAGCTCTTGGAATGGCCATGGCAGCGAAATATAAGGGTGAAAATAGAAAGTCAGTTGCTATTATCGGAGATGGCTCAATGACAGCCGGAATGGCTTTCGAAGCAATGAACCATGCAGGAGTCGCAGACAGCGATGTCCTTATTATTTTGAACGATAACAATATGAGTATCGACCCTAATGTGGGTGCATTAAGGGAATACTTAACAGATATTAGCACTTCTCCTACCTACAATAAAGTGAGAGACGAGATTTGGAGCTTAATGGGTAAACTACCTATAGGTAAAAAGTTTACTCGTGATATGGCATCCAAATTGGAAGCAAGTTTAAAGGGCGTAGTTTCAAAAAGCAGTAATATTTTTGAAGCACTGCAACTAAGGTACTTTGGACCGATTGATGGTCATAATATTGCCAATTTAGTAGATACCTTAAAGGACTTGAAAGAAATTCCAGGACCTAAATTACTTCATATTATCACTGTGAAAGGGAAGGGATATGCGTTAGCCGAAAAAGATCAAACCAAATGGCATGCTCCTGGTTTATTTGATAAATTGACAGGTGAAATTCTTAAAAAGAAAATGGAGACACCACAGCCGCCTAAATACCAGGATGTTTTTGGACACTCTATTCTTGAATTAGCAAAAGTGAATCCTCAAATCATGGCTGTCACACCTGCTATGCCAAGTGGTTCCTCTCTAAAGTTTATGATGGATGAAATGCCGCACCGTGCATTTGATGTAGGCATTTGTGAACAACATGCAGTTACTTTAAGTGCGGGCCTTGCCACACAAGGCATCAAAGTGTTTTGTAATATTTATTCTTCATTTATGCAACGTGCATATGATCAAGTAATACATGATGTTGCAATACAAAAATTACCAGTCGTATTTTGTTTAGATCGTGCTGGCTTGGTAGGCGAAGATGGGCCTACCCATCATGGTTGTTATGACATTTCTTTTTTTAGATGTATTCCAAATATGATCATCAGTGCTCCAATGAACGAGCAAGAGCTACGCAATTTAATGTACACCGCGCAATTACCTGATACCTTATTGCCTTTTGTGATTCGTTATCCTCGTGGCGAAGGCGTGATGGTGGATTGGCAAAAACCTTTTGAAAAAATTGAAATAGGAAAAGGAAGAAAATTGAAAGACGGAAAGGATATTGCCATTTTAAGTTTTGGACATCCTGGTAATTTTGCACAAACTGCAATTCGCCAGTTACGCCCCGAAGGCATTGATCCTGCTCATTATGATATTAGATTTGTAAAACCATTGGATGAGGCATTATTACATGAAGTATTCCAAAATTATTCAATGATCATTACTGTAGAAGACGCAACAGTGGTAGGTGGATTTGGATCTGCTATTTTAGAATTCATGAATGAACATCAATACACTGCAAAAATAAAAATGTTGGGTATTCCAGATAGTATTGTTGAGCATGGCAGTTTAAAGGAATTACAAAATGAATGTCATTACGACGCCAACGCTATTGTAGAAACTGTAAAAGCGTTATTAGGTAAAAGCATACTCACCGAAGTTTAGTTATAGTTTATAAAATAAACTTGCATTGCTATTAAATACTTTTTCTTGATCTTGTAAAGACAAACTGTTTTCAATGATAGATCGATAAATTTGAATCGTTTTTTCATAACTACCAGCTAATAAGGAAACAGGCCAATCACCTCCACAAAAACACCGATCCACTCCAAATAATTCAAGCGCATATTCCACAGCAGGCTGAACATGTTGCCCAGTCCATGTTTCAACAGGACCTACCTGCGTTCCCAATCCTGAAATTTTTGCAAAAATATTTTTATGCTGCGAAGCTTCTTTCATTTTTATGCGCCATTGCTCCATCCCTTTAGTATTAGATAATGGAGGATTATATAAATGATCCAATACCAAGGACAAAGAAGGAATGGTATCCGCAATTTTTATAGCCGCTTGGATATGCGCTTCCTTGACGCCTACAATATCATAAGTCAATTGATAATGAGCTAGCAATTTTAAACTCTCCATCACCTTATCTTGCAACAACCAATTATCATCGGGCTCATTATGTATCAAATGTCGAACCCCTTTTAGATAGGGATTTTTTTTAAATTCGGTTTCAATGATTCTTTGTGTTTCATTTGGGTCAAGTAAAGGCAACCAACCCACTACCCCTTTCACCCAATCATTATTTTCTGCGGCAGTTAACATGAATTGGGTATCCTCCCAATGATTTTCAGCTTGTACTAAAACAGCCTTTGTCACATTGACTTTGCTGAAACTAGGATAAATTTCAGATGGTAAATAATTGCGCGCTAAAATTGAAGTATCTCCTTGTAGCCAACTATAATAGACTTTGTCTAAATTCCAAATATGTAAATGTGTATCAATGATGGAGAGGTCCATAAATGGCTATATGATTTTTTAATAAACCGTTTTTTATCGTTGATACAAAATAGGATTCAATGGCGTATTCACCGTTTCTCCAATTACCGCACCTGGGCACCATGTATCCCAATCGTTTTGTTGATTTTTATTTTCTGGCGCTTTTAATTTTATATCCTTATCCATATAAATGATGGTCATGACCTTACGCATTTGATTACTTTTATTGGGCCCTGCGCGATGATACAACCACCCTCTATGAAAACTCACTTCACCTAAATCAAATGATTCAACAACATGAGGAAAGCCTTTCTTTTTTAAAGCATCTTCTAAAAATTGCTGGCTATCATCACTAATTTCTTTATCTCGACCCTCTGTTAATTGATTACTACCCGCACTAAATTCAAGTGGCCCCCATTCCAATGGCGTCTCTTGTAATGGCATCCATGCGGTAACTGTATTATCCGAAGCTAAAGGCCAATAATATTGGTCGGCATGCCATGGTGTATGCCCGCCACTAGGCTCTTTATATAAGGCCTGGTCATGGTATATTCTAACGCCATCTACTTCTAATAATTCGGTCGCTATTTTTGCCAACTTTTTGCCAAACACCAACTCTTTTACGATGTCGGAGTTTTTCCAAATATTCATGATTTGCAAAAAAGCTTTTCCATAAGTATCTCTTTGATCCAAAGAAAGTACTTGCTGATTTAATTGATTTACTTGATCTGTAATCACCGTATTTAAATAATCAATTTCCTCCTTACTAAATACTTGTTTTAATTTAATAAAGCCATTATTTCTGAAAAAATCAATTTGACTTTCAGAAATTATATAAGATTCATTGATAGACTTTGATATTGAATCGGGTAAGCTATGCATAAGTGTTTATTTAACTGTCTTAAAGTTAAATAAAAAATACATTGAACCAACTCAATTGCATTAAATAATAGTGAAAAAGAAATAAGGATGGTTAATTCAAACTTGGATCAAAATCACCTTCACCTAATGGTGCGGCATCATTGATGTCATCCTTGAAAGCTTCTAGATTAGCGGTTTCATAGGAATCAAAGCTGTCCACATGGCCAGGCTCTAAGTCGTCTTCCCTATTTTCATTCCATTCGATGATGAAATTATTTCGACCTTCACCCACCATTAACTTCATATATTTTTGTTGGGCTAATTCTAATATAGATAAGAAGAAGAATAAAGCTTGCACACGGTCTTGACAAACATCAAACACTTTTTCAAAAGCAACTGTTTTTCCTTCCTGTACCGTTTTTAATAAATACTCACGACTACTTTCCATGGTGTAGTTATACCTTACCACCGTATGCACTGGACGATTTTGTCGTTCTTGTAAACGAGTCATTACTTTTTCGAATGACTTCATTAATTTGAACAAAGTCACGGTTTGTAATTCGGTGCCCTCCGCAGCCACTTCACCCACAATCGACATCTCCTGTTGAATATTTCCTCTTTTCATCATCAACATACGCAAGGCCTCTAAATCGGCCATTTGTACTGCTGCTTCCTTGTATTTTTTATACTCTAGTATTTTATCAATTAATTCCTGTCTTGGATCAATTTCATTTCCTAATGCATCCAACTCCTTACGAGGTAATAATAATTTTGCTTTAATACGCATCAGCGTTGACACGAATAAAATGAACTCACTACTTAATTCAATATTTAGCTTTTCTTCCTGATGGATAAAGTCCAAAAAATCGTTGATGATTTTAGTGATTTGGATATTGTATATATCCATTTCGTCACGCTCAATAAAAAAAAGCAAAAGGTCAAAAGGACCCTCAAATTGGTCCACTTTTATCGAATAATTAGTATGCTGGTTCATTCCTACAAAGAAAAGGAATCGTTATTAAATTAGCGTTAATTGATCGATTATTTATCCACTTTTAATCAAAATATCAGCATCTTTGCCCAAATTCAAGTTCATGGACAAAAAGTTGATTAATTGGGGCATTTTTATCCTCCTCGCCGTAATTTGGGGCAGCTCCTTTTTATTAATGAAAATAGGGATGCAAGCCGGATCTGTTCAGCTTAGCCCATACCAAGTGGCTTCTTTAAGAATGGTTTTTGCAGGTATCGTTTTGGTACCTTTTGCTTTTCAAGCTTTAAAAAATATTCCAAAAAACAAAATAGGATTAGTGATTTTATCGGGTATCATTGGCAATTTTATTCCCGCTTATTTATTTTGTATTGCCGAAACAAAAATTGACAGTGCTTTAGCAGGAATATTAAACTCACTCACCCCCTTGTTTACCATTTTAGTGGGTATGGTTATTTTCAAAGTATCTATTGACTTTAAAAAAATAGGTGGAATTTTACTTGGACTAGTTGGCTTATGCGTTTCAGTGGTCGCTGGAAAAACTTTACATTTCGAAAATTTTTCGTTTAGTTTTTTTATTATGTTAGCAACCATTTGTTACGGTATCAATGTGAATATGGTGGGTAAGCATATGCAAAATATCAGCGCCATTCATATCGCATCTGTTGCCTTTTCCTTCTCAGTCATCCCAGGTGTAATTATATTATACATGACGGGTTACTTTAATTATGATTTTAAAGACGCCGCTTTATTACATGCTACTTTGGCTGGTGGAACATTAGGCGTGATCAATACTTCGATCGCCTCCATTTTATTTTATATTTTAGTAAAACGCGCGGGCATTTTATTTGCATCCACTGTTACCTATGCCATCCCCTTTGTTTCCTTAGCGATGGGATTAATATACAACGAACCCATTCATCCACTACGTATAGTGGGACTGGCTATCATCCTAATTGGGGTGTATCTTGTAAATAAGCGAAGCGCGACTAAATAATCCTAATAAAATTAGATCGTCATCATTTCTTTTTCTTTGGCTTCCAAGTGCTTTTCAACTAATGCGATATGCTTATCGGTTAATGCTTGAATGGTATCTTCTGCGCCTTTGCAAATATCTTCACTCATGCCGTCCTTTTGTAATTTCTTAACTTGCTCAATATGATCTCTCCTTATATTACGAATCGCAATTTTACTACTCTCTCCCTCTCCGCTTGCCTTTTTATATAATTCCTTACGACGCTCTTCGGTCAACGGTGGCATAAACAAACGAATATTAACGCCATCATTTTGAGGCGTAATTCCAATATTAGCTGCCATAATAGAACGCTCAATCAAAGGCAACATGTTTTTTTCCCATGGTTGAATACTAATGGTCCTTGAATCCAATACTTGCACATTGGCTACTTGACTAATGGGAGTTGGGGTACCATAATAATCTACATTGATGCCCTCCAAAATGGAAGGGGTTGCCTTTCCAGCTCTGATTTTAGTCAATTCGATTTCAAGGTGATTGATGGCCTTTTTCATGCCGTTTTCGGCTTCAGCACTAATTTTTTGTAATTCGTCCGACATATTTGAATTATTTGAGTAAACAAAGCTACGCAAATCATCGTATTGTTCATTGCCCTTTTTTACCCAATTTTAAAAAGTTTTCACCTGTATTTAGGCTACGAATTCTATCTTTGCGGCATACCGATACTAAATTTATGGCAACCACCGAATTAACTAAAATTGCTTCCCAAATTAGAAGGGATATTGTAAGAATGGTTCACGCGCAACAAAGCGGTCACCCTGGTGGCTCTTTGGGCTGTACCGATTTTTTAACTGCCTTGTATTTTAAGGTTTTAAAACACAACAATCATTTTTCAATGGATGGCAAAGGAGAAGATCTTTTCTTTTTATCAAATGGTCATATTTCTCCTGTTTTTTATTCTGTACTTGCAAGATCGGGTTATTTTGATGTAAAGGAATTAGCTACTTTCCGAAAAATTAATTCTCGTTTACAAGGTCACCCTACCACACATGAACATTTGCCAGGCATTCGTATTGCAAGTGGTTCATTAGGACAAGGTATGAGCGTGGCGATTGGTGCTGCACTAACTAAAAAATACAATAACGATAATAGAACCGTTTACTGCTTACATGGTGATGGCGAATTACAAGAAGGCCAAATATGGGAATCTATTATGTTTGCTGCTCATAATAAAGTAGATAATTTAATTGCAACGGTTGATGTGAATGGCCAACAAATTGATGGACCATTAAGCAAAGTATTATCCTTAGATAATTTGGAAGATAAATTCAAAGCTTTTAACTGGACCGTTTTACATATGGATGGTCATAACATGACTGAAATTGTAGCGACACTTGAAAAAGCAAAATCATTAACAGGCCAAGGAAAACCTATTTGCATATTGATGAAAACCGAAATGGGTAAGGGTGTTGATTTTATGGAAGGTAGCCACGAATGGCATGGCATTGCACCTAACGATGAACAACTTGCTAAAGCATTAGGTCAGCTTGAAGAAACTTTGGGCGACTATTGATTTTATTGGGGATTTTTTGAAAAATAAATCCCCAATAAAATCCTCTTTGTGATTCTCTTTACTTTCCACTATCACTATATCTCATGAATGAGATATAGTATCATTTAAATCCTCTTTTTGATTCTTTTTACTTTAAATCTTCTCGTGTAAGGAGGCTGCCGCGCGACGCGCAGGAATCCATCCGGCTAAAATGGAGATGAATACAATCAATCCAATAATGGCTATATAGTCCACTAACATTGGTTTTACAGGGTAGTAATCAATTACAAATGAATTTCCCTCCAATTTTATTAAATGATACTTTAGCTGTAGCCAACAAAATAAACTAGAGAGCGCACCACCAATTAAGGCCCCCATAAAAGCCATCACGCCAGATAGTAGTAAAAATATTTTTTGAATATCCCATGAAGATGCACCCATGGAATGTAAAACATGAATATCCTTTTTCTTTTCTAAAACCAACATAGTAAGCGCACCCACCAAATTAAAAGAAGCCACTACCATAATAAGTGCTAGGATAAAAAATATAATCCACTTTTCGGTTTGCATTATTTTATACAAGTCAATATTTTGCTGATACTTATTTTGAATTTGCACCTCCTTTCCTAGTAGTGACTGAATAGATGCCACAATTAATTTTTCTTTTTTGGGATCAATAGATAATTCAATTCCTGTGATCTCATTTTCAGATAAATCAAATAAGTATTGCGCAAAAGCATAATCAGCAAAAATATATTGTTCATCAAACTCCTGTTGTATCGAAAAGGCCCCCGACTGCACCACTGAAAGTGTATTTAACTGATCTAATTGTGTAATGGATTTGCCAGAACGGTTTACAGCATATAATTGCAGGGTATCTCCTAATGGTTCTTGAAATAATCCTAAGCTTTGCTCAACGCCAATACCTACTACGATTTGAGGATTTGAAATATGCCCTAATGCAAACTCCCCTCTTTTTAAATAATTGGAAATTTTATTGATGTGCGCATAGTTGCTGTCCACCCCTTTCACCATAACAACCGATTGTCGTGTGCCCTTTACAAGCAATGCTTTGTTTTCTACCACTTTGCTTATTGCAATGACGCCATCCATTTTTTTAATAGCATGATAATGAGTATCTGAAATTTGGAAAAATTTTGAATGCGTCGCAGTCACTCGAACATCTGCATAAAAATCAGAGTATAACCCCTTCACTACTTCGGTAAAACCATTTGAAACGCTTAACACAGTAATTAAAGCGGCCGTGCCTAAGGCAATTGCAAAAACACTCACCCAGGCAATAATTTGAATAGCCTGAAAAGCATACTTACCCCTAAAATAACGCCAAGCAAATAAAAAATGCACTTATAAATTTTTTAAAATCTCATCCATCTTAAAAACATAATCTAAGGTGTCATCTAAATAAAAATGTAATACGGGAATTCGCCTTAATTGATGTTTCATGTTATCCGCAAGGTGCTTTTTCACCTCCCAAGCTTTTGCTTCAATTTTCTTAAAACAATCGTTGGTGTCTGCCACTTGAAATAAACTTAGGTATATCCTAGCCTCTAATAAATCAGGGGTCACTTTGACCGAGGAAATGGAGACCATCCCCCCTTGCAAATGATTAAGGCCTAATTTTAAAAATATATCATTTAGGGCGGTTTGAATTGCCCCGGCTACCTGCTTTTGTCTTTTACCTTCTTCCATATAATCAAAATCGTTGATTCGATGTAAAATTAGTTACTTTGCTGATTATTTCGTGGAATAGTTTGAATATGAAGAAATTTATTCGCATCATTAGTTATATCAAGGAGTACAAGGCTTATATGGGCTTGTATACCCTGTTTATTACCCTATCCATCCTATTTAGCTTGTTTTCGTTGAGTATGTTAGTCCCTTTTATGGACCTCATTTTTGGAACCAACGAACTTAATGGAGTCGCCCAAATAGCCACGCAACATGCATCGGGTAGCTTAAAGGATATCGTATACAACTTTTTACAAACCAATATTGTAAAATATGGCAAAGTATATGCGCTAGGTTGGATTTGCTTTGGCATTATTACAGCTGTCATTCTGAAAAATATATTTCTTTATTTATCCTACTATTTTTTAGCCCCTATTCGTAATGCAGTTACAAGAAAATATTCCAAATTATTATACGACAAGATTTTAAAACTTCCGATTGGATTTTTTACTGAACAACGCAAGGGCGATATTCTTAGCAGGTCATCCAATGATATTGCAGATTTAGAAAATTCTGTGATTAGTGCACTAGAAGGCATCATCAAAGAGCCATTGAATATCATCGGTATTATGATTGTTTTATTTATAATTAGCGTCAAGCTTACTTTATTTGTTTTTATTTTATTGCCTGTAGCTGGATTAATAGTAGGACGTATTGGTCGTAGCTTAAAAAAACAGACGAACAAGGCGCAAATGAAATGGGGCGAGATTATGAGTCAAATGGAAGAAACTTTATCCGGACTTAGAATTATAAAAGCGTTTAATGCTGAGCAAAGGGTTAAAAAAAGTTTTTTCGAATTAGTAGATGCTATTTTTCATATCAAAAATAAAATTTTATATCGTCGTGATTTAGCTTCCCCTTTATCAGAATCTTTGGGCGTGATTATTTTATGTGGCGTGTTATGGTTTGGAGGAAAACTAGTGTTGAATGGCGAAATATTATCAGGTAGCTCATTTATTGGCTATGTGGCTTTATTCTCTCAAATCATTAACCCTTCCAAAGCCTTATCACAGGCGGTTTACAACGTAAACAGAGGTACTGCTACCTTAGACCGTTTAAATGAAATATTAGAAGCACCTGTTACTGTCGAAGAAATTGAAAATCCAATTGAGTTGAAAGAATTCAACCACTCTATTCAATTTGACAATGTTCAATTTTCATATCAAGACGCTACTATTTTAAACAATATCAACCTCACTATACAAAAAGGCAAAACCGTGGCATTAGTGGGATCCTCAGGTGCAGGTAAGAGCACTTTGGCCGATCTAGTTCCGCGCTTTCATGATGTTAGTGCAGGGGAATTATACATTGACGGAAAAAACATCAAAGATTATAGTTTACACAGTTTACGTCAACTCATAAGTATTGTTACACAAGAGCCTATCTTATTTAATGATTCCATTGCTGCAAATATTGCATTAGGGAAACCCAACGCCAGCATGAATGAAATTATAGCAGCTGCAAAAATTGCCAACGCATATGATTTTATCATGAAAAAAGAAGGTGGCTTTGATTCATTGATTGGAGATAGAGGCAGCAAGTTGAGTGGTGGTGAACGTCAACGCTTAACCATAGCTCGTGCTGTATTAAAAAATCCTCCAATCTTAATTTTAGATGAAGCTACTTCGGCATTAGATACAGAAAGTGAAAAATTAGTGCAAGATGCCATTAATAATATGATGCAAAATAGAACTTCTATTGTGATTGCACATCGTCTTTCTACGATTCGTCATGCGGATGAAATTATCGTTTTACAAAAAGGACAAATTGTTGAAAGAGGTAATCATGATGCATTATTAGCACAAGATGGTTATTACAAAAAACTCATCGAGATGCAGGAAGTAAAATAAAAAACCCCGATATCACTATCAGGGTCTTCCTTATTATTTTTTTATACAATTATTGGTCTGAGCTATTTTTTACATACCCTAATTTTGCTTCTAAACTTAATGTAGCATGTGGTACAGCACGTAAACGTGCTTTGTCGATTAAGCGACCAGTGACTCTACAAATACCATAAGTTTTATTTGAGATGCGCATTAATGCTTTTTCAAGATGGTCGATAAAGGTAAGTTGGCGACTAGCCATTTGACCTAATTGCTCTCTTTCCATGCTGATACTTCCATCTTCCATTGTCATATATCTTGCATCATCATTATCTCCACCTAATTCATCCTTGCGGGTAATTAAACCTTGTAAATAAACTAACTCTTTTTTTGCCGCATCTAATTTTTTAGAAATCAAATCTCTAAATTCATTCAATTCAGCATCCGAATATTTTACCAAAGTCTCAGTAGATCTTTCCACTTCCTTTCTTTTTTCCATAGGAACATAACCTGGTTGGTATGGTACACTATTTTTAGAAGATATCTTAGGCACTTTTACATCCTTAATAGGCTCTAATGCTTTACGCACTGGCTTCACAGGTGCTGTTGGTATTTTTGGAACTGGCTTTGCAGGAGGAACATATTTCTCAACTGGTTTTGCAACAGGCTTTACGATAGGCTTTGCTTGAACAGTCGCCTTAGCAGGTACCCCTTTTTTAGAAGGAACCGCTTTTTTTATAGGTGCTTTAACAGGAACTACTTTTTTCGCAGGGACTGCTTTTTTTACAGGGATTGCTTTTTTTGCAGGAACTATCTTTTTTGCTGGAGCCGCTTTTTTTACAGGAACTACCTTTTTCGCAGGAGCTGCTTTTTTAGCAGGCGCCGCTTTTTTTACAGGAGCTGCTTTTTTAGGGGCTGCCTTTTTTGCAGGAGCCGCTTTCTTAGGGGCCACCTTTTTTGCAGGAGCCGCTTTCTTAGGGGCTGCCTTTTTTGCAGGAACTGCTTTTTTAGGAGCCGCTTTTTTAGGAGCTGGTTTTTTTGTAGCCATATTTTATCCTTTTTTTCTAACTGAAATTCTAAGTTTATGATCGTTTATATCGACTTCAACCCCCTCTTTAATGGCGGGTACCCAGTCAATTTGATATGCGAGAATTTCGCGGCAAATATAGTCCGAAAATTGAATAATGGACTGCATCAATTCCGTATTATCCTCTATTTCAAGCAAAATCTTGTCTGTTAGGTCAAAATTGTTGTCTTTTCGTATGTTTTGAACCCTATTTACTAGCTCTCTAGCATGGCCTTCTTGCATTAAGGCAGGGCTAATGGTGATATCTAAGGCCACCGTGAGCGCATTTTTTACAGCCACACTCCATCCTGGAATATCTTCCGCAATGATCTCTACTTCACTGATTAACAATTGAATAGACTCTCCTTCAACGAATAGCTCCAAGCTACCCTCTTTCTCCAATTTGGTTATTTGGGCCTGATTTAACGCCCCAATCATGGCAGAAGCCTGTTTCATCTTACCCCCCAACTTTGCGCCTAGTAATTTAAAATTGGGTTTCAGCTTTTTACTTATGACCCCCTCTGTATCTGTTATATAATTAATTTCTTTAACATTAACCTCTGCTAAAATCAATTCCTCCATTTGCTCAATATTCCCTTTCATGTCCGGATTAAGAACAGGTATCAGAATTTTTTGTAATGGTTGGCGTACTTTGATATTTACTTTTTTTCGAATAGATAAAACCAATGAACAAATTTCCTGTGCCATTTGCATTCTGGTTTCTAATGGACCATCTATTTTACTCAAGTCTGCTTTCGGAAATGCAATATGATGTATGGAGCTCGCATCATACTTTTTGGTAACACTATTTAAATTTCTAAATACTTGATCACAAAAGAAAGGTGCAATCGGTGCCATTAATCGTGTAATGGTTTCAATACATTCATACAAAGTTTGATAGGCCGAAATTTTATCCTCTGTATAAGTGCCTTTCCAAAAACGACGACGACATAAACGCACATACCAATTACTTAAATGCTCATCCACAAATGTTTCAATGGCACGACCTGCGATAGTAGGCTCAAAATCGTCCATGGCATTGGTAACTGTTTGTATTAATGTATTTAAAGAAGAAATAATCCAACGATCAATTTCAGGTCGATTGGCTAAGGGAATGGATGCTTGCTCAAAATGAAAATCATCCACGTTGGCATACAAAACAAAAAACTGATAGGTGTTATACAGCGTACCAAAAAACTTTCTTTGTACTTCCTGTATACCCGACAAATCAAATTTTAAATTATCCCATGGTGATGCATTGGTCACTAAATACCAACGAGTGGCATCTGCACCATAAGCTTGAATGGTTTCAAATGGATTCACTACATTGCCCAATCGCTTACTCATTTTATTTCCATTCTTATCCAATACCAAGCCATTACTCATGACCGCTTTATAGGCAACGCTATCAAATAACATTACACCTAAAGTATGTAAAGTATAAAACCAACCTCTCGTTTGATCTACTCCCTCACATATAAAATCGGCAGGGAAGGCAAGTCCTTTATCTATTAAATCTTTATTCTCAAATGGATAATGCCATTGCGCATAAGGCATGGCACCTGAATCAAACCAAACATCTACTAAATCAGAAACCCTTTTCATGGGTTGACCACTAGCGCTCATCAATTCAATTTGATCCACAAATGGTTTGTGTAAATCCACATCCAATTTGCCATCTTTGATTTCAAGTTGTACTTGTTGATTGAGCCCTTTTTGCTTAGCATCTAAAAATGCTGCAGTTAATTCCTCTATGGATCCTATACAAATTTCTTCAGTTCGGTCTTCGGTTCTCCAAATAGGCAATGGAGTTCCCCAATACCTACTGCGACTTAAATTCCAGTCTACCATATTTTCCAACCAATTTCCAAAACGACCTTCTCCTGTACTCTTAGGTTTCCAGTTAATGGTTTTATTCAATTCAACCATACGATCCTTTACTGCTGTGGTTTTGATAAACCAAGCATCCAATGGATAATATAAAATAGGTTTATCTGTTCTCCAACAATGAGGATAACTGTGTTCATATTTTTCAACCTTGAAAGCGCGATTTTCCTTTTTTAATTTAACCGAAATGTCCACATTGACATCTTGGTAATCTTTTTCATCTTTATAATTTTTTACAAAGCGCCCGCTAAATTCTCCAACTCCATCCACAAATTTCCCTTCGCGATCCACTAAAGTAATAATGCCTAAATTATTTTTTTGTCCCACTTTATAATCATCTGCTCCAAAAGCAGGTGATGTATGAACAATACCAGTTCCGTCTTCGGTGGTCACAAAATCGCCCAACACAATTTTAAAAGGATCGCCTTCAATATTTTTGACATTATTGGCTTCGAATGGCATTAATTGTTCATAGCGCAATCCATTCAATTGACTTCCCTTATAAGTTCCAATGATTTTCCAAGGAAGAATTTTATCTCCTTCAGAAAAAGTGGTCAAGCCCTGTCCTTCTTCCTTAAAATATTTAGACACCAAGGCGTTTGCTATGATTACATTGATGGCTATTGCGGTATAAGGATTGTAAGTAGCTACAATGACATAATCAATTGCAGGGCCCACGGTTAATCCTAAATTAGAAGGCAATGTCCATGGCGTAGTGGTCCATGCCATATAAAATAATTCGTCCGATGCCTCCGAATTTTGTTTTTTATTGGCATTCACCGCATCAAATAAAAATTGGCTTTGTGATGTAGCTATTGCTTTAAACATAGCTACTGCCGAAGTATCTTTCACATCCTTATATGTACCTGGCTGATTTAATTCATGCGAACTTAATCCAGTACCTGCCGCAGGTGAATAAGGTTGAATACTCACACTTTGATATAAATAGCCTTTTTTGTAAAGCGTACTTAGTATCCACCAAAGTGTTTCAATATAATTATTTTCAAAAGTAATATAAGGGTTATTCAAGTCTACCCAGTAACCCATCTTATTGGTAATATCGTCCCATTCTTTTTTATACCTTAATACAGCTTCACGACATTTTTTATTATAGTCTTCGACACTTATCTTTTTCCCAATATCTTCCTTTGTGATGCCTAATTCTTTTTCAACCCCTAATTCCACCGGTAAACCATGGGTATCCCATCCTCCTTTTCTTTTCACCTGAAAACCTTGCATGGTTTTATATCTACACACCATATCCTTTAAAGTACGTGAAATCACATGGTGAATACCTGGCATTCCATTGGCACTTGGAGGCCCTTCATAAAATACAAAAGGGGTTTTTCCCTCTCTTAAGGCAACTGATTGTTCAAATGCTTGCTCAGATTTCCAAGCAGCTAAAATGTCCGCCTCAATGGTGGGCAGATGTAATCCATTAAATTCAGGGTACTTTTTACTCATAAAACGCTTAATCCTAGCTCATTTATAGGGCTCGAAGGTACGAATAAGCTTTTAAAAAAGGCCAGGCCATTTTGGGATCCTCCAAGGACCCCTTTTTTTAATTGATGGGGTCCGTGGGCTCTGCAATATTTGCTTGCTCAGGTTCACTAAAAAATTTACCCTGAAAAACGAAAAGCGTAATCACCCCTGTACTGATAGCCGCATCTGCAAAGTTAAAAACGGGTCTAAAAAATTCAAACTCTTCACCACCCCAAATAGGAAACCAGCTTGGGAAATGGGCATTTTGTATGATAGGGAAATAAAACATATCCACCACCTTACCATGAAACAGAGGTGCATAACCCCCCTCTGCAGGAAATAAATGAGCCACCATGGTTGTATAGGGAACACTTGCTTCAAATATTAATCCATAAAAAATACTATCTATTAAATTACCTAAAGCGCCTGCAAAAATGAGTGCTGCACAAAATAAAAATCCAGGATGGTATTTTTTTTCAATAAATCCTTTAATTAAAAATACACCCCATATGACAGCGGCCAATCTAAATAAGGTTAATGCGATTTTTCCAAAATCACCTCCTAATTTTAAACCCCATGCCATGCCTTCGTTCTCTACAAAGTGAAGCTTAGCCCATGTTCCAATCATGGCATGCTCCTCTCCCATAAAATAATTTAATTTTATATAAAACTTTAAGGCTTGATCAATAAAAATAATCAAAGCAATTAATGCTACTATTTTTTTCCCGTTCATGTTGATTTAAAATTATAATTCATTGCAAAGATAAGTAATTGAAATCTTAGTCTTCTACATAGATGCGTTTCACTCTTGGCCCAATAGAAGTTAATATTTCGTAAGGTATGGTGTTCGCCCATTTTGCAATTTGTTCAATGGGTAATTGCTTGCCAAATACTTGAACCGTATCCCCTTCTTTTACCCCTATTATATCTGTTATATCTATCATGGTCATATCCATGCAAATATCCCCTACAATGGGTGCTAATGCATGATTGACCCACATGGCCCCTTTCCCTTTTCCTAGTTGTCGGCTGTATCCATCTGCATAGCCCAAGCGAACAGTAGCAATGATACTGTCCCTTGTTAAAATACCCGACCTATTGTATCCTACTGTTTCTTCTTTTTTTAAATGCCTTATTTGTGAAATAGTGGTGCTTAACTGCATCACTGGCTCCAATAAAATGTCGCCTTGCGCAATGCCATATAATCCAATCCCCAAACGAACCATATCTAAATGAAATTGTGGGTGGGTTGTAATACTTCCCGAATTAGCAATATGTTTAATACAAGTATATCCTAAAGCAGTTTCTATTTTTTTTGCTGCTTGATTAAAAGTATCCAATTGCTGTTGCGTAAAATTTTCAAAAGCCGATTGACCACTTGCGCTTAAATGACTAAAGATAGATTGCACTTTTAATAAATGACTCTTTTTTACCACTTCGCATAATGCAGGTATTTCTATAATATCAAACCCCAAACGATTCATCCCAGTATTCAATTTTAAATGAATAGGAAAATTCGAAATACCTTGATGTTGGATATACTGATGAAAAGAATGGTATAGGTTAAACGAAAATATTTCAGGTTCTAAATGATATTTTATTAAAGTATCAAATGCGGCTTCGTCCACATTCATGACCATAATAGGTGTGTGAATGCCTGCTTTACGTAATTCTACTCCTTCGTCAGCATAAGCCACCGACAAATAATCAACATGATGGAATTGTAAAATTCGAGCAATCTCTGCACTTCCTGCCCCATATCCAAAGGCTTTAACCATGGCCATTATTTTTACATTCGGCCCCACTTTAGTTTTAATTTTTTTATAATTACTTACTAAAGAAGTTAAATTAATTTCAGCCATGGTTTGATGTACCTGAAGTTGTAGCCATTCATTTATTTTTTCTAATTCAAAAATTCGAGCCCCCTTAATTAAAATAAATTCTTCCTTGAAAGAATGAATGTCCATTTCGTTCAAAAACTGCTGAGTCGTTTCAAAGTATTGCAATTTTATTCCCAATGGCTTTAATAAATTTGTTTTATTTAAAGCCTTAGCAAGCGAAGTGCCAATTACTATAATTTTTTTAATAGGGAATACGGCTATTTGCTTAATTAAAGGATCATAATCAACAGTATTGGATTGTAGCTGAATTAAATCAGACAATATTAAGGTGATGGGGAGTTGGCCAGCCTGTTGAGTTGCATATTCCAATGCCAATTTTAAAGAATGTATGTCGTTACTATAACTATCATTTAATATATAACAATTTTGTATGCCTTTTTTAATTTGCATACGCATATCCAAATGCTTTAATTGACTAATGCCTTTTTGAATTTCTTGTACCGGAATTTTTAAATGTAATAATGTGAGCAAACAAGTGATGACGTTATTTACCGAAATAATATCTGTAAAAGGAATGATAAATTCGAGAGATGTTTCTTGATAAGTGGCTAATAAATGCGTTTGCGCATTTAATATTTTTTCGGATTGCACTTTAAAAGTAGCTGCATGGGACCTACTCCAAGTTAAAAGGGTTTGATGATTTGCATCTAAACCTTGTATCGCCTCCCATGGCGCAATCACATGCTGTGCCTTACTAAACAGAAGTAACTTCTCCTTTATTTTTTGTTCCTGATCCTCAAATCCCTCCTCGTGTGCCGAACCTATACTAGTTAAAATACCAATCGTAGGTTGTATGATCGTAACTAAAGATTGCATTTCACCTTTTTGTGATATCCCTGCTTCAAAAATACCAAGTTGATGCTGCTCTGTCATTTCCCATACACTTAAAGGAACTCCAATTTGTGAATTGTAACTACGCGGGCTTCGAATAATAGAATAATGATGGGCTAATAATTGATGTAGCCATTCTTTTACAATGGTCTTACCATTACTACCCGTGATACCTATCACAGGATAATTAAAACTAGCACGATGTTCTGCAGCTATCTTTTGCAATGCTTCCAACACCTCCTCGACTATAATAAAATTACATTTGGGAAATGGGCTTATATCAAATGAAGGTTGAACTACAAAATTCGTAACCCCACGTTGAATCAAATCGGGAATATACAAATGACCATCATTTTGCGAAGTGCTGATTGCAAAAAATAAAGTAGTAGTTGGATATAATAATCGACGACTATCTGTGAGTAAATGATCAATTTGAGCTGGCGAAGGAATGACCGCTTTCGCTTTTAGGCTGGTTGCAATATGTTCAATGGAGTAGGGCAATAAAATGATTTATAATGAATGATCTTTTAAATCCTTAGGTAGTTTTTTTCGTTTATTTGAAAAAATGGAATAAAATATAGAGCCTGTAATACAAAATAAAATAACCAATAAGGACAATAGTACTTGCGCATTTTTATCCATAACCATATTTATATAATGCTCCCCTAGCATTTTAACACCAATAAAAATTAAAACAAGGGCAATGCCTTTTTGTAAATGCTCAAACTCATTGACCGCGCCGCGCAATAAAAAGAATAAAGAGCGTAAGCCTAAAACAGCAAATATATTAGAAGTGTATATCACCAAGCTACTCCTTGATATACCCATGACTGCAGGGATTGAATCTAGTGCAAAAACAATATCAATAGCAGCAAGTAAAATGACAACTACAAACAAAGTGGTGTATACCGGCTTCCCATTTTGACGAATCATAAATTTACCTTCTCCGTCAGAAGGCGTAAGTGGTAAAAAACTTTTTAAAAATTTATATATTTTAGATTCATGTGGATCAAATGCTGCATCCTCATCTGCAACAAACATTTGATAACCTGTGTACAATAAAAACAGGCCAAACAAATAAAGCACCCAAGAAAATTGCGCCACAATAGCGACCCCCAGCGTTATAAATAGAATTCTAAAAACAATGGCTGCTAAAATACCAATTAACAACACCCTTGATAAATGTATTTCTTTTACTTTAAATGCATCAAAAATAAGTATGAACACAAAAATATTATCAATACTTAAACTCCACTCCATTAAATAGCCACTTAAATATTCTAAAGCAAGCTTCTGACCTTCTTCTATCCACATAAAAACAAAAAAGCCGAGTGCCAATAAAACCCATAAAAAGGTTTGACGCAAGGCTTGTCGTATCGTAATGGATGTATTTTTTTTACTTAGAAATCCTAAGTCAAGTACTAGGGCTATGGAAATGACCAAGCCGAAAACAACATATACAATCTGATCTTTTGTCATAAGGTAAAGATAGCAATAGATTGACTAAGCCCCAAAACGAGCTTGACGATAACGGTTCCAGCCAAAATAAAGAATACCTAATATAAAGAGGGGTCCAAGCAATAATAACAATTGCCAAAAAACACGACTTTCTTGCACTTTGGCTTTATCCAATACCCTTAAAACAATCCCCTTATTCCTACTTTCTAAAATGCCCCCCGGCTCATTTAAATATTGAATGGCATTCATGAAAAAATCTCGATTGGCAAATTGATAGGATTCAAATGGAATCATTCCCATAGGCATGGGGCCATTGGTTATATCAACCTTATTCGTGAATATATCGGCATCTGAAATAATGATCTGTTTTGACCCCTGCCCCTTAGCAACAAAAGCAACACCTAAATGTTGTTGTAAACTATCCTTTTGTGCTTGGGTGACTCTATTTTCAAAAAAGGAACTAAATCTACCTTCCGATAATACCGCCACAGATAAATGATGTTGATTAAACTGCATCATATCATCTTCGCCTTTCACCGAATTTAAAGTCACTTGTGCTGGTGATGCTAAACTACGAGAACTGGTGTCGGTAGATAATAAAATGGTATGACGGACATCTTTTATCGTAAGGGTATCCATACTGGATGGAAATAAGGATAAAACGCGATCCATATTTTGAGTCAATACATGCTGGTCATTGCCATTTAAAAAAGGATAATAAGGCCAAGGGATACGCCGCATCAAAGGTGATCCATCCGCTTGTGTTCCAACAACAAGAGGAAGCTTAGCACAATTTAAATCTTGTACTAAATTAGCATTCACCCGAATACCATACTTAAAAAACAAATCATCTAAACCCAATCCCCTATCAAAAGCAATATATGAGCCATTTGTTTTTTGTAAACTATCATATTCTGCATACAATTTATCTACAGCCCATATAATATTTCCACCCCTCATCAGGAATTGATCTATTTTCAATTTATCTAAATCACTAAATGGAATCGTAGGCTTCACAATTAATAAAGTTCTTATTTTTTGTGCATCAGGATAGCCCTTGCTTAAATCTAAAACAGTTAAATCATATTGATCTTTAATAGTCTCGCCAATATCATTTACGGTTAAATTGATGGGCTCCCCATTACCAATTAAATAAGCAATGGAAGGCTTTGTTGTCCGATTTAATAAATAGATCGCTTGAATAAATTTATACTCTAACAAAGCTTCTGCAGCATTGGCACTTGCTTGTTCATCTATTTCTGGAATATCTTTTACAATATTGTAAGGCTTAAAATATTTTTTCGAGCTGCGCAAATCAATCGCATAAGGCTTTTGTCCTGCTACTTCCACCAAGGCGCCTGGAATAATAAGCTGATCTACTCTTTTGTCCATTTTATCACCAGATGCTTGGACGCGCTCAATAGGTAATCCTAATTTAGATAAACTATCATACAACACATATAAAGCGGTATCACTTTTTAGTTGATTGGGGATTTCTAGATCCCACTTTAGCTGTGTTGGATTTAATTGACTTAACTGATCCAATAATGCAGCAGCTGCATTGGCAATAGATTTATAATGCGAAGGAAGATCGCCCCCCAAGTACAAGTGCACTACAACAGGTGATTTAATTTGAGATACAATTGCTATCGCCGGGTTACTTAAAGTGTACCTTTTTTCCTTAGTTAGGTCTAACTGAAATGGAAATAAATGCGCTAAATAATTGATTAAAATTAAAGCAAGAACAATGAATACACTTTTTACTTTCCCTTTAATATTTTCAATGGACCCCATCACAAATAAAATCAGAATAGACAAAAAATAAAACAAGTCGGTTTCATTGATTACTCCCTTGCTCATATTATTATAGTGCAAAGACAAACCTAATTGTTTGATATAGTAATCATTTCCTTGACTGAAAATGGGAAAGCTACTCACCGCATCAAAACCTTTCAATAAAACAATTGAAATAACGATAGAAATAAGTAAGGCGATCACACTGTTTTTAGTAAGGCTACTTGCATAAACTCCCACTGCTGTAAATACTGCTGATAAAAAAAATAAGCCAATATAACTACCTAAAGTGGCACCTACATCCATTCCTCCCGTGGAGCTCAGGGCGTCTAAAACAAATGCATAAAAAAAGGTGGGCACAATAGCAGCGATGACAATGAGTAAACAACCTAACCATTTACCTACTATTAATTGTAATGAGGTAAAGGGCATACTGCGCAATACTTCATAAGTTCCTTGCTTGTATTCCTCTGAAAAACTACGCATGGTGATGGCAGGAACCAATAACAATAAAAACCAAGGAGCAAAATCAAAGTAAGCTTGTAAACTAGCATAGCCAAAATCGAGTACATTATAATTAGGTAATACAAATAAGAGTAGCCCATTCACAATTAAATAAAAGCTGATAATGAGATAACCAGTAAGGCTACTAAAATATTGCGTCCATTCCTTTTTACATATTGACCACATAAGTCAAAGCTACAAAAAAAATAGCCCCGAGCCTTTACCGAATCATCGGAATTGCACGGGGCTTTCTATTTCGTTTTAAAAGATGTAATTTATACAGCGAAGCTCTCCCCACATCCACAACTACGACTTGCATTGGGGTTGTTAAAATAAAAACCTTTGCCATTTAAGCCATCTGAAAATTCAAGTTCGGTATTCACTAAATAAAGGAAGCTTTTTAAGTCGGTGACAATTTTGACACCGTTGTCTTCAAAAACCTGATCCATTGGCTTTATTTCATTATCAAAATCAAGCTTATAACTTAATCCAGAGCAACCGCCGCCCACTACACCTACGCGTAAAAAATAAGAAGCGTCGTCCATCACCCCAGCATCTTGCATCAACTGCAACACTTTGGCCTTGGCTTTCGCACTTACATAAATGGAATTTTCTTGGGCAACCTCACTCATACTTAATCAATTCTACTTTTTAAAAGCTATACATGGCTTTGTTCAAACACCAATTCTTCTAAGCCGTTTTTAGTACGAAAATCATTTATCGCTGCTTTGATCGCATCTTCGGCTAATACAGAGCAGTGAATTTTAACTGGAGGCAAATTTAATTCCTCTACTAAATCCATATTGTCAATGGCTACTGCTTGATCAATTGTTTTTCCTTTTAACCACTCTGTGGCTAATGAAGATGACGCGATAGCAGAACCACAACCAAAAGTTTTAAACTTAGCATCGGTAATAATACCCGTTGCTTCATCAACTTGAATTTGCAAACGCATTACATCACCACATTCTGGAGCACCTACTAAACCTGTTCCTACATTTTTAGAGGCTTTGTCCAAGGTTCCTACATTTTTAGGATTGGAATAATGATCGATTACTTTATCTGAATATGCCATGTTTGTATTTTTTTATAAAATTAATATTTTTTTTACATTTTAATGATGCGCCCATTGAATTGCGTCAATGTCGATCCCATCCTTAAACATCTCCCATAGTGGGCTCATCTCCCTCAACTTTAATACCGTTTCCGATACCGCCTTGATCGTAAAATCAATTTGCTCCTCGGTGGTATATCTACCTAAACCAAAGCGAAGTGAGCTGTGCGCTAAATCGTCTCCTAAGCCCAAAGCCTTTAATACATAGCTTGGTTCTAATGAAGCTGAAGTACATGCGGAACCTGATGACAAAGCAATGTCCTTATTAAAGCCCATCATTAAACCTTCCCCTTCCACATATTTAAATGAAATATTACTTACATGGGGAAGACGATATGCTGGATTTCCATTAACATAAGATTCCTCCAATTGAGTTAATGCAGTTTCTAATTTATCTCTCAACTTAGAAATTCTTTCCGTATCTGAAGCCATTTCTAAACGAGCCAATTCACATGCTTTTCCAAATCCAACAATGCCTGGCACATTTAAAGTACCACTACGCATACCTCTTTCATGTCCACCACCATCTAATTGTGCTGTTACTTTAACACGAGGATTTTTTCGACGAACATATAATGCACCCACCCCTTTAGGGCCATACATTTTATGAGCAGTAAAGGCCATTAAATCAATGCCATCTGCATTCACATCTACTGGAATTTTACCTACCGCTTGAACGGCATCTGTAAAAAATAAAGCGCCGTGCTTTTTTGCAATCGCACTTATTTCTTTAACAGGTTGAATCACACCTATCTCATTATTCGCATACATGATTGCTACTAAAATAGTAGTCGGTTTCATAGCTGCTTCTAATTCTTTTAAATTGATTAAACCATCAGGTTGTACTTCAAGATAAGTTACTTCGGCTCCTAATTTTTCAAGGTGCTTACATGTATCTAATACCGCTTTATGTTCGGTAGTACAAGTAATGATATGATTGCCTTTGCTTGCATACATTTCATACACCCCTTTGATACCTAAATTATCTCCTTCGGTAGCCCCTGAAGTAAAGATGATTTCCTTGGTATCTGCACCAATTAATTGGGCGATTTGCTCACGCGCATAATCTACTGCTTCCTCGGCATGCCATCCAAAAGAATGGTTACGACTAGCCGCATTTCCGAAATTTTCGACAAAATAGGGGATCATTGCCTCTAAAACCCTAGGATCCATGGGGGTAGTTGCGTTATGATCAAGATAAATTGGTAATTTTAGCATATCCGAATTTGATTTTTTCTAGAGCACAAAAGTAAACCATAAGGCTTGATTTTATTGAATTCGTTAGGTTTGGAGATGATTTTTTTCCCAATTCGTAAAACAAAATAGCGATGAATTTTAAAGTAGAACATATAGGCATTGCAGTAAAGGACTTAAATGCGGGTATTTCATTGTATGAGCAGTTATTAGGCAGCCCTTGTTATAAAAAGGAATCTGTCCAATCCGAACAAGTAGAAACTGCATTTTTTTTAAAGGATGCAACCAAAATTGAACTTCTGGCCAGCACCCAACCCGACGGCGTTATTGCTCAATTTATTGACAAAAAAGGAGAAGGCATACACCATATTGCATTTGAAGTACCTGATATCATTTCCGAAATGGACCGATTAAAAAAAGCAGGCTTCCTCCTACTTAATGAAACACCCAAACAAGGTGCGGACAACAAACTCGTTTGCTTTATTCATCCTAAAAGCGCCAATGGTGTTTTAATTGAATTGTGTCAAACCCAAACTTCTTAAAATATAGAAAATTATAGTCCTAGGGTTTCAATTGCTTTTGTCGCAGCCATTTGACTTGCGTCTTTTTTTGTATACCCTTTTTGACTTGCAATTACGTCGCCATCTAGCACCACATTAATAGTAAATAAGCGCCGACGACCTTCTAATTGTTCGCCAGCTAAAACAAAATCAACTTGTTTGCCTTGCTTTAATGCCCAGCCAATAATTTTGTTTTTAATATTGATATCAATAAGTTCTAACTCATCCATGAACAAATAGGGTTGTATCATTTTATTTACAATCCATTTTTTTGTGAACTCATATTTTTTATCAAGGTAAATGGCGCCTACCAAGGCTTCTAGCGTATTGCCAAAAATTTGACTTGTTTTTAAACCCCCGTCTAATTTATTGAATTTGGTTAATCGCTTTAAACCCATTTGAATAGCAATATGATTTAACTGTTGCCGATTCACCATTTTACTTCGCATCTCAGTTAAAAACCCTTCGCCTTTGTAGGGGTATTTTTTAAATAAATAATCTGCTACTACCGAGCTAATAATAGCATCTCCTAAAAATTCAAGTCGCTCATTATTTTCGGTAGGATGTTCTTTAACAGAACGATGATTTAATGCTGTTTGAAAAAGCAATAAATTATTAGTGGTATAGCCAATAAGCAATACTAAGTTTTTTTCAAAAACAGATTTTTTGAAAAAAGATAAAAGCTGTTTAATTTTTTTCACGAAAATTAATCCTTAAATTTTTTCACAATCACACAAGCATTATGTCCGCCAAAACCAAAAGTATTACTTAGGGCAGCATTGACGGTTCTTTTATGCGCTTTATTGAAAGTGAAATTAAGTCGACTGTCTAATTCAGGATCATCTGTAAAATGATTAATGGTAGGCGGTATGATATCATGAATTACTGCTTTAATACAAGCAATGGCTTCAATCACGCCCGCAGCACCTAAACAATGGCCTGTCATGGACTTGGTACTGCTGATATTTAAGTCATAAGCGTGTTCTCCAAAAACAGCGGTGATGGCTTTAGTTTCCGCAATATCCCCTAATGGAGTAGAAGTTCCATGTGTATTAATATAATCAATATCGGTTACCTGCATATTCGCGTCACGAAGTGCTGCAATCATTACATTTTTTGCCCCCAACCCTTCTGGATGCGGTGCCGTTAAATGATAAGCATCTGCTGTTGCTCCTCCTCCTACTACTTCACAATATATTTTAGCTCCGCGCTTTTTAGCATGTTCTAATTCCTCCATCACTAATACACCAGAAGCCTCTCCCATAATAAATCCATCCCTATCTTTATCATAAGGCCTACTCGCTGTTGCTGGATCATCATTACGTTCACTCATCGCTTTCATTGCATTGAATCCACCCATGCCTGCAATACCAATCACCGATTCAGCTCCTCCTGTAATAACAATATCCGCTTTCCCCAATTTTAAAGTATCCATGGCAACTATAATGGCATTGGTACTTGAAGCACAAGCACTCACTACAGCAAAGTTGGGTCCACGAAACCCATGTTTCATTGAAATTTGACCTGCTGCAATATCCAAAATCATTTTAGGGATAAAGAAAGGATTGAATCGAGGGGTACCATCTCCATGAACAAAATTGGTTACCTCGTCAGTAAATGTATTTAAACCGCCAATGCCACTTGCAAAAATAACGCCGACTCTATCATGGTCTACATTATCAGCAGTAATGCCTGCATCCGCAACTGCCTGATCACTGGCTACTAAAGCAATTTGTGAAAAACGATCTAATTTTCGAGCTTCTTTGCGATCCATATGATCCACCGCATCAAAGCCTTTTATTTCACAAGCAAATTTTGTTTTAAATTTTGACGCATCAAATTGAGTAATCATTGCAGAGCCAGATACACCATTCAATAAGCTTTCCCAATAGGCGTCTAAACTATTCCCGATGGGGGTAAGTGCTCCGATTCCCGTAACAACAATGCGTTTCGCGTGCATGAAAATCTGTTTTAAAAATTAAATCCGCCTTTAAAGCAAAGGCTAAAAAAGGCGGATTAAAATATGCCGATGATTCAAGTTCAATTTACTAAAAGCAAATTATTATTTAGCGTGTTCCTCTAAATAAGTGACTGCTTGACCAACGGTGGTAATAGTTTCTGCTTGTTCATCTGGAATAGAAATGTTGAATTCTTTTTCAAACTCCATAATTAATTCAACGGTGTCTAATGAATCAGCTCCCAAATCATTAGTAAAAGAAGCCTCGTTTGTAACTTCTGCTTCATCCACACCTAATTTGTCAACGATGATTTTTTTAACTCTAGTAGCGATGTCTGACATTGTAAAAAGTTTTGTTTACGGCGCAAAAATATACTTTTTGTTAAAACCGAAGTATTTTATTTGCCTTTTTGTTTACACATTTTACAGCTTATTCAAAATAAAGGGTTCATTTGGCTCTTTTTGATATAAAACAGGCCAAAAACGAGCAAATTAAGCTTGTTTTAGGGCGAATGGAGGGTTCACAATTAACCCTTTATATAAAGATAAACAATGATGAATAGCTAGGAAAGGCTTCGTGGGTAATAGGATGTTGAATGTCCTGGCTAAGCTTTTTGCTTTTGCTTTAAAAGCCCCCTAATTTGATGTTGTTCTTCCATGGGTAAAGTTTCCTTAGGAATGATAAAAAATGATTTGGGGCCAAAGTATAAATGAAAAAAATAGGGGCTTTCAAAATAATAGGTAAGTTCCGTCCATTGCCATTGTGCCTCCCCTTTTTCTGATTCTAGATGGGCTTGATCTGCATCATATGTGAAGGTCCAATCCGATTTGAATAATTTGGTTTTGTTATAAAAAACAACTGGAAGTATATACCAAAAAAAAAGCATTAGAAGGAGCCACAACAATGAACCAAATAAAAAAAGTTCAGGCCTAATTTTTTTCTGAAATAATAATACCGCAGTCACTACGGCGTAGATATTAACAGCGATCATTAATACTTTAATTTCTGACTGCTTTATAAAATGATACCTAAGGGCCTGTAGCACTTCCCCTTTTTTATAACTAAGTAAAAATGACATGTTTTATTTTTAATCTTGTATGGAGCAAAGTTACAACACACAATAGGGTTTGAGCCAAAATTTTTATAAATAAAGTGGTATATTTAAAATAAAAATCAAAAATTTTTATAAAGGTGGCGCTTTAATAAATCTGATCGCCGCTAAAAAAGGATTACTTTTCTCCAATTAAAAATTCATTTATGTCAAAATATATTTACTTCGCATTCTTAACTTGTACTTTTTTTCTTTGCGCTTGCGTAAAAGCAAGTAATACAACAACCGTACCTATTACTCCTCCTCCAATTACTCAAGTTCCTGGCGATACTAGTTTTTATGCCAAGGGTGCAGATATAGGTTGGCTAAGCCAGATGGAAGCAGAAGGAAAAAAATTTTACGATGCTAGTGGCAAGCAAATGGATTGTATTGAATTATTAAAAAGCAAAGGGATTAATTCTATTAGATTAAGGGTTTGGGTGAACCCTACTACTATATATTGCGGCACGGCCGATGTGATTAGTCAAGCCAAAAGAGCACAAAATTTAGGGATGAAAATTATGATCGACTTTCATTACAGTGATTGGTGGGCCGATCCAGGAAAACAAAACAAACCTGCAGCATGGAAAAATTTAACTTTTGATGAATTAACATCTACTTTATATAATTATACAAAAGAGGTCGTCACTCAATTAAAAAGCAATGGCATCACACCTACTTGGATTCAGATTGGTAACGAAACCAATGATGGTATGCTGTGGGAGGAAGGAAGGGCATCAAAAAGCATGAGTAATTTTGCAGCCTTATTAAATGCGGGCGCTAAAGCAGTAAGAGAAGCAAGCCCAAGTTCAAAAATTATTGTGCATGTTTCTAATGGTTATGATAATGCGATGTTCAGATGGATGTTTGATGGCTTGAAAACCTTTAAGGTTGATTATGATGTGATCGCCATGTCCCTTTATCCTGATGCGAATAATTGGCAAAATATCAATGACCAATGCTATAATAATATGCTTGATATGATTACTCGATATGGTAAAGAAATCATGATCAGCGAAGTAGGGATGGATGTGTCAAAAGCAAATGACTGTAAAAACTTTTTAACGGATATTATTAAAAAAAATAAATCGCTCGCCAATCATATGGGCTTAGGCGTTTTTTATTGGGAACCTGAATGTTTTAATAATTGGCAGGGGTATAATATGGGTGCTTTTACCAATGACGGTAAGCCTAGTGTCGCAATGGATGCTTTTTTAAATTAGTATTCATCCGTAAAGAACAAAAAAAATGCACCCTCCGCAAAAGCAGAGGATGCATTTTTAATAAATACTATGAAGCGAATTAGTTCTTCACTATAGTATAAGTATTTGCAGTAACATTCAATGTTATTGTATAATTTCCTGCAGCAGCAAGTGCAATATCTGCACCACCTGATGTTAATGCACCATTTGACCCACCAAGGTTTACAGCCCAACCGTGGTTTTTTCTAAATTTATACACCCCTGCAGTTAAATCAGTAGTGATTGACCATGTTTTAGTGGTATTATTATATTTCATAGGCGTATCGTCATTCCAACCACCTGCGGTTGAAGTTCCAATTATTCCCCACGTAAATAACTCATAAGTAATTGCTAAGGTATTTGTATTAGCGACAACATTATAGTTATCATAAGTATTAGGACTTGTCAAGTCTGGACCAACTAAAGCATTTGGTATATCACCAGGTCCTACCATAAGACTACTAGTTACCGCTTCTGAAGCACTTCCATAAACATTGCTCCATGATTTTGTCTTAGACAATTTAAACATTGATTTGGACTGTTTAAATTGTATGATTGCAGAATATATACCATCCCCTTCAGGAGAAACGACACTATCCTGTGCAAAAGACCAGCCATTGTGAGCACCTGCCATATATAATGTACCAATTAAAGCAAAAGGTGTAATTGTAACCGATTTTACATTTGAATATACAGGAAGTACATTAGTTCCTATTGTTGTTTTTATTCTAAAATCAACGCTTCCTGCAACCTCAGGTGCAAATCCCATTGATAAAAGCATATTGTTTAATTCAAAATGCGTTAAAGACTTACTTGACGATCCTACTTCAAGGATAATTTCCTTGGCATTGGCGAAGCTAGTTCCTGTCTTTGCAATTTGTAAAGTATAAGTCGCTGCAGCACTATAACCAAAATCAGCAGGTGTAAAACTTGCTTTAACTGCTTCAACATTTAAGTTAGGTTTAGTAAGTACAACGGTGCTTACAGAGGTAGTTAATGCCCCAGGTACCGCGTTACCCAATGTAACTAACTGGCCTTCTTTTTTGCAAGATATAAGCACGACACCTAAGGTGACCAAAAGAAGGATTTTATTTATTATTGTTTTCATGTTTTTCATTTTAAAGAAATAAATCTTAAATTAATAATTAGGATTCTGCTTTAAATTTGGATTGGCAGTAAGATCGTCAGTAGGGATTGGGTAAACTTTTCTCCAAGATTCAACACCCTTACCTGCTTTAACATCTCCTTTCCAAGGCCAAACATAAGTACTCGTTGTGAATTTATCATCAAAACGGATTAAATCTGTTCTTCTGAAACCTTCCCAATAAAGTTCACGCGCTCTTTCATCCAAAATATCATTTAGAGTATATGAGGTAACATTACCACTACTATTTCCAAAAGCACGCGTGCGAAGTTTATTGATGTAACTAATTGCGTTTGCATCAGATCCACCTGCACCACCACGCTTAACTGCTTCAGCATATATTAAATACATTTCTGCTAAACGGAAGATAGGCATATCAATGTCAACCTGCGTTGCATCGGAGCCATTACTACCATCGCTTTTAATGTTTTTAAATTTAGTAATAGCATAGCCGTCTTTAAAATCACCTATGTCATTAATTTCCATCCCGTTGGTATTATTAAAGAACTGAGCTCTTTGATCAGGGAAACCAAAAGATGTTGAATAAGTTAAAGTATTAGCGTTTAAAACCACTTTAGTATAACCGCCCGTAGTTTTCATATTATCTCCACCTGGTTCTAATGATAAATTAGCACCATTATCACCATAGTTTTCGGACCAATCATTGTTAACCCTTATTTTCCAGTCTCCACTTATGAAATTAACATAAGCAACATACACACCTGAAACAGATGTTGGATAAAAAGGAACATCTGGTGTAGCACCCCAGTTATTAACTGCAGAACCTACTAAACCATATTTACTTGGCGTACCTGCACCTGGACGATCATACCAAAAAGTATTGACTAAATTTTTGGTCGTTCTAATACCACCCCATCCACCATCAATACCGTAATCTGATGCAGTCATATTTCCACCTACTGCAGCATGAGTCAAGAAAGTGGTTCCACCCCAGTTGGTAGTGAATTTACCATCGTAGTTGATTGTCAAAATAAATTCTGGGTTATTGACATTATTATCAGCCCTCATTATTTTTGTATAATCAGGTAATAAACTATAACCTGCTGCTATTACTTTACTTGAGTAAGTAATGGCTTCAGTATTTTTATCCGTACCTGTGTATACTTTTGAATTTAAATAAATACGAGCAAGTAAGGACCAAACGGCTGCTTGATCTACTCTGCCATATTCATTTGTTTTTGGTGCAGCAACTAAAGTTTCAATTTCTTTTAACTCCTTTTCAACATAGCTAAAAAGAGCTGCTCTTGAAATTTGAGTTGGCAATTGACTACCCATTGCTGCTGAATCTGTAATAAAAGCAGGACTTCCAAACAAATCCATTAATACCGCATATTGATAAGCTCTTAAAAATCTAGCTTCAGCTTTGAACTTTTTAATATTATCAGCATCAGCGCCAGTGATTCCTCTTTTTGAAACATTGGCTTCGCTAGCTTGTCTTATAAAATCATTCGCTACTGTAATTTGATAAAAAGAGCGATAGTATAATGCTTTAATAAATTGGTTATTTGCAGACCAATTCATTTTGTGAAAATCAGGTAAACCTGCATCACCCCATGATACTACTGCTTCATCTGTTGGCAATTCTTGTGCATTCCAATAAAGACGGAAAAAATCCGAAAATCCACCGTCAATACCTTGGATGTCACCGCCGCCATTAGCGCCATTGTTCCCGCCTAATGCAAATGCACCATATACTTTTGCAAAGGCCTTTTTATAACCATCGGCCGAATTGTATACCACATCGGCTGTGATGTCATTGGTAGGGAGTAAATCAAGTTTCTTTACGCAAGATCCAAATAGGATTGCTACAAAACTCAACGTTAACCCAACTTTATATAAATTATTTTTCATAGTTGTTTGTTTTGTATTGATTAAAAATCAAAATTTAAACCTAATGCAAATACACGAGGTCTAGGATAAAAATTATTATCGATTCCACCACTAATTTCAGGATCTAAACCTTTATAGTCGGTAATGATAAATGCATTTTGAATACTTGCGTTAATTCTTAAGTTCGCTTTTTCCTTAAATACTTTACCTGCATTAAAACCAACATGAATATTATCCATTCTTAAGAAGGAAGCGTTTTGAATGAAATAATCACTCATTAATTGATTCACGCCACCCTCTTTGAAATTGGTATTATTATAATTTGTTGAAATATTATTAAGATGGGTAGCTAAACTTGCAACTGCACGATAGTTACTCATCGTACTATATACATTATTATACATATAATTACCAAAATTAGCCCTCAATACAAAACCAGCATCCCACTTCTTATAGGTCATATTAGAAGTGAATCCTAAGAATATTTTAGGATCAACACTTTGGTATTGATATTGATCTTTATCATTAATAATACCATCCTTATTACGATCTACAAATAAATTTTCAATTGGTCTTCCATCAGCATCATATACTTGTTGGAAAACAAAGAATGAACCTCGGTTATAACCTACTGAGTTAATCAAAATAGTATTACCCACACCACCAGAAATACCACCAAACTTATTACCAGGGTAATTAGGATCTGGGCTGATAGTCAATTTGGTAATTTTATTTTCATTATAAGTGATGTTAAATCCTAAATCCCAAGTAAACTTAGGCTTAGCTATTACTTGAACATTCAAACCTAATTCAGCTCCTTTATTTTCCATATCACCCACATTCGCTATAATTTGATTTGAGAAGTTCGTTCCTGCTGGTTGACCCACTAGGTTTAATAAATCAGTAGTTAATTTGTTATATACATCCAAATTACCAGTTACTCTATTATTAAAGAATCCGAAATCTAAACCTATGTTAGTAGTTGCAGTTTGCTCCCACTTTCTTCCACCATAATAACCACCTGGTGCATACATATTATAAAATGTATTACCAAATTGATATTGACCTTGTTGGCCACTTAGTGCATAGTAGGATAAATAGTCATAGTTACCAATTCCATCTTGTTGACCTGTCACCCCGTATCCAAATCTTAATTTCAAAGTAGAAATTAATTTAGATTGCTTAAGAATGCTTTCTTCTCCAATATTCCAAGCAGCTGCAAAAGAAGGGAAGGTTGCAAAACGGTTAGCAGTATTAAATCTTGATGATCCATCTTGACGAACAGATGCTGTTAATGAATATCTTCCTTTAAAAGAATAATTAAATCTACCATAATATGATACTAAGTTATTCTCAGGTATATCGAAAAGGAAATTAGGTGAAGTAACTACAGGACCCCATGCTGTTCTATCACTAAAATTGTAATTCTTTGATTTAAAGTCTTGATAAGCATATCCTGCTACCAAGTCAAATTTACTTTGGATATTGTCAACATATTTAGAATAATTCAAATAAGTCTCGGCCAATAAATTCGAATTTTCTTGCTTGTATTCGTTATTAACACCACCTACTCCATTATAACGCTTATAAGTGGATGCAGCTGTTCCAGGAATGAAAATTGTTCCTGAACCATTCGAAACATCAATACCCACATTCGCATGTAGTCTCAAATCTTTGAAGAATGGTAAAGTATAATCAACGTCCGCATTTGCAATAGTTCTATTTACATTACTTACGTCATTTTTTTGCATCAATAATCCTACTGGATTTTTTGGTGCCAAACCTGCTAATCCCGTAGTTGAACCTGCATCAAGCCACTCAAAATAGCCGCCAAACGCAGATGGGTTATTTGAATAAACAGGTTTAGTAGGATCAAAACTAACAGCATTACCAATAGCACCTTGATCAGCAAAACGACTTCTACTGAAAGAAGTTTTAGCATTCAAATCTATTTTCAAAGCATTATTGAAAAATTTTGGACTTAAATTTAATCCAAGCGTTGTTCTGTCTAATTTGCCAGTTTTTAAAGTACCTTCTTGAGATAAGGTAGCTGCTGAAAAACGAAAAGGCATTGACTTAATTGATCCAGCTGCACTAAAATTATTTTCAGTAGTGATAGCGTCTTGAAAAATTTGTTTTTGCCAATCAGTATTTGATGTTCCTCTTAAAGCATTTTGCGCTTTAGTCCCATTTAGGTATACTAAAACTGTAAAATCTTCAGCTGATAATACATCAATATATTTAGTGACTTTTCCAACAGATACTTGAGAACTAAAATTATATTTAGTAGCTCCTTTTGCACCTTTTTTAGTGGTAATGATAATAACCCCATTGGATGCACGAGATCCGTATATAGCAGAAGCAGATGCATCTTTTAAAACCGTAAATGACTCAATGTCATTAGGGTTAATTAATGAAAGTGGATTGGCCACACCTGATATACCATTGTTACTTAATGGCACATTGTCAATTACAATTAAAGGATCGTTACTTGCATTAAGCGAAGCACCGCCTCTAATTCTAATTGTACTTCCTGAACCAGGAGCACCACCATTAGAAGTAATTTGTACACCCGCCACTTTACCAGCGATAAGTTGTTCTGGACTGGTTAATTGTCCTTGCACAAAATCCTTAGAAGAAACATTAGTAACGCTTCCTGTTAAGTCTTTTTTACGGACAGAACCATAACCAATAACGACAACATCGCCTAATTGGTCGGCATTTTGAGTCAAAGCTACATTGACAGCGCTTTGACCTTTGATAGATACTTCCTTAGTTGCATAGTTCAAAAAAGAAACGATTACTGTATTGTCAGAGCTAGAAACTTTCAAAGTGAAAGTACCATCCGCGGATGTACTTACTCCTTTTTTAGTTCCTTTAACAACAACAGAAGCTGCAACCAAAGGAGAACCATCTTTGGCGTCGGTTACTTTACCAGTAACCGTACGATCTTGAGCAAATGCAGGCAAGCAGATGACTGCTAGCAACATTGCGACAAGTGTTTTTTTCATGTTCATAGATTTACGATTTCGAGTTTAAGAATTGTTAATTTGTAATTAAAAGTTTATTGATTTTTTGTTTTTGGTTTAAAGTGATTGATATAAGGTACATGCCAGGCATTTGCATACTTGCATTTTTTGTAATCATAAATTGTTGGCTTCCTTTTGTTTTAAATCCTGAATATAAAAGGCCGCAATCATTCCCATTCATATCATATGCATGAATATTTATCTGACCGCTTTCGGATAATTGATAACGAATCATCGAAGATATTCGTAATGGATTGGGAGAAATAGTAATTGGTATATTTAATTCAGGCATTCCTGTATTTAAAACATCTGTAATAACAGTGGTAGAGATATTTTTATTGGCATATACATAGTACTCGCCTGGCTGTAAAGTAATGGAAGCGGATCCACCCAATACTGACTGATATTTATTAGTATAAACGCTGTACCATAAACCATCCGCAGGGAAAGTAACATTTGCTGTTGAAGCATTTACATCAAAATTGCCTACCACAACTAATTTAATAGAATCTCCATTCAATTGCATTGACTTTAAAACTCCAGAAGTATTTAAAGTGTATTTATTAGAAATAAAATCATTCGTATAGGAGGAATTGTTTCTTAATTTTAAAAATTGCGCATAAGCGTTGTATAAACCTTTTCGATTTGCATTTGAATTATAATCCCATTTGATAGGTTTCAGTGATAACCTACAATTATTAGTGACAGACAAATCTTCGCAAGTATTAATAGAATAGTCATACCCAAGTTCTCCAAATTGCCACATAGTTTTTGGACCAGGTGTTAAAGCCCAAAAAGCGGCAGCCATTTCGTTGCGCTTTAGCCCTGTATTCACATCTCTTGTGGTATAAGTACCACTTGAATTTCCATAATTAATATTTTTATACATGAGCCTTTCCTCATCATGGCTTTCCATATAAGTCACCAAGTGTTGTTGATTCCAACCTCTACCATTTGCAAAAGCATTATTAAAAGAAGCATCTGTAGAAAAACCCATCGTAGCTTGGTTGAAATTATAATTAGCATTTCCCCATAACAACATGCCATAATCTGCTAACTCCTTTTCTTCGGCATTGTCTGCAAAATGTTCTAAAATGCAATAACTATTTGTAGAAGCTCTTTGCATGGTATCATAAATATTCTTCCAAATGGCAATACGAGAAGCATCATAGGCACCCCAAGCATTCACATCATTTAAATTATTTTTTTGAGTAAACCCTTTGGACAAATCCCACCTAAATCCATCAATATGATATTGAGTGAGCCAATGTTTAACCACGCTGGAAACTAATTGTTTAGTGGCCGCCGACTCATGGTTAAAATCATTCCCGACATTAAAGGGGTGTTTTGCGACCGTATTTAACCAAGGGTTCATTGCCGAGGGTGTGCTATTGTTGTTATCCCAATACATTTGCGCAAGTGGAGATGATCCAAAAACATGATTTAAAACCATATCCATAATAACTGCAATGCCTTTGGCATGAGCTGAATCAATAAATTCCTTAATCGCTAATTCGGTGCCGTAATATTTATCGGGTGCAAAGAAAAAATTAGGATTGTATCCCCAACTATTATTGCCTTCAAACTCTGAAAAGGGCATGATTTCAATTGCATTTACTCCTAACTTTTTTAAGTAATTCAAACTATCCTTTAATGTTTGAAAGTTTTGCTTCTGTACAAAATCTCGAATCAAAAGCTCATATATGATTAAATTCTTTTTATTAGGTCTTACAAAGTTATTGTCATTCCAAATATACTTTGGCTTTGCCGTTTGCAAAACGCTCACAATACCCATTGCTTTTCCGGTTGGATAAGGCATTAAATTAGGGTAGGTGCTTGCAGGGATATAGGAATCGTTATTAGGATCTAATATTTTTTCTGCTTTATAATCAGCAACCCTTAAATTATTATCAATTAAATATTGATACGCATATTCTTGCCCAGACTTTAATCCATTAATTTTTAACCAAAACCGACTACTGTCTTTTGTCATGTTCATGACATAGGATAAAGTAGGCGTCCAATTATTAAAATCGCCAATAACAGTAACGCTTGATTTTTTTGGAGCAAACAGCACCAATGTAACCGAAGTATCACCCTCATGATAATTAATACCATCGGTTACACCCGCTGGTAAATCTTTTAATGAAATATCCCCTGATACTAAAAAACGAAGTGAATCTTTTGTTACAGTAGTTCCATTGTCCCCAACCAAAAAAATATTTTGTGTGCCAATACGATTCACTATTTTATAAGCAGATAGCGCATTAGAATTAGTGACTGATTTTAATAAAGTATCATTATAATAAAAAGATAAATTTGCATTCTCTGTTGCCTTTGCGCTTAAAAAAAGAGTATCACCTAACGTTTTCTTAATTGCTTCAAACTGAGGCTGGTAAAGCGGTTGCATGAAAGGGGTATCTATTTTAACTTGAAACTGATTATCTACAACAGTTAAAAACATATCTGAATTATCCTCGTTTGCTAATTGTAAAGTACCTGCGGCATTTCTAAATAAGATAGCCAATTTTAATATTTTTTCTGAAGGATCTGTTAAGCCAAAAAAAGATCTTAGTGTTCCTGGAATGGTGTAAGTCCATTTATTATTTCCAATGGAAGTACATTTGATACGACTATCTGTGCCTGCCCATACTGAAAAGGAGGGAACATATCTCCAAGCAGCACTATTCGCACTTAAATTAGTGATGACACCAAGGTGTACATACACATCGCCGGTATAATCTTTCAATTTTTTATTTCCTTTATTGGCATCAGCAGTAACCAAAACATTATTGCTCGACTCCAAAATAAAATTTGGATCGGTTTTAAGTAGTTGCCCATTGGCATTCATTACTGTTGTTAAAAAAAACAAAGCAATCAGTTTTTTCATTTATCAAGCAATCAATTTCCGCAATCTTAGTAATGTGTATAATTTACACACTTGTAATTTATTAAATATTGAGGTAATTATAGCAAAGATAAATATATTTATTAT
>CAIJXU010000042.1 GCA_903824725.1 uncultured Bacteroidota bacterium | reverse complement strand
GTCCAATATGTTGGAGAGAACATTGCGAAATGAGGTCGATACTTTTTAAGATTTGATAAGTCCACGCTACTTTGATTAAACACCTCAAACCATACATCTTTATTTACTGCATCGGCTTTGATTTTCTCTTTAGTACGCTTTTTATCGTCTTTATCTCTACTACTTAACATTAAGTTGTATGCACCATCAATCTTATAAGTGCCATTGTCGATACCTTCAATTAAACCAAGGCTGTTATCAGTTTTCTCATACTCATACACAGCCATCAACTTTCTCAAGGTTCTACCTGAAAAGTCTAACCCCGATTGCATACAAGCGATTTCAAACTTGTCTCTACCAGCGGTTCCATATTCATTCTCACCATCAATATTATGCATTCCAAGCAGATCATTTCTTTTCCCTTGGTCATTTCCTAACAACCCTAACATATGCTCAATGTTGGTACATTTTTCCGAGAGATGTACCTTCGTCTTTTGATTGTAAGTAATACGATTATCAATAATTTCAGAATTGGGAATATCAAGTACGACACATTCAAGAGTATCAATATTACCAGCTTCAATTGCCGAGTAATAACGATGACCACCATCAATAATGTAATAGTTGCCTTTTCTTTCTACAACAATCACGGCCGTTTTTTGGCCATAGTGTTTCATTGAGAATGTCATAAATCTGTTTGGAGGGAAACGCTTAATCTCCAATACTTGCGGGTGAATTTCTAATTCACTTAATGGTACTCTGACTTTTTTTTGCATCGCTATTATTTGTTTAAGTTAAAAATTTGTGTCTTTTATAATTGGATATAAATAATTTATCCAATTTTTTCATTTAAAAAAAAGACCACGATGGCCCTTTTCTGTTTTAATAGATTTAATTGTTAATCCTTAATAATAATAATATTTCCTTCCTCATCATATCCAGCCTCATCATCACTTATGTATTCAAAATAGTATAAATCCCACATTAGAGTCAATATGTAATCCTCAACTGATTCAAATACGCTAACAGGAATTTTACCTTTAACAAGTACTTTATTTTCTGCTCCAAGATTTTTTGAGAATTTCCTAAATGGTTTGCCATTATCATCAATCCAAAATGCACGCATTACAATATAACGTACTTGGGTATCCTTATTCACATTGTGGGTCTTGTATAATTTTAAATTAAAAAGTAACCACAATTTTTGGATCCTAATCTTAAAGTATTCAATTGCGTTGTATATGTCAATTGCAGAAAGTGCTCTATCATCAGAATCGACAACACCATCAGTTGAATTTAAAAATTCCATAAAGTCATCTACAAGCTCAAGATAATGTTGATGGATATTGCCAAACTTTTTAAGTTGAACTGCATTTAATTTTGGCTCGTTTTCACTTAACCACGTTTGTAGGTTAAATTTAGGAGAGTTCTGCGCTATTGAATATTCTATTTTCATATTGTACCACAAATGTAAGTCCAAAAATTTAATACACAAAATATTTTTTCAACTTTTTGAAATTTCGGCAGGAAGTAAACCCAATTTGGATGTATTATTATACCCCCTGGCCTGCCTGCGGTATCCCATATTTATAATGTATTAATAATCAATTAATTATAGGTGATCGATGATCCACACAAAATTTTTCTGGCAAAAAATTGAAAAGTTGGTAATAATTGGTGAAATGCAGAAAAAAAATTCTGCAGATTTTCAGATACAGGGCTTGATTTTGTAAAAACTAATATTTATATTTTGATAGTGTGATTGTATTGCGGGATACAATTTTGACACATAAGATTTTATAGATAACCCCTTAAAGTAAGTTCCCGCAAACTGAAATTTGGGGTTTCATTTTTAAATGAATATTACATTTTATGATGGTATCAAAACACACATTCCAAGTGGATACCTCAACTTTCAACAGGTTTATGAATACATCAAAACCTCCCCAAACGCTGGTCTAATCGAGACCATTAACCATCTCAAATCAAAAGGTGATATTTATTATCGTCAATTGAAATTAAAGTTGCCAATTATTACGCCACACGTAGAAGCTACCGCTCGTAAGTTGGCTGGTGATGAATTTGATAAAAACCACAAGTCATTCACGCAACTAATGTACTTTGACATTGATGACGTTCAAAATGTACACGTAGAGAAACAACGAATTATCAATCAGTATAAGGACTTTGTTTCGTTGGTATGTATTTCTCCATCAGGTGCTGGTATATCAATTTTCATTCAGATTGAAAATGAATTAACCAAGGAAAATTTCAATCCAATATGGAATTCAATTAGGAAGAATGAGCTAGGTAGTGAAAACATTGATGTTAAAGCGAATGGTATCGCTAGAACAATGTTTCTTTCCTCAGATCCTGAAGTGTATTACAATCCTGATGCAACACTAGCGGTAGATTTTGAAATAGACGAAGAACAGGGAACTGACCCTAATACGTGTAAATTAAAAACTAATAATAATATCAATTCCCACTTTTCAAGTACTAATACTATTACAAAGAATATCTATCACTTGTATGGTATTGATTATGTACTTAATCTTATCAATACCACAACTCAAGTAGAAGTAGATAACCACATTGTTGATGTAAAGGAAGTATCATACGTAGCATTATATATTCCTAAAATGATTACTGAAGGTAATAGACATTCTACTTTGTATTCAATGATCCACCACTTGTTTTACCTAAATCCTGAATTGGAAATTGATATAATCTATTCGTATGTGTGGTTTGTTAATAACGTCTTTGTTCGACCTAAATTAGATAAACACGACGTACTACGTCATTTCAATAATGTGGTTAACCAAATTCATAGTTCAAGTTTAGTTTATGTAAATTATAGAAAGCGACGTATTCACTTTAATAAGAATTGTTGGTATCTAACATCAAATGACAAGATGATCTTGGCTAAGAAGTTGACTGGCGTATACAAACGACACCACAACAAACAAAGGGTAAATGATGCGATTCAAAAATTGGAAAATGAGAAAAAGAAGATAACAAACGTCGCGATCAAACAAATTACGGGGATGGATGTCAAGACAATTAGAAACCACAGAAAGTCGTCAGATATTGATTTAGAGTTAGAGATTTCCTCAATTATTGAGGAGTTTTCATCATTCAATCCAACACAATTATCTGCGTAATAATAGGGGTCTATATGGAACAATTTTGTCGTACAGAACGGATATACTAATAATAAGGTCAATTCCCTGTTTTTCTTGGATAGTATATGTACCAGCCACAATTTCAATAGCAATTGATATTATGTAGTTAGTTCAATTTATCGAACCCTTTCGTGAAATAACCCTTCTATTTTGAAATTATAGTCAAAATGGGAGGGTTTATTGTTGCCACTCAATATTTATAGTAAATGAAAAACACAATGAAATTTCAAGATATTATTCCAACACAATCAAGGCGACCATTAAAGATTATTTTATCAGAGCAACAATTCCGTAGGCTTTCAAGTAGTGTTGTTTCTCTAATGGAACAAGAAAAAATAACCAAGACTTACCTAATAAGCAAAAACCCCAATGGAAAATAATTCAAGTAAAGATATAGCTGTATTTACGTTTGCACGTGGATCACAACTTAACGCAAATATTATGGAGTCGGATAGTTATCGTTTTGTGTTAGGAATCATTAATTCAATGATGATACGAAATGGGGTTGATACACCAAAGGTTGGATTAGGAGGTACCAAGGAAGATGTCAGTTGCTTCATTGCTGGCCTAATTGAATACCAGCTCCTTTATAACGTTAATATTGATTACGAATTAGGAGACACGTCAGAATATGACATTGATAAGTATTCTGATAACCTTGACGATGAGTTAGTTTAACTTATTGTCGGGTTTTCAAAAAGTTCCTTCTTTATTAAAGAGGGAACCAATGTGCAATATGAACTGATTTTCAGTTAGTTATAAAAATATTTTAAGTTTTGCATTGCCGGGAGTGCCAAAAGCGTTAGCATAGCGCCAAAAAAGGAACTATGACAACAAAACTTAAATCAGCAGAACATTTAGAGGAACAGGAGTTGAACAAACTACTCAAATACCTTTATCAAAATCAAAAGTGGACATATTACATACTTGTAAGATTAGGAGTTTCAACTGCACTACGTTATTCTGACCTTTCAAGAATTACTTGGGAAATGGTTTTGGGTAATCAAACATTACTTATCAAAGAAAAGAAGACCGGCAAAGTGAGGGAAATACCATTACAAGACGAACTTGTTGAAATTCTTCATAAAGTATATCTGAAGATGGGTAGTCCAAACGTACAAAAGGAAATTATTCCATTACATATCCGAACTATTAACAAACAAATTAAGATTCACGCTATAGGTGCTGGTATAAGGGGTAAACGAGTTTCTACTCATACTTGGAGAAAGACATTTGGTAGGGAAGTGTGGAGAAGAAATGATTATTCAGATTTATCATTAATTAAATTATCATTATTGTTTAATCATTCTTCAACAGCAATTACACGCACATATCTCGATATATCCAAGCAAGAGGTAAGGGATTTATATGATATTCAAAACTTCTTCATCTATTAAAAAAGTATGATTTAGGTAATAACAGGTGGGAATAAGGATATTTTACTTAAATCGTATTTGAAGATTTAGTTTGAAATACTGAACCGCCACTTTTGCCAAACCGCTGTTAGTGGCTGGGCTTCTTTGTTTTCGGTCTGTCAGCAACATTTCTTGTCTTGTTGAATTGGCGGACATTTTACACTTCCATAACTGCAATAAACACAACAGTCGCCTTGCAGTGGTTTTAAAACTGTTTTGCAATTTTCACATTCGTAAAAAAATTGGCAAGCATCTGTCGGCATTGTTTCAACCTTTTTGTGTCCGCAATTTGGGCAAGTGATTGTTGATTGTAATATGATTTCCATTTTATTTTTCCCATTTGTCTGTTACTGAATATCCTGTTCCGTTAATTGCTGTCTCGATTTCTATTATGTTCGTTTTTGAGTTGTCAAATTCTACGATTGCGTTTCCATTCTCGTATGAAGCAGTTGATTTGATTATTCCTGAAAGTTTGTTCACTTCGTGGTTTACGTGCTCTTCGCATCCAGCACAAGTCATACCGCTGATTGTAAACTCAACGGTCTTTACATTTGATTTGTCAACTACTATTACTTGTTTTTCTGTCTTGGGGTAGAAAATATGTGCATAATAGGGAAAGGCAAGCATTACAATTGCAAATGCTGTTACAATTCCTAAAAACATTTTGGATTGAATAAATTTAGGTTTTTCGTCCGTTTCGCAATTGCAGTCGATTTGCTTTTGGGGCTTTAACTTTTGATACCAAGCAAAACCAAGAACCAAAATTGTCAAACCGATGAAATATGGTCTTGCAGGTTCGAGCCACGAAAAACTAGAAGCAAGCCCACTTGTCCCAGCAACAAGAGCCAAAACTGGTGTGATGCAACAAAGTGAAGCAGCAAATGCTGTTAAAAGTCCTGCGCCGATTAATTTTTTGTCTGTTTTCATATTGATTCCAAAATTTTATTTTCGTGAAGTATTTTGAAAAACGGTTTGAGCATTTTTCCATACTCTTTTGTCAATGAGTAGAAAATGGTTTGTGCCTGTCTTTCTGTTTCAATGAGTTTTCGGTCTTTGAGTTTTCGCAGGTGTTGTGAAATTGCCGAAATGGTCATTCCGAGAATGTCGCTCAAGTCGCAAACGCAAAGTTGTTTCTCTTCGTAAAGTAAGAACAGGATTTTCAGTCTTACATTATTACCAGCCAATTCAAGTCCGTTCGATAAATAGTCAAACGAACCGTTCAGTTCTGAAACTCGGTCTTTACAACGGTTGATTTGCTTAATGTCCGCGTGTTGTCTTATACAAGAAATGTTGTCCATACTGTAAATATAGTCAATTTGTTTATTTAAGCAACTACTAAAATATAAAATATCAAAAAGAACCCGATTTTGTCTATCGGGTTGTGTTGTCTTAGCCTTGCCACTAATATAGCGCTAAGCGAAATCACTTGGTTAACAAACGAGCGTCCGGCTGAGGTAGAAACGTATTGGAACACCGAATACCCCGAAATAGACAATGCTCAAGGAAAGATCAGGACACTCCATAAATCCGGATACCAACTCCTTGATCATTTCATTCTATCTGAAGAAAGTTGGCTCAGCAATTACTATAGTCCTTTAGAAAAGGAGCTCGCAACTCTTTAGGAAGATCTTTCCAAAGACGAAGAGACAAAAGAAGTTGTTCAATCTTACAAAGATGAAATAGAGCTATACAAAAGGTTTAAGGATTACTTTGGGTATGGTTTCTATGTAGCGAGGAAGGTGAATTAAGAAATTCTTGGCTGCATCTTTGAATAATAGGGGGAGCGATAATGATAAAAAGGTTATACTTTTATAGTGTAACCTTTTTTTATGCCCTAATTAATATAAATGATGGATAGAAATGAATTTCTTAAAACTAGCGGAATGCTCTCCGTGGCTTCCATTTTACCTTTAGAAGGATTATTTGCAACTAATTTGACTAATAATCGAATTGATAAATTAGTTGATGAAAATGGACATTTTGTTTTACAGCCTTTACCATATTCAGAGTCGTTCTTAGAACCTTATATGGATGCTGAGACGGTGCACCTTCATTATACTTTTCATCACGGTGGAGCTACAAAAGCTGCGAATGTAGATGTAAAAAAAATTCAGGAGGCAATGGATTCTAATAATTTTGAAACAGTTGATTATTGGACGAAGAAATTAGCGTTTC
>CAIJXU010000041.1 GCA_903824725.1 uncultured Bacteroidota bacterium | reverse complement strand
GGTTCTTCGGCGGGAACAGTAACGGCTTTAATGTGTGGAATTACATCACCGCTTCTAATAATTTCAATTGTAGCACCGATACCAATGTTATTATCTTTAATAAACGAACCAATAAAACCGGTTGCAAATTCAATAGTAACTCCTCCAAGATTAATGGGTTCAATTTGAACTCGTGGTTTCAAATATCCGTCTTTGCTAGGTGTCCAAATAACGTCAACTACCTTGGCTTCAGCAATTTGGTCAGATAGAACCATTTTGAATGCGAATGCGTGGTCAGGGTTACCGGATTTACGAGGATATATTTTGTCATCAGTCACAATTATTCCGTCAATTTCATACATATAGGTTTTTCGCCATTCAACCAATATTTGTGATAGAAATTCATTAGATATATTGTTAACAGTTTCAGATAAAACGTGTTCAACATTGAGAGTGCCTAGGAAATTCATTTGTTCAGACGGTTTCTTTTGTGGAACAATAACTTCATATGCAACAAAATGAAGGTCTACTACTGAATCACTAATGTGTTTATGGTTAACAATTCCAGCAACCATATTTCTAGGATTAGCAAATTTCGTTTTATATTTTTCTTCAAATACGGTCTTAGGAATAATAAATTCACCACGAATAACGATACCTTTTGTTTTGGGTAATCGAAGGAAAGGAATTAAATGACTAATATCTTGTCCAACTTTACCGTCTCCTCTTGTATAAAGTTTGGGTTTTGCTCCTTCAGTAGTATATAACCCGCTAACTCCGTCAAGTTTACACGATATAACGTAAGGACCCTTGTATTTACTAATCCAATTAGTTAAAGCTCCTGTATCTGGTTTTATTTTATCCATAGAGGCCATTTCATAAGGTAATTTGACCTTGTTGCGTTCAACTTCGGCACCAATTGCAGCAATCGCGACATTATTAGGAAATTTATGTTCAATGAATTCTTTGACAATATCGTATTGGTTGTCAGTCATAACAGGACTATCATTGTAATATTTGGAATTAGAAACCCGAATAATATCATTAAGTTGGTTTTCATTGAGTTGTTCAAGAACTGAGATGCCATTGTGTTTAAAATTATCAACGACCTTTAAAATATCGGTATCAGAATTATTAGCTATTTCTGCAACAACTTTTGGCTCGGGTTTGGTCTTTCTTTTTTTAAGAGTAGTATTTTTTTTAACGGGGACAATTTCGAATGTTTCTGCTTCTGCTTGGGCTACCGCCTTCATCGGTGTAGGGACAACCTCGACAACCGCGGCAATAGGCTCCCCTACACCGGTGTAGGCAGTAACGGCCCGCCCGTCAACTCGCTCCACCGGCGTCTTAAATTGTAGCCCTAAGAAATCAAATATGTCCTTTTCCGTCTTAAATTCTTTCTCAACCTTTGCGCCCTTTTTCTTATTTTCTAATCTATATATTCCGTGTTCATTAAAAGTATATCCTTTATTCAAACCATATTGCCTCATAACTGTATTAAATATTTTCGAACCTGTGAAATACAAAATCGCAAACGCGAATTCATCAGGAGGGGCATATAAGAAATCTATACGTCTAGCTGTTCTTTCTTTACCATTTACTGTTGGCAATTTTGCAATCACTAGCGTTTTTGATGAACCACGAGATAGAACCTCTAATATTACTCCTGTTTTTATCAAGTCATCTACGAATTTTTTGTAAACGTCTCCAGTTCTACCTGTAATTATAACGTCAATATCGCCAGATGTTTGAGCTCCTCTCCTATATGAACCGACTATCTCAAATTTTGCATCTTGTGAACCTGTAGCCGCCTTAACAAAAGCCTCTTTGAATAGGTTATCATACTC
>CAIJXU010000040.1 GCA_903824725.1 uncultured Bacteroidota bacterium | reverse complement strand
CTATATATTTACTTAACGTTTTCCCCCAATGCAGCGGTAATTTTTAGGACAAAATTGCCCAATGGAGACCAGCAACCATACAAACGGGGTGTAACTGAAAAACCAAAAGAGTAGGGAAAAACAAAATGAAAAAATTATTATTATTCGCAATGCTTTTGACTACAGTAACCATGAATTCTTGTAGCAAAGATGCTGCAAAACTTACATTAGTTGGAAAGTGGAAAATTGTTAACTTGATTTACAAAACGTCTACATTTAACGATACTTATAATGGATTAGCTAATGATTATTTTGATTTTAAATCCAATGGCAATCTAGAAACCAGTTTGGATGGAGATATCGTGATACAACCCTACAGTATCAATGGTTCAAATGTTACTATTGATGGCGAAACATTTTCTATTAGCACTTTGACAACTAGTGCAACTACTTTATATTATACTCAAGGCACAGGTAGTTCAAAGATTGAGGCAACTTACAACTTGAAAAAGTAAAAATCTTGGAGCGATAAACATAAAGTGCTATTTTATATCACTTTATGTTTATTATCCATTCGCTCATTATAAGCTAAAGGCTTGTTCTTCCAATCTTTATTAAAGGAAACAAACCAGCCCAACCATATAGATCTTGATAGTCGCATTAAGATAGGTTGTATAAAAATAATTAAGACAATAGCACTGCCCATCCAGTAGAAAATGCGGTTGTCATCAAGATCGAAAGTCATTCCAATTAATACTTTCCATGCAACAAAAGTGGCTACAAAATAAGCGACGGTTAAAGCGTAACTCACGTAACCTGTTCCATAATAAAATCCAACTTCAATTTCGGTAGGTTGTCCGCAAACTGGACATTTCTCGTTCATCTTTGTAATATCAGAAAGTAAATATGGATTCTTTGAAACAAATAAGTCACCTTGCCTGCATCTTGGGCATTTGTTAGTGAGCGTGCTCCATAAATAGGAATTTTTCATGGCGCAAAGATATTGTATTATTTTTCAATCTTTAAGGTGTATTGCCCTCAATCCGCAATAAGTTGCTCCATTTGTATTCCCCTTGACCCCTTTATTAATAAAGTATGCTTTGTGAAATGTTGCTCAGATAACCATTTTTTCGCCTCTTTTATTTCTTCAAAATATAAATAGGGGTGGCTATTATTTTTGAATTCATTGCCCACTAATACCACTTGCTTCCAATCAAATTTTTGCAAATAGGTTACTAAATCTTCATGCTCCTGCTTTGTAGCTTCTCCTAGTTCCTTCATCCCCCCTAAACAAATAATTTTGTTTTCGATTTTTAATTGAGCAAAATTGTCAATAGCTACTTTCATACTACTAGGATTTGCGTTGTAGGCATCTAATATAACATCATTATTATTCCATTTAACTAATTGAGATCGGCTATTAGAAGGCGTATAATTTTCGATTGCATTTTTTATTTTTTCGGTAGGGACTTTAAAATGTTCACCAATAGAAACTGCTGCTAATACATTGGGTAAATTATAATCTCCTACTAATTGAGTTTGTATTTGTTGCAATAAAGTCCCTTTGGAGAAGGTGACATTTAGTAATCCATTTACGTTATTACCTTTTCCTTGAATAGTACCCTTATTCATACCATAGTAAATCAGTGTTTCTATACCTGCACTCATTGCGTTTAAGTAATCATAGTCCTGCATCACAAAGGCTGCGCCATGGTGCATTTTTATATATTCAAACAATTCACCTTTTCCTTTTTTTACCCCTTCTTCCGAACCAAAACCTTCTAAGTGCGCTTTTCCGCAGTTGGTAATTAATCCGTAATTAGGCATAGCATATTCACAATAACTTGCAATTTCCTGAAGATGGTTGGCACCCATTTCAATGACTGCCATTTGTGCATCAGGATGAATACTTAAAATAGTAAGTGGAACCCCAATATGGTTGTTTAAGTTTCCTTTTGTGGTGTAAGTAATAAAATGACTAGATAAAACAGCTGCGATTAATTCCTTAGTAGTAGTTTTCCCATTACTTCCTGTAATACCGATAAAAGGAATTTCAAATTGTAGACGGTGGTGTTTGGCTAAAGTCTGCAAAGTGCTAAGTACATCCTTTACTTGTATGATTCTTTCATGAAAGGCATCACTATGAGGAATAGGTTCATCCACAATGGCAAAACTTGCACCAGCTTCTAAAGCAGATAGTGCAAATTCATTTCCATTGAAATTGGGGCCTTTAAGTGCAAAGTATAAATCACCCAATTTTAATTTACGCGTATCGGTTTGTACCTGTGGGTGCCTTAAGTAAATATCGTATAACTGCTCAATGGAAGAAAGTTGCATACTGAATATATTAAAAATACAAACCTAATGTTTAGCTAACAAACAAGTAGCCATTGCCACTAGTCCTTCCTCTCTACCAGCAAATCCCATTTTTTCGGTCGTCGTTGCTTTGATTGAAATATCATTTTCTCCTATTCCTAAAATGGAAGCAATGCATTGTTGCATAGCAGGTACATGTGGTTTTATTTTAGGCTCCTCTAAACATAAAGTAGAATCAATATTAATAATATAATATCCTTGTGCAGTAATTAAATCAAAAGTTTTCTTTAGTAAAATTTTACTATCTATATTTTTATATGCAGTATCGTTATCTGGGAAGTGAGTTCCAATATCACCCAAACTTAAAGCGCCTAATAAAGCATCGCAAATAGCATGTAGTAAAACATCAGCATCGCTGTGACCAAGTGCGCCTTTGGTATGCGGTATTTTTATTCCCCCAATCCATAAATCACGACCTACTACTAGCTGATGAAAATCAATACCAGAACCAATGCGAATATTCATGGTTTAGTTATTTTTTCGTCCAAAATTGAAATTAAATAAACCGGTTTTTGCAGGCGTTTCGTAAAATGCAGACATGGCGCATCTAAATCCAATATTATTATTTGATTTATCTTGATCCAAATATCTTCTAGTGCCAGGATTTAACCAATAAGGACGATCCTTCCAGCTTCCACCTTTATATACTCTAGACTTATTAGAAATTAAAGTATTAACGCCAGATTGATAACTTGAGTTATTGTTGTCGTCTCCATCTAAAGCATCAATTGAATTAGCACTATCAAAATTGTGCAATTTTAGTGTAGAATCGGATTCTGGTACTTTTATTAGACGGCCTTTAGCATCACGGCGGTTACCTTTTTCTAATTTTGGGTCATTGGATTGAAATACATTTCCACGAAAGGGATTAAAATCATCCATATCCATTGTATTCATAGGTCGATATACATCAGCGACCCATTCGTTCACATTGCCCGCCATATTATATAATTTCAAACTTGAATTTTGTAAATAGCTATTTACTTTACCAGGCAATCCACTTCCATCATTCAGGTAGCCTGTCATTCCCATCAAATCACCATTGCTATTTTTGAAATTAGCTAGATAAAGGCCTTGTGACTTTCCTTTTTTTGTATCCCTTAAATTATTATTACCGTCGGCACTCCAAGGAAATGGAAGATCAGAAGAAGTAAGTAATGCGTTTTTATGCTTGGCATTATTTCCATTTTTAAAGGCTTCCAATACGGAGCCCTCGCTTACTAAAGTTGTTTTGGCGGCATATTCCCATTCGGCTTCAGTAGGCAAGCGATAATCAGCGGTCATGACCCCATCTTCAAAATTTATTTTTAATCTAGGAGCATCCTCTCCCTTTTTTGCTTTTTTATTGGCGATTTTAGCAGTGGGTGTGGCGTTGTATTCATCTGTTAAATAGGCTTCCTTATTGAAATTATTTGCGCCTACTGCTTTATTGGATTGATTTTTTGCATCGATGTATCCCAATTTTGTCAATAACTTTTCATTCGCTCTGTCGGTTCTCCATCTGCAATATTCATTTGCTTGATTCCAAGAAATACCAACAACAGGATAATCGTTAAAGGAGGGGTGCCTAAAATAGGCTTCAACCATGGGTTCATTGTATGACAATTCGCTACGCCATACAAGGGTATCTGGTCTTGCTTGATACACAATGGAATCTTGGTTGGTCGGAATGTACACTTTCTCTAACCAATGGAGATAATCCTTATAATTTTTGTTACTCACTTCCTTTTGATCAATATAAAACGAACTTACGGTTACCCTTCTTAGACGGTTGTTCCAATCTCCAATAACATCTTCTTGATTGATTCCCATAGCAAAAGTGCCTCCTTGAATACGGGTCATGCCTTCATAGGGGTCATTTTTATTCTCCAAAGACAGCCCAGTGTAAACTGTCTTAAAATTGGAATGCTCGGCCGACTCAAATAGGGCCGGGCTAATTAATAACATCGCGAAAAACAATAAAATACTATTTAAAAAATTCATAGTAAATGGGTTATCAAATAAGTGATAAAAATACAATGCGAATATAGCTAGTTTTTGCTCATTTTATTCATATGTATATAGAATCTTATGTTAGTAAAAGCTTAATTTTAGGTCATGAAATGGGGTGTTATATTAATTTTTTACTGTTCGCAATTTTATTTATCTAATTTAAGTGCACAAACAGTGCCTATTTCGCAAGGGAAATGGGTCAAGATTGCCGTGTCAAAACAGGGTGTATATCAAATTACAGGCAGTCAACTAAAGGCCTGGGGTTTCAACGTTCCATTCGCTAGTCATCAGGTACAATTATATAATTACAACACGGCCAATTTGGTTGAAAAAAACAGTGATAAAATGGCCGTTGGGTTATTTGAAAATTCAATTGATGTTCAGGACGGCAATGATGGACAGTTTGATCAACAGGATAATTTTTTATTCTATAGCCAAGGTAATGTGCAATGGCATTGGAATATCGAATTACAAAAATTCGAACATAATAAAAATTTACATGGGGATTCGATATATTATTTTATTACATTAGGCAAAGAAGGGAAGCGTATACAAAAGTTAAATTCTAATCTAACCGCAACTGAAAATGTAGATAGTTTTAATGATCATTGGCTAATCGAAAAGGATTCTATTAATATTTTAAATTCAGGTCAATTATGGTACGGTCCGCCAATGGGAATAGGTTCGGGGAAGCAATCAAAAATATCCACGACATTGAATATGGAAGGGATGGTTGTTTCAAGTGATTTAATTTGCAAACTCAATTATGCTGCTGCGAGTACTGTTTCGCCAGCCAATTTTGATTTTTTATTCAATGACCAAAAAATAAGAAACACTATTGTTGCACCTATTTCAGGTTTTGTATATGACGATGCTGCCAATATAGCTTTAGATACTTTTAGGTATCCATTGAATGCGGCAATGTTTAACACAAATCTAGCTTCCTTAAATTTAACTATTAATTATTTGAGCGCGAATTCAAATAGCACGGGGTGGATAAATTATATTGAATTGCAAGGCAAACGAAAATTAGGTTTTTATTCAAACAAATCATTTGGGTTCACTAATACAAATGATTTCGGAATTGGAAAAGTAGTTCAATATCAAATAAAAGATGCGGATGCCACTACTAAAGTGTGGGATGTGACGCAACCCGAAAATCCTGTTGAACTTAATTGTGCTATTCAAAATGGGGTCGGAAATATCATACAAAAGGCAGATACATTGCGGTCTTTTTTTGGTGTTACTAAATTGGGCTATGAGACACCAAGTTTTATTGAGTTAATGAATATTGATTATCCTTCTTTATTAAATACCCCTACTGTAGATTATCTAATCATTACCGCTTCCAATTATGTAAAGGCGGCAGATAGTTTAGCTAAATTTCATTCACTTCGTCATGGATTAAAAACATTCACTACCACTATCTCTAAAGTTTTTAATGAATTTTCGGGTGGGCAACCCAGTCCAATTGGTATTCGTAATTACGTTAAATATTTATTTGATAAAGCGAAGCAAAATAATACAGTAGCTCCAAAATACTTGCTGCTATTGGGTATGGGAAACTTCGATTATAAAAAAATTGATCTTAAAACGCAGGTTCCATCCTATGAAAGTGTAACTTCAAATTCTATATTGACAAGCTACACGACCGATGATTTTTATGCCATTATTAAGCAGGGCGATGATATTAATACACCTAATGGTATTCAAGAATTGGCTTTGTCAGTAGGAAGAATTCCTGCCAAAAATAGCAATGAAGCGGACGCGGCAATTCGTAAGCTGATTACTTATCAAATTGGGAGCAATGTAGGTGCTTGGCGAAATCAATTAACTTGGATCGCTGATGATGGAGACTATAATTTACACTTACAGCAAGCGGAAGAAATAGTAAATGCTTTAAAGTTAAAACAACCCATTTGGAATCAAAAAAAAGTGTACTTAGATTTTTTCCCTGCAGCTAATTCATCCGCTGGTAATACTTATCCATTAGCTAATAATATGATTAAGCAAATGGTTAACAATGGGACACTAATTTTAAATTATACAGGGCATGGAAATTATACACGGTTAGCTGAAGAAGCGGTCATCTCACAAAATGAAATACAACAATGGGATAATGCTCAAAAACTACCATTGATGATTACAGCCAGTTGTGATTTTGCCCCCTATGATCAACCGCAATTATCGCCTATTGGCTTTGACGCTTTTTTAAAAGAGGGGAAAGGTATTGTGGGCTTAGTGGCAGCAAGTAGATTGGTTTTCGCCTATAACAATAAAGAAATAAATAAGGAGTATATACAGCAATTATTAGTACCAGATAGTAATGGTGCTTATAAAAGTATAGGTTCGGCTTTGCAAAATGCAAAAATGGCCTCTTGGAAAAAAGGAGGAGACCACTACAATGCGTTTAAATTTAATTTAATGGGTGATCCCGCCTTGCAATTAGCAAAGCCATCTTACGAGGTCAATTTAGAAAAGATAAATCAAAAGGTATTTAAAGGAAAGGATACTTTAAAAGCAGGTGGAAAGTATCAAGTGGCGGGGGCTGTGAAATTAAACGGAAATTTGATGAATCAATTTGAGGGGCTACTTGAATTTACTTTATATGATATTCCTAAATTACAAAAAACCTTGGCTAATATTTCAACTAGTATGCCAGTGAGTATACCTATTCAAGATAATATTTTATTCAAAGGCAAGGCAGTTGTGCGAAATGGGATATTCGCGATTGATTTTATTTTACCCAAGGAAGTAGCGCTTAAGCAAGGCGCATTAAGGATGCAATTTTATGCTTCTAATACAAATGCCGATATGGATGCGCTAGGAGTATATGATAGTTTATATGTAACTGAATATTCTGAAAATATTTCATTGGATACCACAGGTCCACAATTTGATCATGTTTATATTAATGACACACTCAATAATTACAAACCCAATACTTGGATCAATAGTAATTCTAATTTATACTTATTTCTGAGGGATAGTTCAGGTATTCAAACTTCTGGTAATTCATTGGGGCACGATATTAGTTTGGTGATAGATGGGGCAAGTCAAAGTCCTATTATTTTGAATAACTATTTTACCGCCGACATTAATACTTATCAAAGTGGTAAGGTAATATATGCATTACCTAGCTTAAGCGAAGGGCCGCATCAATTCATCATTAAAGCATGGGATCTTATTGGGAATTCTAATAAAGACACGTTAAATATCATTGTCCCCAATAGTGATCATTTGCACATTAGAAATTTATCTAATTTCCCCAATCCTTTTCATGCTAATACCCGCATTAGTTTTGAAATCAGTCAAACAATTAATTTAAACAAATCACTTGCTTACACTATTGAAATTTATAATAATTTAGGGGTCAAGCAGTTGAGTAAAAATTTTGAAACAGGCCTATTGAGCAATAGAGTGGTCGTTGCTAATTTTGATGAAATTGCCACATTGCAAGCAGGCACTTATTTTTATAAATTATGGGTGAAAGATGATAAACAAGGCATTTCGCTCATAAATAAATTTATAAAATATTAAATTTAGAATTGCAATGTTTACCTTTATAGCCACGACAACTAGTTTTTAAAAAATGTCATTCATAAATATGGTATATCAATCAAACATAAAAGGGCTAAGAATAATAATAGGGTTGACTTTATTAATGCTATTATTTACATTTTCTTTGAGGGCTCAAATAAAACTTCAAAGTACAGCAGTTCCATTTATGCTGATATCGCCAGATGCGAGATCGGGGGGAATGGGGAATTTATCATTAGCTATGTCGCCTGATGCCAATGACTTATTTGGAAATACTGCAAAACTTTCCTTGCTCAAAAATAATAGTGGATTTCTAATAAATTATACTCCTTGGTTAAAGGATTTAGGATTGAATGATGTGTATTTAGCTAGTATGGGTTATTATAAAAAATTAAATGATTACAGCAGTTTCAATAGTTCCTTGCGATTTTTTAGCTTAGGTAATATTACCTTTTCTGATGAAAATGGGACAGAGTTGCCTTCTACTAGACCATCAGAGTTTAGTTATGATCTTGGATATAATATTTTATTAACCGAAAAATTGAGTATAGGGGTTACACTTAGATATATTTATTCAAAATTAGTGCAAGGGTCTATGCTCAACTCTAATATCAACTATCGTGCAGGGAGTACAATAGGAGGGGATATCAGTTTATTTTACAGACAAAACGAAAATTTGGAAGGGCTTCATGCAGGCTTGTTGTTGTCTAATTTGGGAGGTAAAATTAGTTACTCGAATGAAACCACCAATAAATATTTCATACCAGCCAATATTGGGTTAGGCCTTGGGTATTTAAGTAAATTTGATAATGATAATTCCCTTGAATTTGGAGTAGACGTGAATCGTTTATTAGTTCCTGCATTTCCAACGACAAATCTAAATGGAGAAAGAGATAGATATTTTTCACAATCAGTGGTATCAAGTTGGTTTAACTCTTTTTCAAGTACGGATGGTCCAGCTTTGTCAGAATCCCTTCGTTACTCCTTAGGATTGGAGTATAATTATACAGATCGCTTTTTTTTAAGAGCAGGTTATTTATATGAGGATCAATCAAGGGGGAATGGCCAATATTTTACTTTAGGAACAAGCTTTCAATACTTGCAAAGCAAGTTTAACATATCTTATTTAGTTCCTTCTGGAGGAGGTTTGTCAAGAAATCCCTTGTCTAATACCATAAGATTTGGTTCTATCTTTTATTTTTAACAATATCCTAAATTACACTCCCTATTAGGAGTGCATTATCCTTTGTTTTTTACTTACTTTTGTTGTCATGTCTACCAAAGTACAAATTGTCAATAAAAGTCACCACCCTTTACCGGAGTATGCTACTACTGGATCTTCGGGCATGGATATTCGTGCTTTTATAAATTCCCCGGTTATACTTGCTCCCATGGAAAGATGTTTGGTTCCAACAGGTCTTTTTATAGCCATTCCTGAAAATTGGGAAGCGCAGATTCGACCTCGAAGTGGATTGGCCATCAAACAAGGCATTACTTGCTTAAATACACCTGGTACCATTGATGCAGATTATAGAGGAGAGCTTAAGGTCATTTTAATCAATTTGTCCTCTGAAGTACAAACCATTCAAGATGGTGATCGAATTGCACAAGTGGTTTTTCAGTCAGTTGGTAAAGTGGCTTGGGAAGGGGTTGAATTTTTAGAGGAAACGCAAAGAGGTGCTGGCGGATTTGGGCATACCGGGACAAAATAAATGCTTGCTATTATCATATTCGAGTCTTTTTAAATAAGAGTTATTACATGGGGAAACAAAAATATTTCTTTGCTTTTATCATCTTCGCTGCTGCATCATGTAGTACTTTAAAAAAAGTGCAAGTCATTGAGGACGCACTTTCTAAAAACGACACCACTAAAAGTCAGTTGATTACCGAAATAAAAAAGGTAGATTCTTTAGCGATTGTAAAGAATATTTTAAATAAAATTAATGTAGCCAAACTAGACTATAAGACCATGAATACGCGCATTAAAGTACAGTATGAGTCGGAGCAAAGTTCATATACCTTTATTGCAAATGTGAGTATGATGAAGGATAGCCAGATCTTTATTACGCTTCGGGCGGATTTAGGGATTATTGTAATGAAAGCCTTGATAAAAAAAGATAGTGTTTTTATTATTTCTCCTACAAGTAAAACCAAAACCGTTGATCGTAAACCCATTGGTTATTTGCAGCAAGTAGTTAAGATACCATTTACCTTTAATACTATACAAGATTTAATGTTAGGCAATCCAATTTTTTTAGACAGCAGCAGCATCGTTGCTTATAAATTAAATAATAATAAATTACAACTTAGTTTAATTGGAGCCTTGTTCAAAAATTTAGTCATATTAAGTGAGGATAATTCCAAAGTCTTACATTTAAAATTAGATGATGTTGATTTTAACCAACATCGCACCTGTGATATAACTTATTCGAATCATGTGAGTCAAGGACAATATTATTTTCCATTAAATCGAGTCATATCTATTACAGCGCAAAATAAGTTAGATATTTATTTAGAAATAAAGGAGTATAGTTTTAACGAACCCGTAAAATATACTTTCACCATTCCTAAGCCCGGTAAAAGGAAGTAAATCAATACTAGAAATAAAAATATTATGGTTAAGAAAATTATTCTTTTTTTGGTTCTTGTCATTGGTTTTAATACGCTTTCTATAGCCCAAACCAATGAGTCGCGTGAGGATTTGCAAAAAGAAGAGCAATCCATTCGAAAGGAATTAAACGAATTGAATTTACTTTTAGAGCAAACTAAGAAAAATAAAAAAAGTTCTTTGGGACAGCTAGCTGTCATTAGAAGTAAAATTGAAAAAAGAGAATCTTTAATTCGAGGCATCAAAAAACAGGTGCAAATATTAGATGATGCCATTTATGCAAATCAATTAGATATTCAAAAATTAAATAAGGACTTAGATACTTTAAAATCAAGGTATTTAAAAAGCATCATTTTTGCATACAAAAGCCGAAGTGGTTATGAGTACTTAAATTTTTTATTTTCGGCTAATAGCTTTAATGATGCCGTTAAACGCATTACTTATTTAAAAAGTTATCGTCAAAACAGAACCGCGCAAGCGCAGGCAATTGATTTATCACAAAAGGATTTGGGTGTAAAAATTACTGCACTTAGTACAAATAAAAACGATCGTTTAAAAACTTTAAATGTACAAAATGACCAATTAAAAGTATTGGTGGTAGATAAAAAAGAGCAGGATAAAATCGTCAATCAATTAAAAAGTAAGGAGCAAGAAATTACAGCACAAGTGCGACAAAAGGAAGCGCAAAGAAAAAAAATGCAACAAGCTATTTTAACCATTATTCGTCGTGAAACTTTGGAAGCAGAAAAAAGGGAGAAAGACAGATTGGCTAAATTAAAAGCAAGTAATGACAATGCTAAAGCAAAAGCAACTGCTGAAAATAAACCTATTGAAAATACTATTTCGAAAGTAAAAGGAGCAGAAGGGGGGTTAAAAAGTACGACAGATAATCGTCCTTATTCGGCATTGGAGACAACGGAAGAGGGAAGAGAAACTTCGGTATCTTTTGAAAACAATAAAGGCAATTTACCTTGGCCAAGTGCGACTGGTTATATTTACATTCATTTTGGTGTTGAGAATATTCCAGGTACTAAATTGAATCGTAAAAGTGACGGTATTGAATTAGCCTTACCAAAAGGATCTTCTGTGAAAAGCGTTGCCAATGGAAAAATATCTTATGTGGGTGATGTGAATGGTGATTTAACCATCATCGTTCAGCATGGGAAGTATTTTACCATGTATACCTATTTTACAAGTGCAAGTGTTAGCGTTGGTCAGGAAGTAAAAGCAGGAACTGTATTAGGAAGATCAGGGGTTAATCTAGACGGAGAAGGTGCATTGTCTTTCATGATTTATAATGAAAAGGGAGTCGCATTGGATCCAGAAACTTGGTTGAAAAATAGAAAATAATGGAATGTTATGTCTAAATACATCTTGTCTTTTGACCAGGGCACCACTAGTAGTCGCGCAATTTTATTTGACCACCAAGGTCAAATCCACGCGACTTCACAAAAAGAATTCACACAAATTTTTCCAAAGCCAGGATGGGTCGAACATGACCCACTTGAAATTTGGAGCACCCAAATGGGCGTCGCTACTGAAGCCATTAGTTTAAAAGGTTTATCTGTAGATGACATCGCAGCTATTGGTATTACCAATCAAAGAGAAACGACCGTCGTTTGGAATAAAACAACAGGACAGCCTATTTATAATGCCATTGTTTGGCAGGATCGACGCACCGCTGAATTTTGCGATCAACTTAAATCTGAAGGGCATCAAGAAACCATTCAACAAAAAACCGGGTTGGTGATTGACGCTTATTTTTCGGGATCTAAAATAAAATGGATTTTAGATCACGTAGAAGGAGCGCGTGATTTAGCAAATAAAGGAGAACTTATTTTTGGAACCATTGATACTTGGTTGGTTTGGAAATTGACCAATGGGAAAGTACATGTAACCGATGCGACCAATGCATCTCGTACTATGCTTTTTAATATTCACACACTTGAGTGGGATACAGAATTATTACAACTGTTAGATGTGCCAGCATCCATGTTGCCACAAGTAAAAAGCAGCAGTGAAGTTTATGGACATACTACTCAACTATTTGCGCATCATGAAATTCCTATAGCAGGTATCGCAGGAGATCAGCAGTCGGCCTTATTTGGACAAATGTGTACAGCGCCGGGTATGGTCAAAAATACTTATGGTACTGGATGTTTTATGTTAATGCACACAGGAGAAAAAGCAGTGCGCTCAAAAAATAATTTATTAACCACGATTGCATTACAAATAAACGGACACACTTTTTATGCATTGGAAGGAAGTGTTTTTATTGGAGGTGCAGTCGTTCAATGGTTAAGAGATGGTTTGCATTTAATTAGAAATTCGTCCGAGGTAGAAGCTTTGGCCAATCAAGTAACTCAAACTGATGGCGTGTATGTCGTTCCTGCTTTTGCAGGATTGGGTGCACCTTATTGGAACCCGCATGCAAGAGGCACTATTGTTGGAATTACAAGAGGAACATCATCTGCGCATATTGCGCGAGCGGCATTAGAAAGTATTGCATTTCAAAGTTATGATTTACTTAAAGCCATGGAAGCAGATGCAGGAATTCCAATTGCAGAATTAAGAGTGGATGGCGGTGCAACAAATAATAATTTATTGATGCAATTTCAATCCGATATCGTGAATACAAAAGTAATTCGCCCTACGATGGTTGAAACAACGGCGTTAGGAGCAGCTTATTTAGCCGGCTTAGCAGTAGGTTTCTGGAAAGATATTGAGGAGCTTAGGTCCAAATGGCAGGTGGATAAAACTTTTTTACCAGATGCCACAACGGAAGATAGGGCACAGTGGATTTTAGGATGGGAAAGGGCGGTAAAAGCAACGCTCACCCAAGCGCAGGGTTAGGACTCTTTTTTATGTTCTTCTTTTGGTGTAACTTAAATTATTGTTTTAAATATAAAATCCAATCATCATGACACCATTTATTGCTGAATTATTGGGAACAGCTTTGATTGTCACTATTGGCGATGGCATTGTTGCTAATGTTGTGTTGCCTAATACTAAAGGAAATAATGGGGGATTAGTCACCATTGTATTAGGTTGGATGATTGCTGTATTTATAGGGGTGTATGCAACAAGTGATATTAGTGGTGGACATTTAAATCCTGCAGTGACCATTGCATTAGCCAGTACTGGAAAATTTCCTTGGGACTTGGTTCCTGCCTATATTTTAGCTCAAATATTGGGGGCGATGCTAGGTGCGTTTTTAGTATGGATGATTTATAAGGATCATTTAAATGAATGTAAGGACCCATCGGCTCAATTAGCTGTCTTTTCTACAGGGCCCTCTATTCGAAATTTACCTCAAAATTTTATCACAGAAACATTGGCTACTATGGTGTTCTTAATAGGCATCTTTTTTATTAAACCTGCTGCGACAAATTTAGGCGCTTTATCGGCCTTGCCAGTGGCTTTATTAGTGGGTGGAATTGGCTTTGGGCTAGGTGGCCCAACAGGGTGGGCTATTAATCCTGCCAGGGATTTAGGCCCTAGAATTATGCATTTTATACTACCTATGAAGGGAAAGGGCGCTAGTGATTGGGGCTATGCGGCTGTTCCGGTTTTGGGTCCCATTATTGGGGGTATTTTGGCTGCGATTATATATGTACAATTTTTGCAGTAAAGCGTTAAATCCTTACCTTTGCATCCGAAATAGAATATTATGGTAACAACAGGTAAAATCAAACAAATTATTGGCGCTGTAGTGGATGTGCAATTTCCAAACCAAAAAGCACTTCCTGAAATCTATAATGCGCTTTCCATTTTAAAACCAAATGGCGAAAAGTTAATCCTAGAAGTGCAACAGCATCTTGGAGAGGATAGCGTTCGTGCCATTGCGATGGAAGGAACGGAAGGACTTGTAAGAGGAATGGAAGTAGTAGATTCCGGCAAGCCAATTTCAATGCCAGTGGGTGAAGGAATCAATGGTCGTTTATTTAATGTTACAGGTGATGCTATTGATGGCTTACCTCAATTAGATAAATCCAATGGTCGTCCCATTCATGCGATTGCTCCTAAATTCGAAGACTTAAGTACTGCAACAGAAGTATTGTTCACAGGTATTAAAGTAATTGATTTGATTGAGCCTTATGCAAAAGGGGGAAAGATTGGATTGTTTGGTGGTGCGGGAGTAGGTAAAACAGTATTGATTCAAGAGTTGATTAATAATATCGCAAAAGGACACGGAGGTTTATCTGTATTTGCGGGAGTTGGAGAAAGAACACGTGAAGGAAATGACTTGTTACGTGAAATGATTGAAGCAGGTATCATGAAATATGGTGATGCTTTTAAACACAGCATGGAAGAAGGTGGATGGGATTTAAGTAAAGTAAACTTAGATGAATTAAAAGAATCAAAAGCGACATTCGTTTTTGGACAAATGAATGAACCTCCAGGAGCACGTGCGCGTGTTGCCTTAAGTGGTTTAACCATTGCTGAATATTTCCGTGATGGAGATGGAACAGGAAAAGGAAAAGACATTTTATTTTTCGTAGATAATATCTTCCGTTTTACGCAAGCAGGTTCTGAGGTATCGGCTTTATTAGGTCGTATGCCATCTGCGGTAGGGTATCAGCCAACATTGGCTACAGAAATGGGTTTGATGCAAGAGCGTATTACTTCAACTAAAAATGGTTCTATTACATCAGTTCAAGCGGTGTATGTACCTGCGGATGATTTAACCGATCCAGCGCCAGCTACTACTTTTGCGCATTTGGATGCAACAACAGTATTGTCTCGTAAAATTGCCGATTTAGGAATTTATCCAGCGGTGGATCCTTTGGATTCTACTTCTAGAATTTTGACACCTGCAATTGTTGGTGATGCGCATTATGATACGGCTCAAAAAGTAAAAATGATTTTACAACGTTATAAGGAGCTACAAGATATTATTGCCATCCTAGGTATGGATGAATTAAGTGACGAGGATAAATTAATTGTATCTCGTGCACGACGCGTTCAAAGATTCTTGTCTCAACCTTTCCATGTTGCAGAACAATTTACTGGTTTAAAAGGTGTGTTTGTTTCTATCGAAGATACTATTCGTGGGTTCAACGCTATTATGGATGGAGAGGTAGACCAATATCCAGAAGCAGCTTTTAACTTAGTAGGATCTTTAGAAGATGCAATTGAGAAAGGAAAGAAAATGATGGCACAAGCCTAATTTATAAATTCGAATACTTAAACAGCGCTCATGTTATTGGAAATATTAACACCCGACAAAAAATTATTCAGTGGAGATGTATTTGGGGTGCAATTACCTGGTATAGATGGTTTATTTGAAATACTAAATAAGCATGCTCCTTTAGTAAGTGCTTTGGGGAAGGGTCAGGTGAAGGTATTAATGACTGCAACCAAATCGGAGGCTTACGCTATTCAGGGAGGATTTGTCGAAGTAGTCAATAATAAAACAACAGTATTAGTAGAAGGCGTTTTATAGTTATAGTATAACAAAATATTATCAAATAGTCAATCCCTTAGCGCAATGCTGAGGGATTTTTTATTTATATTCACATAGCGTAAATGAATATATTTCGTCTACCCGCTTATTTTATGAAAAAAACCTTTCCTGTTATATTTGTTTTGATATCTCTATCTATCGTGGGTATCTTATTCATTCAAATCACATGGTTGCAAGGTTTGTTTTTGTTACAGAAAAATCAGCTATCCGAAAAGATTAATCAAACTGGATTGGCGGTCGTATCGGACATAGGGAAGAAAATGAATAGCGGACTTTCATTTCGGTTGCCAAAAAGGGGGCGACTAAGTTTGGAAAACGACTATCACCTGCACAAGTTTGAGGAAACCAATATTGCAGATATGTACGATTTCAAAGAGATAAGTACAAAAATAAAAACAGCCCTTGAAAAATTTGACATTGGCGATATTAATTATGAGTTTGCCATTGCAGACAAGAAGAGTTTAATTGAGTTAAGAAGTAAAAATTTTGATGACACTTTTTCGGAGGATTTGAATAGTTTGCAAGTTCGTATACCCGTTATGCCCCAGGATATCATGGATCCGGTGGGTCCATTTGAATCGTTGATTATTGTGATACCTAATGCAAAGCTTTATTTATTACATTCCTTGCAATGGATTATTTTGGGAGCCATCTTATTTATATTAGTTGTATTGGCTGCATTTTTTATCACGATAAGGTCCTTATTAAATCAGCGTAAAGTAAATGAGATAAAGAATGACTTTATCAATAACATGACGCATGAATTAAAAACCCCTTTAGCTACAATTTCATTAGCTGTTGACGCATTAAAGACAAATAAAGTTCAATCGGATCCTACTTCAGTTGCATATTTTAGTAATATTATCAAAGAGGAAAATATTCGTATGAATAAGCATGTGGAAACAATTTTGGAAACAGGCCAGTTTGAGAAAAAGGATGTCGAATTAAATATGCAAGCAGTAAATGTGCATGATTTAATTCAAGCTGTCGTTGATAGTTTTAAATTACAACTAGAAGCAAAGCCATCAAGTATAAACTTACATCTAGATGCAAAAAGTCCAATCATCAATGCAGATGAGGAGCATTTATTGCATGTGATTTCTAATTTAATGGATAATGCTATAAAATATTCGAAAGATACCATTGATATATTAGTGAGTACAGCCAATATCAATAATAAATTATTGATATCTATCGAGGACAATGGTATTGGCATGAGCAGTGATACCAGTAAGCATATTTTTGAAAAATTCTATCGTGCCCACTCTGGTAATATACATAATGTAAAAGGCTTTGGGCTCGGGATGAGCTATGTAAAATGGATTGTTGATTTACATAAGGGGCAAATTAGGGTGCAAAGTGAATTAGACCACGGAACCACCATCGAGATTACACTTCCTACGACATAAGTTTCAAGCCACCATGTCTCAAGTGCCACTTGTCAAATCGGAAGGTATCCGAAATAGGCACCCATCTCCGTAACTTAAAAATCGATATTGTTTATCTAATGCATGCTGATAAATTTCCTTCCATTGGTCACCAACAATCGCGGCAATAATAAGTAGTAGGGTTGATTTAGGTTGATGAAAATTAGTAATCAAACCCTTTGCTATCTTAAAACGGTAGCCTGGCAAAATCATTAATTGCGTTTTGGATATTAAGGCATTCAATTTATTTTTTTCCATCCAGTTTAATATTGCAGATAAGGAAGCTGAATTGTCTAAGCCAACATCGGAAAGGGTGTAAGCTTCCCATTGAGATAAATGCAATTCGCTAGGTTGAAGTTGGGGGTTATTTATAATTTTCACACCAAGCCAATAGATACTTTCAAGGGTGCGTAAGGTGGTCGTGCCCACTGCAAAAAAATTATTCTTATTATCAATTAAATATTGAATTGTCTTTTGATCAATTTCAAAAAACTCTGCATGCATGGGGTGCTCATTAATGATTTCAGTTTTTACAGGCAAAAAAGTGCCAGCACCAACATGCAAGGTTATAAATTGTTGATCAATTTGATGAGCGCTTATTTTATCTAAAAGTGCTTTACTAAAATGAAGGCCCGCGGTAGGCGCTGCTACTGAACCTTCTTCGGTGGCGTAGGTCGTCTGATACCTTTCCTTATCTGATTCATTTACATTTCGTTCAATATAAGGGGGAAGTGGAATTTGGCCAATGAGTGCTAAAATTTCAGAAAAAATAATGGCATCATCATCCCAAGAGAATTCAATTAAAAATTTTCCATCTAATGAATTTATCTTTTTTGCATAAAAATGAATTATTTTATTGTTATACTTGATTTGCTTTTCAAGTAAATCTGTTTTCCATTTTTTTACACCTCCTACCAAACATATCCATTGTACTTTGGAAGTAGCTTGCATGGCCAATTGCACAGGACTATATTCCAAGCTGGGTTCTAAGCAAAATATTTCAATGACACTTTTGTGTTGATCAATATTTTCAATATTTTTTTCAAATAAAATTCGTGCAGCAATTACTTTGCTATTATTAAAAAGTAGGGTGCTGTTACTTGGAATAAAATTAGTGATGTTGTCATACAAGCTGTCAGCATTGATTTGCTTATCCCATACAAGTAATTTACTCTCTGCTCTATTTGCGGTAGGCGCATAGGCAATCCTTTCGTTGGGTAAGTGATAATCAAAGTCACTTAAATTCAGTTTTGGAACCTGCTTCATGCTGTAAAGGTACATATTGCATTGATTTTCACGCTTATTCACTGGTTATGCACCCAATTTTAGGGGTTTTCCACAGTGATCAACACTCATTTTTTAAGAATTCAGGTAAAATTTGACTATTTCTCTTTACTGCATTGATTTTCAGCATGGTTTATTACTTGTGGAAAACTAGAAGGGGTCATTTGGCCTTTAAAAGTGGTAAAATGTGTTAATTTGTGTGAACAAGTGGTAAAAAACACTCTAATTATTAACAATGACAGGCTTTCACGGAGAATATCAATCAACCATCGACACGAAAGGTCGTTTTCTGCTTCCTGGCAGCTTGAAAAAGCAGCTAGCTGAAGGAGAGACGCATTTTATTGTGAGTAGGGGGTTTGAGAAGTGTTTGACACTTTATCCAATAAAAAGCTGGCAAGCTATTTTAGATCGTATTAGCCAATTGAATGATTTTGATCCAAAAGTGAGACAGTTTCGTCGTCAATTTTTGGGAGGTGCCACCGAGGTTGAATTAGATGGCGCAGGTCGTATTTTATTACCACCCACATTAAGGGAGTTTGCTTTGCCAGGTAAAGAAATTGTTTTGGCAGCAGCATTGGATCGTTTTGAAATTTGGGATGCAAGTAAGTACAAACAGCTCTTTGAAGATTTCTCTGCAGATGAATTTAGTAATCTAGCGCAGGAAGTAATGGCAGGAATTAAAAAACAAGACTAAGTTATCCATGATGCAAAATCAAAAAAATGATATAGTTGCATCGTCCGTGGAAGCTTTTTCGTCGGATTATCATATCCCTGTCTTATTTAATGAAACAATCGAACATCTTCATATCATACCTAATGGCATATATGTAGATGCCACTTTTGGTGGAGGCGGTCATAGCAGAGGTATATTATCAAAATTAGGTCCTAAAGGAAAGCTCATTGCTTTTGATCAAGACGCGGATGCTAAAAATAATTTACCTAATGACAATCGAATTGTTTTCATACCTGAAAATTTTAGATACTTGCAACGCTTTTTGCGTTTAAATAAAATTGATCAAGTAGATGGGGTATTAGCCGACTTAGGTGTTAGTAGTCATCAATTTGATGAAGGATCTAGGGGTTTTTCAACAAGATTTGATGGCCCATTTGATATGCGCATGGATCAGCGCCAGCAAAAAACCGCAAAGCAAGTCATTGAAAGCTATGATGAATCTGCATTACATAAAATGTTTGAACAATATGGTGAGGTTTCTAATTCGAAAACCATTGCAAAACATATTGTTTCACATCGTTCACATTTAAAATTGAATACTGTTCAGGATTTCAAGTTGCTTATTGCACCTGTGGTGAAAGGGAATCCGAATAAATATTGGGCACAAGTTTTTCAGGCCATTAGAATTGAAGTGAATGAGGAGATGGAGGCATTAAAAGATTTTTTAGAACAATTAAAGCCAGTCATTAAGCCGGGTGGTCGAGCAGTAGTGATCACTTTTCATTCGATCGAAGATCGTTTGGTGAAAAACGCTTTTAAAGTGGCACAGGAAGAAGAGCATGAGTTGAATCCTTTTTTATCAGTAGAAAAGGAAAAGTTTTGGAAGATCATTACAAAAAAACCGGTAGTGGCTTCCGAAAAAGAAATGAAAGAAAACAATCGAAGCAGAAGCGCAAAAATGCGTGCTGCCGAAAGATTATAAGTAGTATGTCCGTACCCGTTAACCCAAATCCAAAAGGAGCTATCAAAAGCATCCTTAATTATCAATGGATTGTCATGAACATTAGTCTGTTTTTGTTCTTGGCATTTTTAGCAATCCTCTACATTGCGAATGGACATTTAGCCGATAAAACAATTAGAAAAATTAATGCGACTCAAAAGGAGCTTAAGGAGTTGCAGTTTGAATATAAGACTATAAAGTCTGAATTAATGCGTCGCAGCAGGGCCATTGAAATTGAAAATGAAGTGGCACCCTATGGTTTAGTCGTTGCAAAAGAAATGCCCATCCGATTGGTCTTAGAAAAAAGATTTTCTTCAATCATAACTAATCAAAAAGACACCATCAACTAATGGATGTAAAACGCGACATATTATGGAGGGTTTACTTAAGTTATATTTTAATAACCATAGTATGTATTGCCATTTTAGGTAAGGCGTTTTATATTCAACAAGTACAAGGAAAATACTGGAGAGGATTAAGTGACAGTTTACATCAACGCATTATTGAACTACCTGCTGCAAGAGGTACCATTTATAGCGAGGATGGACAAATGTTAAGTACCAATATGCCCAAGTTTGATATTTACATTGATTTTAGGGTAGAGCCTTTGCATGAAAAAAGTGGAAAATTATTCAGAGAAAACATTGATTCATTAAGTATTTCCTTGGCTAATTTATTTAAAGACAAATCGGCCGATACTTATAAAAATGAATTAACAAAAGCTTATGAGATCAGTGAAGGAAACTATGAACTAAGAAAAAAAATAGATTATCGAGAGTACTTAACCTTGATCAAGTTTCCAATGTTCCGTTTAGGGCGTTATAAAAGCGGCATGATTGCCCAAGAAAAAAACTTTAGATTAAATCCTTATGAAAATATTGGGTATCGTACTATTGGTTTGGCAAGAGATGAAAATAAAGTAGGTCTTGAAAAGTCTTATGACACTGTTTTAAACGGACGTAATGGTCGACAATTAGTTAGAGCAATTGCGGGCGGAGTAACAGTACCTGTTCAAGAAGGCGAATTTGAGATAGCGCCAGAAACAGGGAAGGATATTGTAAGTACGATTGATGTTTTTATTCAGGAAGTGACTGAGAAAGCACTCATGAGTATGATGATTAAAAATAATGCTCAAACGGGTGTGGCCATGGTGATGGAAGTTAAAACTGGAAAGATAAAAGCGATTGCTAACCTAGGAAAAATAGGTGAAGGAAAATATACCGAGGATTTGAATTACGCCACTAGGGTTACAGAACCAGGATCTACTTTTAAATTGGTCACATTATTATCTGCATTAGAGGATGGCAAATTAAATTTAAATTCAAAATTAGATATAGAAGGCGGTTTATGGAGTTATGCGGGAAGAATGGTAAAAGATGCTGAAACCCATGGCAAGCATGAAGTTACTGTATTAGAAGCTTTTGAAGAAAGTTCAAATGTAGGGATGGCAAAAATTATTGTCTCCAATTATTTAAATAATGCAGGCGCGTATTATAAGCATTTATCAAAATTAAGATTAGACAGTACTTCGGGTATTGATTTAATGGGTGAAGGAAGGCCTCAAATTACAAAGCAAGGAGATGCTTTATATGGTCCAACCACGCTGCCTTGGATGGGTTTTGGATATGGTATTGCTATTGCACCAATTCAAACATTGAATTTATACAATGCCATTGCTAATAATGGAGTGATGATGAAGCCATACTTAGTAAATGCTATTAAGGAAGAAGGCCGAATCATAAAAACATTTTCGCCGACTGTATACAATGCGCAATTGTGTAAGCCTACTACGATTAGAGATTTACATATTGCTTTAGAAGGAGTTTGTACCAATGGCACTGCAAAAAAATTATTTGCGAATAGTTTATATAAAGTAGCCGGTAAAACAGGGACAGCATTGGTGGCGAATGGTAGCAAAGCGTATAGTGAATCTATATTTCAATCTTCTTTTGTAGGCTATTTCCCAGCCGAAAATCCTCAATATACCATTGCTGTGATCATCATTAATCATCCAAAAGCATTAAATCATTTTGGTGCAAGTGTTGCAGGGCCTGTATTTAAAGAGATTTCTGATCGATTGTATTCCACTTATATCCAAAATAAATTAAATATCGCACCTGTATTTAATGTAAAAGATAGTCAGTTATATAATTATTCAATTTCAAAAATTTCCTTACAACATATTGCAAAGCAATTAGCAATTCCATATAAAGATTCAACGACTGCTGCTTCTGATTGGGTTAAATTAAATGGAGTAGGAGTGAATGCGATAAGTAGACAACAGGTGATTTCAGATACGACCATGCCTGATATCAGTGGTCTTAAGTTGCAAGATGCATTATGGTTATGTGAAAAAAGAGGTTTGATGGTCCGAACTATAGGAAAAGGAAAGGTAATAAAACAAAGTATTGCACAAGGGGCTTATATCACCAAAGGACAACAAATTCAAATTGAATTAAATTAATGATCCAATTACAAAACATATTATTTGGTGTCTCGCTAAGACAAGTGATTGGAAGCACGGAACAATTCATTCATGATATTCAAATTGATTCTAGACAAGTAACTCAAGGAACTGTTTTTGTAGCTATCAAAGGTTTAAAAGTAGACGGGCATAGTTTTATTGAAACTGCAATCACTAAGGGAGCGAGCGTTATTATTTGCGAAGTGATGCCCGTTAATCTAGTCGAAAATATTACTTACATAGCGGTGGCCAATGCGCAAGAAGCGGTGGCCATCATGGCACATCAGTACTATGATGCACCCTCTCAAAAAATGAAATTAATAGGTGTAACAGGTACCAATGGAAAAACAACGGTAGCTACATTGTTGTTTAAATTATTTAAAGGCCTAGGATACTCTTGCGGATTAATAAGTACGGTGGAGAATCATATCGGCGATACCATTGTTCCTTCAACGCATACTACTCCAGATGCGATACATTTAAATGCCTTACTAGATCAAATGGTTAAAGCGGGTTGTACGCATGTATTTATGGAAGTGAGTAGTCATGCGATCCACCAACATCGTACTACGGGGTTGCATTTTTTAGGTGGGGTATTTACAAATATTACACATGATCATTTGGATTATCATAAAACCTTTGAAGCTTATTTAGAAGCTAAAAAAACATTTTTTGATCATTTGTCTAGCACGGCATTTGCTTTATCCAATTTGGACGATAAAAATGGAGCTGCGATGTTGACTAGTACAAAGGCGAAAAAACTTACTTATGCATTGCATGCGCCAGCAACATACAAAGGAAAAATTTTAGAAAATCAATTAAATGGTTTGGTATTATTGGTGAATGACCTAGAAGTACATTGTCGTTTAATTGGCATATTTAATGCATATAATTTTTTAGCTGTTTATGGAGTTGCCATTCAATTAGGGGAAAAATCGGAACAAGTATTAACCATTTTAAGTGCTTTGACTGGAGCGGAAGGTCGATTTGATTATATCATTGGTCTAGATCAACGTATTGGTATCGTAGATTATGCGCATACTCCAGATGCTTTAGAAAATGTTTTAACGACGATAGCAAAATTAAGAAAAGGGGGAGAGGATGTGATCACAGTGGTAGGTTGTGGAGGAGATAGGGATAAAACCAAACGACCTATTATGGCGCAAGTTGCTTGCGACCTAAGCACTAAAGTATTTTTTACAAGCGATAATCCACGTTCTGAAGATCCTAATGAAATCATTAAGGATATGGAAAATGGATTAAGTAGTTCGGCAAAACGAAAGTATATCAATATAGTTGACCGAAGAGAGGCTATAAAGGCGGCGGTAAGTTTTTCAAAGCCGGGGGATATTATTTTAATAGCGGGTAAGGGGCATGAAAAATACCAAGATATCAAAGGGGTGAAACATGAATTTGACGATAAAAAAATATTACAACATTTATTCAACGATTTAGCTAAATAAACCTCCTATGCTGTATCAATTATTTTCATGGTTAGATCAACAATTTCATATTCCTGGATTAGGAGTATTCCAATTTTTGACATCAAGAATTGCCATGGCTATTTTATTATCTCTTTTTATTGCAACGGTTTATGGAAAGAAGATGATTTTATTTTTACAGAAAAAACAAATTGGTGAAAGTGTTAGAGATTTAGGATTAGAAGGAGAGCAACAAAAAAAGGGAACACCTACAATGGGCGGTATCATTATATTGTTAAGTATATTAATTCCAACACTTTTGTTTGCGAACCTTGACAAGGTTTACATCCGTTTGATGATATTATGTACCGTTTGGTTGGGTTTGATTGGTTTTTTAGATGACTATTTTAAAATTAAAGCTAGAAAGCAAGCGCAGGCGCAAGGCGCATCTTATAAAAAACAAAACAGCGATGGATTAGCAGGCATTTCTAAAATTATTGGACAAATAGGACTAGGCATCATTATTGGCGTAACGCTTTATTTTAGCAATGCAGTTACAGTGGAACGTGAAATTATTGCATCCAATGTTTCGGCTAGCTTAGCGAAAGGTGAAAAAATTGCTAAAGGTGCCGATATTGTAATTCGAAAAATTAATGGTGAAGAAAGGCGTTTTGTGAAAGTAAAAACACCTATTACAACTATTCCGTTTGTTAAAAATCACGAATTTAATTATAGTAAAATAATTAGTTGGATAGGACCAGGTGCCGAAAAATATACTTGGATCATTTATATTTTAATTGTCACTTTTATAATTACAGCTGTATCTAATGGCGCCAACTTAACAGATGGATTGGATGGGCTTGCTGCTGGAGTGAGTGCTATTATTGGTGCAGCATTAGGCGTATTTATTTATGTAAGCGGTAACTATGTATTTGCAGACTACTTGAATGTAATGTACATCCCTAATTTAGGGGAGTTGTCCATATTTGTAGGTGCTTTTGTAGGGGCCTGTATTGGATTTTTGTGGTACAATGCTTATCCAGCACAAGTGTTTATGGGAGATACAGGCAGTTTGGCATTGGGCGGTATCATTGCGTCTTTAGCCATTATTGTAAGAAAAGAATTATTGATTCCTATTTTTTGTGGTGTGTTTTTAATTGAAAATCTGAGTGTTATCATTCAAGTAAGTTATTTCAAGTATACTCGAAAAAAATATGGTGAAGGTAGGCGCGTTTTTTTAATGAGCCCTTTGCATCATCATTATCAAAAGAAAGGATTTCATGAGAGTAAGATTGCGGTTCGTTTTTGGATTATAACCATATTATTAGTTGTTGTTTCTATATTAACCTTAAAGACAAGATAAGCATTGGCAAAAAATTTAGTCATATTAGGTGCAGGTGAAAGCGGAATTGGAACTGCTTTGTTGGCCAAACAAAAAGGCTACGAAGTATTTGTGTCTGATGGCGGCGCTATTAAGGCTAATTTTCAAAAGGAATTAGAAGAAAATAATATCGCCTTTGAATCAGGCATGCATAGTGTTGAAAAAATATTGTCTGCTGATGAAGTGATGAAAAGTCCAGGCATTCCAGAAAAAAATGAAATGGTTAAAGCCATACGTGCAAAAGGAATACCGGTAATTAGTGAAATTGAATTTGGGTATCGTTATAAAGGAGCAAGTAAAATTACGGCCATCACTGGAAGTAATGGAAAAAGTACGGCTACCGCCTTGTTGTATCATATTTGTCAACTAGTGAATGATGATGTGGCAATGGTAGGTAATATTGGCTTCTCATTTGCGCGTCAAATCGCAATGGCGCCTAAGGCTTTATATATTATCGAAGTAAGTTCCTTTCAATTGGATGACATCAAATACTTCAAACCAGATATCGCGATTTTGCTCAACATTACCGAAGATCATTTGGACAGATATAATTACCAGTTTGAAAATTATATCAAGAGCAAATTTAGAATCATTGAAAATCAAACCGCTCAGGATTATTTTATTTACTGCATCGATGATGAAGTCATCGTTAAACATTTAGAACTACTAACCATCAATACTAACCCATTACCATTTTCTATGAAACAAGAAGTAAAAAAAGGAGGCTACATCAAAAACGATCAAATGATGTTAAAAATCCAAGAAGAACGCGTATCTATGAGTATTTATGATTTCGCTTTAAAAGGGAAACATAATGCTTATAATACTATGGCGGCAAGCATTGCAGCTTCCACATTAGGTATCAGAAAGGAAAAAATCCGCGAAGCCGTAAGTAACTTTCACAGTTTAGAACACAGAATGGAATTTGTGGCGACTGTGCGTGGCGTTGATTTTGTCAATGACAGCAAAGCAACCAATGTGAATAGTACTTGGTATGCATTGGAAAGCATGCAAAAATCAACCGTCCTTATTTTAGGAGGTGTTGACAAGGGCAACGATTACGAATTAATTGCTGAGTTGGTAAAAGATAAAGTAAAAGCAATTATTTGTATGGGAACAGAAAATAAAAAAATCATGGACTTTTTTGGAGACAAAGTGCCAGTATTGATAGAAGCCGATTCAGCAAAAAAAGCGGTAACAGCTGCTTTTAAATTAGCAGAAAAAGGCGATGTTGTTTTATTGAGCCCTGCCTGCGCAAGTTTTGATTTGTTTAAAAATTATGAAGATAGAGGCAATCAATTTAAAGCGTTTGTTAAAGAATTATAATTATGTTCAACGATTCTACTGATAAATTATTTTCGCAAATGCCTTCTATTGGAGGCATGAAAGAGCATTTAGACCAAAGAACCAGAGGAGATAAATACATTTGGGGGTTAGTCATTGTATTGTCTTTGATATCTATATTAGTAGTTTATAGTGCAACGGGTTCATTGGCTTATAAAATGTATCGAGGTAATACCAGTATCTATTTGTTCAAACAAGTTATTTTCACATTAGTTGGTTTGCTTGTCATTTTTGGGTTGCATCGAATAAATTATACAGTGTTTTCTAAAATTGCAACTATCTTATTTGCATTATCCATCCCACTTTTAATTTATACTTTATTTTTTGGTGCCAAAATTAATGAGGGTAGTAGATGGATTAAATTACCCATTATAAATTTGACTATTCAAAGTAGTGATGTGGCCAAGCTAGCCTTGTTTATGTACATTTCGAGGGTGCTGAGTAAAAAACAAGAAGTGATAAAGGATTTTAAAAAAGGATTTTTACCGGTGATCATTCCTGTATTTATTATTTGTGCATTAATTATGCCTGCTAACTTATCAAATGCATTATTAACGGGCGCCACTTCCTTATTATTAATGTTTATTGGAAGGGTTAGTTTCAAACATATTTTACTTACGATATTAGTGGCTATGATACCCGTTGTTTTAATTATCAGTGTAGCCATGGCGACGCATTCTAGCAAAAAGGTAGAAGGGCAACCTGTGGTGGCTGAAACAATGAAAAGTTTTGGTCGATTTGGAACATGGGTAAATAGGGTTCAGGATTTTATGTATGCCAAGGAAAATGAAGTGCCTTATCAGGTTCAACAAGCAAAAATTGCAATTGCCAATGGCGGTATCTTTTTTGGATTAGGCCCAGGCAATAGTCGTCAAAGAAATTTTTTACCTCAAGCGTATAATGATTTTATTTATGCGGTTATTATTGAGGAATATGGATTAATTGGAGGGGCCTTTATTATTTTTATCTACTTAGTTTTTTTATTTAGATGCATACGCATTTTTAGAAAATGTCCTTATGCATTTGGTGCCTTTTTAGCACTTGGATTAAGTTTTACATTAATTATACAAGCCATAGCAAATATGGCAGTGAATGTAAATATTATGCCAGTGACGGGAGTGACTTTGCCATTGGTGAGCATGGGAGGAAGTTCATTCATATTTACTTGTTGTTCGATTGGATTAATATTAAGTGTTGCACGAAATGTGGAACAATTAGAAGGCAAGGCGCCTTTGGAAACTGATATTGAATTACCTGAAGAAAATAACGAAACAGAAAATGTCATCCAACCCACTGCATAAAAATATTCGCATCATCATTGCGGGCGGAGGCACTGGAGGACATATCTTCCCAGCCATTGCAGTAGCGCAGGCTATTCAAAAATTACAACCTACTGCGGCTATTTTATTTGTAGGCGCCCTTGGAAAAATGGAAATGGAAAAAGTGCCTCAAGCAGGATTTAACATCATAGGCATTACCATAGCTGGTTTTAATAGAACACAAATTTTAAAAAATATAACATTGCCATGGAAATTAATAAAAAGTTATTTCCAAGTAAAATCGATTTTTAAAAAATTCAAACCCAATGCTGTTTTTGGAGTGGGGGGCTATTCCAGTTACCCTGTTTTAAAACAAGCGCAAATGCTTTCCATTCCTAACTTTATACATGAGTCCAATGCATTTGCAGGAAAAGCCAATCAGTGGTTAGGCGCAGAGGCAACGCAAATTTTTACTGGTACAAAAGGAATGGAGACCTTTTTTCCTTCAAGTAAAATAATGATTACGGGGAATCCAGTTCGACAAAATATTATACATTCTAAATTCAATCAATTAGCGGCGTTATTATATTTTGGATTGCATCCTAATAAAAAAACAATATTGATTATGGGCGGAAGTTTAGGAGCCAAGTCTATCAATAAAACAATTCAGAAAAATTTAGCCCTATTAGCGAAACTGCAAGTGCAACTCATTTGGCAAACAGGTAAGCCCGATGCAAATGTTTATTTGAATGCTGCAGCTTCCTTTCCAAATGTTTTTGTAAGTCCCTTTATTGATGATATGAGTGCGGCTTACACTGCCGCAGATGTTGTCGTGAGTCGTTCAGGAGCCATGGCGGTAGCTGAAATTGCAGTTACAGGAAAGGCCAGCATATTTGTTCCTTATCCTCATGCAGCCGAGGATCACCAAACTTTTAATGCTATGGCATTGGTAAGTAAAGGAGCTGCTTATATGGTCAAGGATAATGAAGTAGACGAAAATTTAATCCACTTATTACAACATTTGAGTCAGGATGATAAAGCAATACAAGAGATGCAAGTAAAAGTCAAGGACTTTGCATATACGAATGCAGATGAAGTCATTGCTGAACAAATTTTAAAACACATATAAAACGACTAGTAGTAAAATGAACCCGTTAACGAATATAAAAAACATTTACTTTATTGGCATTGGTGGCATTGGAATGAGTGCGTTAGCAAGGTATTTTAATACACAAGGAGTTAATGTTTCTGGATATGACAAAACGCCCACTTCATTAACGGATGATTTAATAAAAGAAGGAATTCAAATTCATTTTGAAGATGATATAAATCAAATTGACAAAGCGGCTACAGTTATTGTTTATACCCCAGCAGTTCCAGCAACCCATTTGGAGTTGAATTATTACAGAGACCATGGATATAATGTAGTAAAGCGAAGTGATGTATTGCAATGGGTGACTGAAAATGCTTTCACTATTGGTATTGCTGGCACGCATGGTAAAACGACGACAACTTCAATGACAGCGCATATTTTAAGACATACTGGATATGGATGTAATGCTTTTTTAGGAGGTATTGCATCAAATTATAATACTAATTTTTGGAGCCACGAACGCAATGTAGTGGTGGTGGAAGCGGATGAATATGATCGTAGCTTTTTAAAATTAGCTCCCAATATTGCAGTGATTACTGCAGTAGATCCTGATCATTTAGACATTTATGGCACTGCCGAAGAAGTATTAAAAGCTTTTGGACAATATGCGGATAAAATTAAAGTAGGTGGCACTTTAATTCAAAAATGGGGAACAACGGTAGTGACGGATACAAATAATAAAAACATACACACTTATGGATATGATCAACTAAATGCATCTTACCATACTAAAAATTTAAAAGTATTAGATGGTTCTTATACATTTGATATTGTACATCCAGGTGGAGTGTTGTATGATGTAATACTCAATATGGGTGGATTGCATAATGTTGAAAATGCAACAGCTGCTATTGCTATCGCGTTAACATTGGGTATTGACGAAGAAAAAATTAAATTGGCTATTGCAGATTTTAAAGGGGTAAAACGCCGATTCGAATACAAAGTTAAAACACCTACTAAAGTATTGATCGATGATTACGCCCATCATCCAGAGGAGTTAAATGCATTAATATCAGGTGTTAGAAGTATTTATCCTGGTGAAAAAATGGTGCTTGTATTTCAACCTCATTTATACAGTAGAACACAGGATCAATGTGATGGATTTGTTGCCACATTGGATAAGGCAGATGAAGTTATTTTATTACCCATTTATCCAGCAAGGGAATTGCCTATTGAAGGAGTGAGTAGTGACATGCTCATTAGCAAAATGACCATTTCAAAAAAGCAAGTCATGTCAAAAGAGGCATTGTTGCAATGGGCTGCAACTAGTACTGATAAATTAATTGTGATGGCAGGGGCTGGAGATATTGATGTTTGTATTAATCAAATTAAAGACTTACTTACTCCGACTAAATGAGAAACTGGAAAAACATATTAATTAAAATTTTGTGGAGTATGATGGGTGCTGCGCTCATCGTTTTATTTGTCATTGCTTGGAAAGCCAAAGTGACCAAAAAAATTACCCGTATTCAAGTGGAATTGGTAGGCGAAACGACCACCGCTTTGTTTATGGATGAAAAAGAAATCACACAAATCCTAAAGGACCAAGGCATCGCAATGGGGACGGTATTGGAAGGGGTTAATTTAACACAGATTGAAAAAAACTTAGAGAAAATAAGATGGATAAAAAATGCGGAATTGTTTACGGATAACCAACAAGTACTTGAAGTAAAAATAGAACAAAGAAAACCCATTGCTCGAGTATTTACTTTATCAGGAGGTTCATTTTATATTGATAATGAAGGTTGGCGATTACCTTTAAAACAACTTACCGTATTGCGTTTACCTGTATTTACTGGATTCCCAACAGATCAGGATAAGCTTTCTGCGCCAGATAGCACTTTACTAAACGACATACTTACTTTTTCAAATACGATTATAAAAGACAGCTTTTTCACTGCTCAAGTAGCGCAAATTAACGTTGAACCTAATGGTGATTTTCAATTCATTCCAAGTTTGGGAGATCATTTAGTATTACTTGGATCGGTTGATAATTTGGAAGACAAATTAAATAGATTATATACTTTTTATAAAAGGGTTTGGGTTCAAAGTGGCATTAACGCATACCAGGTATTGGATTGTCGATTTGATCAGCAAATTGTAGCACTCAAAAAGGGAATGCAACCGATACAATATACCCCAGGGATATTGCCTTTTCAAAAATCAATTTTATTGGCTGAGCAAAAGGATACTATCGTTACGGTGACGGCTGCTAAAATTGTAAAAGACACTGTTATATCGTCTCCAAAAAAGGTAAAGGATACCTTGAAAAAAGAAAAGAGGATATTGAAAAACAAGGTGGATCAAAAAGGGGTAAAAGTCAAAAAAATAGGACCTATAAAAAACAATAAACAAAATAATAAATCGTTAATCATTAAGAAGAAGTCTGCAAAGGCATTAATGCCCACGAAGATTGCTTCCAAAACAACTACAACTAACAACTAAAATACATACAAATGAGTCAAAATGAATCGCCCATCATTGTGGGACTAGATATTGGCACAACCAAAATTGCTGCCATTGCAGGTAGAAAAAATGAGTTCGGCAAATTAGAAATTTTAGGCTTTGGCCGTGCCAATAGTAACGGTGTGCAACATGGTCAAGTCTTAAATATTGATCAAACTATTAAGGCCATTCAACAAGCCCTTCAAAACTGTCAATTAAGCAACCCCGATTTAGAGATCAATGAAGTGTTTGTGGGTATTGCAGGACATCATATTAAAAGTTTACAAACCCGTGGTGATATGGTGCGTCAAGATGCTGAAAACGAAATTCAGCCTTGGGAGATTGAGCAATTAATCAACAACCAACGCAAAACATTTATACCAGCAGGAGATCAAATTATTGATGTTATTCCACAAGAATTTCATGTGGACAATAACCCCAATGTGAAAGAGCCGGTGGGTGTCAATGGCGTAAAAGTAGGAGCTAATTTTTTAATTCTTACTGGAGATAGAAATGCCATCCGTAATATTAATCGTTCGGTAGAAAGAAGTGGATTGGTGACTAAAGATTTAGTACTACAACCATTGGCTTCTGCTAGTGCGGTGATGAGCGATATTGATTTAGAAGCAGGAGTAGCGATACTAGATATTGGCGGTGGAACCAGTGATCTTGCTGTATTTTATGATGGTATTTTAAAACATACTGCAGTGATTCCTTTTGGTGGTGAAAATATCACAAATGATATCCGTCTTGGATTAGGCGTATTAAAAAGCCAAGCCGAAGCCATGAAAGTACAGTTTGGAAGTGCTTTAGCAGATGAAGCAAAAGCCAATGCCTATGTAACAATCCCAGGATTAAAGGGAATGCCCGCTAAGGAAATAAGTGTGAAAAGTTTAGCAGGAATTATTCAAGCTAGAATGAGTGAGATATTAGATTTTGTAACCTATCATTTAAAGCAAGTGGGTTTGGATAGCCGTCAATTAAATGGGGGTGTGATTTTGACAGGTGGCGGATCTCAATTAAAGCATTTGATACAATTAACCGAATATATTACGGGTTTAAATGCACGCATTGGATTACCGAATGAACATTTGGCACCTAATCACATTGATGAATTAAAAAAACCAATGTATTCAACTTGTATCGGATTAATCTTGAAGGGATACAATGATTACGAGCAAAATTATAAGGTATTTACAGAAACCTTTAAGCGCGTGGAAGTGCCTAAATCATTGACTGTAAATCCAAGTGCTGCTAATTCTTTAAGTTCAACTAAAGTTGAAAAACAACCGGCCCCTACTACTTTAACACCAGAGCAAATTGGAAAAAGAATGAAGTTTTGGGATCGCTTTAAAAACAATTTAATTGAAATATTTAGCGAAGAAGCAGACAATCCATTACCATAAATATTTACCCACATTATGGTTATAAAAAACAAGTAGAATAAATTCTAAAAGGGCTATTTTCGACATAACTAACTAACAACTAACCATCTAACTAACCCATCTAAAAACAAGAAAATGATTCAATTTGACTTGCCTAAACAAAAATCATCTATCATTAAAGTCCTCGGCGTAGGGGGCGGTGGTAGTAATGCTGTAAACTTTATGTTTAAGCAGGATATTGAAGGCGTTGATTTTATTATTTGCAATACCGATTCTAAGGCCATCGAACAAAGCGAAGTGCCAAACAAAATTCAATTAGGACCCCATTTGACCCAAGGTCTTGGTGCGGGTGCCGATCCTTCAGTTGGTAAATTAGCAACAGAAGAATCATTGGAGGAAATTAGAAAAATTTTAGAAGTCAATACGCGCATGGCCTTCATCACAGTAGGAATGGGTGGTGGAACAGGAACGGGTGGCGCACCCATTATCGCACAAATTTGTAAAGACTTAGGGATACTAACAGTAGGTATCGTCACAACGCCTTTTAGTTTTGAAGGGCCCCGTCGTCAAAAACAAGCGGAAGAAGGAATCAATGCTTTGAAACCATTGGTAGATACTCTTTTGGTGATTTCAAATGATAAATTACGCGTTCAATATGGCAATTTAAAAATGAAAGAAGCTTTCACCAAAGCAGACAATGTTTTGGCGACTGCAGCTAAATGTATCACCGATGTTATTAATAGCCGTGGGCATATCATTGTTGATTTTGCGGATGTATGTACCGTAATGAAAAATGGGGGTGTTGCCATCTTAGGTAAAGCAGAAGTAGAAGGGGAGAACAGAGCACAAAGAGCCATTGAAGAAGCTTTGAATTCTCCTTTATTAAATGACAATGATATTAAAGGTGCAAAATGGATTTTATTAAATATTAATAGTGCCGAAGGTGATTATGAGTGTAGTATGGATGAATTAGAAACCATCAATGAATTTTTACGCGCACGCACTGGCGAACATTCTGATGTCATCATGGGAATGGGATATGATTCAACACTAGATAAGAAATTAGGTATTACACTTATTGCGACTGGATTTGAAGGTAAGGATCCATTTAAAACAGAAGTACCAAAAAAAGCGGAGGCTCCTATTGAGGAAAAAATTGTGATGACATTGGTCACAGATGCAGCAGCATCTGTGCAAATCAAAGAGGAGCCATTAAGCAATGAATCAACAGACCAAAATCAAGATCATTTTATTTTAGACCAAACTGAACAAACACCTATTCATTTTTCTTTTGATCAAGACCCTATCGTCGAAGCTCCAGTTGTGGAAGAGGAAACAATAGAAGAGGAAGTGACTGCAGAAGTGGAATTAGAAAATTATGATGCAATATGGGATTTGAATGCAGTGGTTTCGATTGAAGCTGCAGATAGAATCGAAGAAGAATTAGAAGCTGAGTTGGAAGAAGAAGTTGCTGAAGAAGTGGAGGAGGCTCCAGTAGTAATGGCATTTGAGCAAATTGAATATATGCCAAGCTTAGTGATTGAGGATGAAATGGAGGAACTGGTTGCCGACGAAATAGAAGAAGATGAAATGGATGAAGTTGAAATGGAGGAGCTAGTTGAAGAAGAGGAGGAGGAAGAAGTTTTTGCATTAAATATGACTCCTGAAACTTTATTAGCGCAAGATTTCATATTGAATAAGCCCACTAATATTTATGCCGAGGAGGAAGAAGAAACCATCGAAGCGGAAATAGAATTGGAGCCAGTAATGGAGCTAATTGAAGAAGAGGAAGTATTAGAAGAAGAAATAGAAGAGGAGGTATATATCGAGGAAGAGTATGTATTAGAAGAAGAAATCATGGAAGAAGAGATGATGGAAGAAGAAGTGATGGCTGAACTAGTTGCGCCTGTTGAAATGTATACTGCACCAATAGAAGAACCAGCTGCGCTAGCCGAAGTGGCATTTGAAACTTCTTTCCGATACGAAGAGGAGCCTACTATGCAATTAGTGATGAGAGAGGAATCCAATACACCTGTTGCGCAAGTATCTCAACATGCTAATTACGATATGCCTTTGGATAATGCCGAAGAGCAAAGAAAAAAAGTAGCAGAGCGTATTCAAAAATTAAGGAATTTATCATTCAATATTAATAATGGTAATGATCCTAATAATGATTTTGAATCGGTACCTGCCTATGTAAGGCGCAATATGGATATGTTTGGTAACACGATGGCTTCTGTTGAAAACTATTATAGTAAATACACAGTGGATAAGGATGAAAATAACCAAACACAAATTTCAACCATCAATACTTTTATGGATGGTAAAAAACCAGATTGATCTTGTTTTATGTATAGTTGATTTTAGTTGTAACCCGTCTCGATTTATCGAGGCGGGTTTTTTGTTTTTATGTACCTTTATCCAATGCACACAGTATTAATTACAGGGGGAACAGGAATGGTAGGCAGTTCACTCACCCATTTTTTATTAAGCAAGGGTTATCGCGTCATCATCTTGACTAGGCGATTAAAGCAATCGACACACCCCAATTTAACCTATGCCATTTGGGATATTGCAAAAGGTTATATTGATCCATTGGCCATTGCACAAGCTGATACCATTGTGCATTTAGCAGGCGAAGGGGTAGCAGATAAAAGATGGACTGCACAACGAAAAAAAGAAATTTTAGAAAGTAGGGTATTGTCAGGGAAATTATTAGCAAAGACCTTAACTGAAACCTCGCATCATGTAAAAACCGTGATTGCCGCATCGGCGATAGGTTGGTATGGTCCAGATACAAAGCAAAGTTTAATGAATGGATTCGCAGAGCAAGATAGGGTGGATCATTCCTTTTTAGGAGATACCTGTCAACAGTGGGAACAAAGTTTACACAGTTTACAAAATACAGACATTAGATATGTGACATTGAGATTGGGCATTATTTTAAATATAAAGGGAGGTGCTTTTCTTGAATTTGTAAAGCCAGCTCGTTTTGGAATGGCAACTATTTTAGGAGATGGGAAGCAAATTGTTAGTTGGATTCATGAAGCAGATGTAAGTAAGATGATTCATTTTTGTATCGAGCAAACCTTCATAAAAGGAGTTTACAATGCAGTGGCACCTAGTCCCATCAGTAATAAAGAACTAGTCATTGCCATCACAAAAAAAATGAGAGGATTTTATATTCCTATTCCAGTACCAGCCTTCATGTTAAAAATCATGCTTGGTGAAATGAGCATTGAAGTATTAAAAAGCGCCAATGTATCCAGTGCTAAAATTCAAGCAGCTGGATTTGAATTTGATTTCCCAAACATGAATGATGCCTTAAATCAGTTGCTCAAATAAAACTTTAATTTCGGATAGGGCGACCCACTGTGATAACAGATTGGATGCGTTCTAAAGTTTTTTTCTCGCCACATAAACTTAAAAAGGCTTCGCGTTCTAAGTCCAATAAATATTGTTCATTCACAACAGTAGGTTCGCTTAAATCGCCACCACACATAACAAAGGCTAATTTTTTTGCAACTTTAACATCATGATCTGAGGCATATCCGCCCTTGTGCATTCCATTAATGCCTGCGTATAATGCACCTAGTCCTGCTTTTCCCAGTACTTTAATATCTTTTCTTTGTTGTGGTTGTGTATAGCCAGCATTAAATAATTGCAGTGCTTGGTCTTTGGCTTTTGTAATGCGTCGAGACTGATTTAAGATAATAAAATCCTGTGCTTTTCTTAAAATACCCATATCCATCGCTTCATGTGCACTGGTTGCTACTTTTGCTGTAGCAATTTGCATGAATCTTCTATTTAGTGTAATGGTTTCTGGTTCATCGGCATGCATTTCGTCAGAAGCGCGCAATACTAATTCTTTAGTACCGCCACCGCCAGGAATAACGCCAATACCTAATTCTACTAATCCGATATAAGTTTCTGCAGCAGCACAAATACTATCTGCATGTAAGTTCATTTCGCAACCACCTCCTAGACAAAGACCATGGGGTGCTACTACAACAGGAATGGAAGAGTAGCGCACGCGCATCATACTATTTTGAAAAGTACGAATTGCCATATCTAGTTCCTCATAATCTTGTTCAATAGCCAACATAAATATCATGCCCACATTGGCACCAGCACTAAATAAATTACTTTCATTGGCAATTACTAATCCGTTGAATTTTTCTTCGGCTAGATGAATGGATTTATTGATTCCTTCTAACACTTCTCCTCCAATACTATTCATTTTGGTATTCCAACTAAATCCAGCAATGCCATCATTCATGTCCACTAAAGTGCAAGCGCTATTTTTCCAGATGGTTTTTTCTTTTAAATCAGATAAAATTAAAAAGGATTCACTACCCGGGATTAATTTATAAGCTTCAGTAGCCACATCGTAATAATATCTTTTTCCTTCTTGTATTTTATAAAAGGATAAGCCCTTACTTAACATCGTTTCCACCCATGGGGCCAAAGTATAACCGGCCATTTTCATATCCTTGATCACTTGTTCAGCGCCTAGTTCATTCCAAGTTTCAAAAGCACCAATCTCCCATCCAAAACCTGCTTTTAAAGCGTCATCTAAGCGATATAATTCATCACTTATTTCTGGAATACGGTGACTGATATAAGCAAATAATGCAAAATGAAATTGACGTACAAACTCACCTGCTTTATCTGAAGCAGCGTATAAACTTTTTAATCTTTCGGGCAAATTTTCAAGGGATTTGGCAACACCAATGGAAGCAAATTTTACTTTTACGCGCGGCTCGTATTCGAAAGTTTTTAAATTCAAGGTTAAAATTTCCTTGGAGTTAGCTGTCTTTATTTTCTTAAAAAATCCCTGACCGGTTTTATCGCCTAGCCAATTTTCAGCCACCATTTTTTCAAGCCATGTAGGCAATGTAAAAATATTTTTTGCTTCATCATTGGGACAACTCGCCGCTACGCCATTGGCTACTTTAACTAAGGTATCAATTCCCACTACATCGGCAGTGCGGAAAGTGGCCGATTTAGGACGACCCATAATGGGTCCCGTGATGGATTCAATTTCGTCAATGCTGAGTTCTAATTTCTCCATGATATGTAAAACACTCATCATGCTAAAAACGCCTACTCTATTAGCGATAAAGGCTGGTGTATCTTTACAAAGCACTGTTGTTTTTCCTAAAAATACATCGCCATAGTGCATGTGAAAATCCACGACAGCAGGATCTGTTTTTGGAGTAGGAATTACTTCCAATAATCTTAAATATCTTGGAGGATTAAAAAAGTGAGTGCCACAAAAATGTTTTTGAAAATCATCCGACCGGCCTTCGGCCATTAAATGAATAGGTATACCCGAAGTATTAGAACTAATTAATGTCCCAGGCTTTCTATATTTTTCAACTTCGTCGTAAATTAATTTTTTTATATCTAGTCTTTCTACCACTACTTCAATGATCCAATCTACTGCACTAATCTTTTGGATATCATCTGTAAAATTTCCTGTACTTATATTTTGTGCAAATTTGGTTAAGTATAATGGAGAAGGGTTGGATTTAATGGCCGCTTGTAATGAACTATCCACTAATTGGTTCCTTTCTTTTTTAAGGGTGCTTTCATTGGATCCAGGTTGTAGCATATCTAATAATAAAACTTCCACTCCAATACCTGCAAAATGACAAGCAATTCGAGAGCCCATTACACCACTTCCTAATACCGCTACTTTTTTGATTGATCTTTGCATAATATCCCATTTTTGTAAAATTAGTTAGTTATGCAACTATTTTCAAAAAAAACTTTCATTTTCCCCTCTTTTTTTTGCCACTGGTTGTTTCATTTGACCTTTTAACCATTGCGCCTTGGAGGATGAATCCTTTGGTTTACATTTGTATTATGCAAGTAGACCAAAAATTAGTAAGCCACTTGGCCCATTTATCAAGACTCAATGTAGCCCCTGATAAGATGGACAAATTGGTGGTCGATATGCAGGACTTAGTTGGTTTTGTTGAAAAATTAAATGAGTTAGATACAACTGGAACAGTTCCCTTAATGCATATGGGGGATAGTGTGAATGTACTTCGCTCAGATGAAATCAATGGATCCATTGAACGTGAAGAAGCGTTAAAAAACGCACCTAGTCAAAATGGTGTTTTTATAAAAGTGCCTAAAGTAATCAATAAATAAAAAAAAGATGTCATCAGTTATACAGTTAAGGGATTTGCAAAAAAGTTATTTTATGGCGGGCCAAGCGATACCCGTACTAAAAGGAATTAATCTTGATATTGTTTCAAATGAATATGTGGCGCTTATGGGTCCCTCAGGTAGCGGTAAAAGTACATTGATGAATATTTTAGGATGTTTGGATTCGCCAACAAAAGGGATGTACAATTTAAATGGTCATGATGTAAGTAAAATGACCGATGACGAATTAGCGGGTATTCGTAATGTAGAAATTGGTTTTGTATTTCAACAATTTAATTTATTGCCAAGATTATCTGCTGCTGAAAATGTGGCATTGCCATTAGTGTACGCTGGTATTCCAAAAAAAGACAGAATAGAACGCGCCATGGTCGCACTTGAAAAAGTAGGATTAGCCGATAGAAGTCATCATAAATCCAATGAATTAAGTGGAGGTCAAATTCAAAGAGTTGCCATTGCCCGCGCCTTGGTCAATAATCCATCAATTTTATTAGCGGATGAACCCACAGGTAATTTGGATTCTAAAACATCGGTAGAAGTCATGGAATTATTTGGTAAAATTCACTCATCTGGGAATACCGTGATTTTAGTGACGCACGAAGAGGATATTGCAAAATATGCACATAGGGTGGTTCGATTAAGAGATGGAAATATTGAAACCGACACTTTGAACACAGGCCATAAATAAGCTGCATATGCTCATCAGGCGGTTTGATCTCATAAAATAATAATAAAGCTTCTCATTACGGGAGGCTTTTTTTATGTGAAAGTGAACTTTATTTTATTAGATTTGTTACATCAATGAAAGCTTTAAAAATAAAAGCTACAGCACAATAATAACAGTATGAAAATTTATACAAAAGCAGGGGATGAAGGAAAAACATCATTAATAGGTGGAACAAGGGTTCCTAAAAGTCATATTCGTATTGAATCCTATGGTACAGTAGATGAATTGAATTCATTTATTGGATTGGTGAGTGATATGTGCAATAATGAGCAAATTCAAAAAGTATTAAATGAAGTCCAAGATCGTTTATTTACAGTGGGCTCTCACTTGGCTTGCGATCCAGGCAAAGAATCTGCCATTCAGATTCCTGATTTAACCGAACTGGATATTACTAATTTGGAAAAGGAGATTGATAAAATGAATGAAGTTTTGTCGCCCATGAAATCATTTATTTTGCCAGTAGGGCATAGTGCTATTTCAATGACACATGTCGCAAGATGTGTTTGTCGCCGTGCCGAAAGATGGTGTGTGAACTTGCAAGAAGAAAATTTATTTGTAGAACCTATCGTTATAAAATACCTAAACCGACTAAGTGATTATTTATTTGTTTTAGCTAGGTATATTGGGCATTTAAATGGCGTAGTTGATATGCCGTGGAAAGCTAGGGTATAGCACTATATTATTTTACCATCTTTCATATGTAAAGTTCGGTTGCTCATTTGCGCCAATGATTCATTGTGCGTAACAATTAAAAAACTTTGGTTAAAAGTATCTCGACATTGAATAAATAATTCGTGAAGTGCTGTTGCATTAGCACTGTCTAAATTTCCAGTGGGTTCGTCAGCAAAAATTAAGGAAGGGCTATTGATTAAAGCACGCGCCACAGCAATGCGTTGTTGTTCGCCACCCGATAAACTATTCGGTTTTTTATCTTTTTTATCGGCCAAGCCCATAAAGTCTAGGAGTTCCATAGCCTTGGTATCAACTTGTTTTTTGGGTTTATGACCTATCCAACCTGGGATACAAATATTTTCTAAGGCAGTGAATTCGGGTAATAAATGATGGAATTGAAAAACAAATCCAATTTGGTTATTTCGGTAGTTGGAAAGCTGCTTATTGGATAGTAAACTAATGTCTTGATTTTCAAATAATATTTGCCCGCTATCGGCCTTTTCAAGACTGCTTACAATGTATAAAAGAGTCGATTTGCCGGCCCCTGAGGCGCCAACAATACAAACCATCTCGGCCCTATTTACCTCAAGGGAAACCCCTTTTAGGACCGAAATATTGCCATAATTTTTATATATATCCTGTGCAACTAATAGTTTTGGCTGCTTTTCCATGCTACAAACCTACGATTACCGACCCAATTTTGGCAAAATTTCACGATTTGTTTACATCCTGTAGAAAAAACACATTTGGTAGTATCATTTATACGGCTACTTTTGCAAAAAAGAAACCTATGTTTTGGACTTTAGAATTAGCCAGTTATTTAGAGGAAGCCCCTTGGCCGGCTACAAAAGATGAATTGATAGATTATTCTATTCGTAGTGGTGCGCCATTAGATGTAGTAGAAAATTTACAAGAGTTAGAAGACGAAGGTGAGGTATATGAAAGTATAGATGACATCTGGCCCGATTACCCAAGTAATGAGGATTTTATGTTTAATGAAGATGAGTATTAATTACTTTAATCTCTTAACATCAAGAATATTAAAAAAGGGTCCCGATCAATCGGCGACCCTTTTTTATTGGTGCGCTTTTAAAAAACGCTAAAAGCTATTCTTAGAAAGTTAATTTAAAATACAATAACATTAAACTCAATATTAAAACAATGGTGTTTGCAATAAGTACAGGACGGCTTTTAATTAAATAAGCATAAGTCAACCATACAATACAGCTAAAGTTCACAATCAATACCATTAATAAACTTAAATCCCCTACGCTATGTGACTTCCAAGATAAATAAACTTGAGGCACAAAAGTGATACAACTTAATAGTGAGCCAAGGTAACCAATGGCTTCTACTAGTTTGGGATTAATTTCTTTATTGCTCATAATTTATTATTTATGGGTAGATCTATTTTTTTATTAACCTTCGGTAATACCTGCTTTTTGCATAATTAAATCACTTACACCAGTGGTAGAATAACCACCATCATGAAATAAATTTTGCATGGTAACCATTTTGGTTAAATCTGAAAACAAAGTAACACAATAGTTAGCGCAATCTTCCGCAGTGGCGTTGCCTAATGGAGCAATGGCGTTTGCGTAATCAAAAAAGTCACCAAATCCTTTAATACCAGTACCTGCTGTTGTTTTGGTAGGAGATTGTGATACAGTGTTTACACGAACTTTATTTCTTAAGCCATAATGATATCCAAAGCTTCTTGCGATGGACTCTAATAATGCTTTAATATCGGCCATGTCGGTATAAAAAGGAAAAGTGCGTTGTGCTGCAGCATAAGTTAAAGCCACCACACTTGCATGGTCATTTAAGGCGTCTAATTTATAAGCGACACTTAACATTTTATGTAATGACATCGCAGAAACATCTACGCCTTTAGCATAGTAATCGTAATTCAATTCAGGGTAAGCGATTTTTTTACGAATATTAACACTCATTCCAATTGAGTGTAAAACAAAGTCAATTTTACCACCTAAAATATCTTGAGACTGAGTAAACAAGTTGGTTAATTCCTCTACACTAGTGGCATCTGCTGGAACAATTTTAGAATTTGTTTTTTCAGCAAGTCCATTAATCTCACCCATACGCATTGCAATGGGGGCATTGGTTAAAACAAAAGTAGCGCCTTCCTCGTGTGCCTTTTCGGCCACTTTCCAAGCGATTGAATTACTGTCTAATGCACCTGTGATAATACCTCTCTTACCTTTCAATAAATTGTATGCCATGTTTATGGTTTATTTAATTGCTGTAAAAATAATTATAATATCCAATAAAAAGCAATAATAAAGTTAGGATGTAGTTAAATCAAGAAATAGGTCCCTACTTAAGAAGCTAAAAGCTCTTTGGCATTTTCCAAAGCGGACTTGCTTGGTGGATCACCGCCAATCATGAGTGCAATATGTTGAATACGCTCTGCAGGGGTCAGCATTCTTAAAAAAGTGTTCGTAGTGGCTCCCTTTTGCTCTTTGTAAACAAAAAGATGCGCATGGCCCTTAGCTGCAATCTGAGGTTGGTGGGTAATACATAAAACCTGCCTTGTTTGTCCCAAGCTTTGTAATAGTAAACCTACTTGTTTAGCAGGCTCACCCGAAATGCCGGTATCAATTTCATCAAAAATCATGGTAGGTAAATCAATTGATTTAGCCACAAGCGATTTAATACAAAGCATTAATCGACTTAATTCACCACCGCTGGCCACTTTTTTAATGGGTTCAAATTTTTGTGTATTATTAGCGTCGAATAAAAAGTCAATTTTATCTTTTCCCCATTGGTTGCAAGGTACTTCATCGATGCTCACTTTTATTTTAGCATTGGGCATACCCACCTGATGCAATAATTGATTTACATTTTTGGTAAAAGGGGCCATCTCTTTATTTCTTTTAATCGATAAAGCAGATGCTTGTTCTAACACTTGTTTTTCATCCGCCTTTACTTGATTGGAAAGATGTGTAATGGCATCATCTAAACTTAATACTGCTGTCAAGTCCTGTTCTAATTGGTTTTGAATGCTAATAAGTTCGTTTGTAGTTTGTACTTTATGCTTTTTTTGTAAACTATAACCCTCGGATAAACGATCCTGAAGCTGGGACATTTTTTTATCATCAAAATCTATTTTATCCTGCCAGGTGCTTAGTTCACTTGCTACATCCACCAATTCAATTTGTGCTGCTTTTAATCTTTCAAGTAAAGGTGCAAATTCGGGTTGCCATTTTACAATGCTGTCTAAATTATGTGCAATTTGTTTTAATTGTTGCACCATAGGATTTTCGGTGCCATCTAATATTTGTAAGCTATGGTCAATTTGACCTTTGATGGTCACTGCGTTTTCTAAAAACTTAAGTTCCTTTTCAATTTCCTCTAATTCATTTTCTTTAAGTTGAAGTGCTGCTAATTCCTCTAATAAATGTTTTTTATAACTTTCTGTTTTTTCAAACTCATCACGTTGAAGAATTAAATCTGAAAGTTGTTTTTGATGCTCCTTCCATTTATGAAAAATAGATTGATACTGTGTGAGGTCCTTTTGAACTGCAGCAAGGGCGTCCATGACGGTGCGTTGAAAATCGGTGTCCCCTAATGTGAGGGTATCAAATTGCTGATGTAAATCCACTAATTGTGAAGTCAGTTGCCTAAGGTCATTTAAATTAATAGGAGTGTCGTTGATAAAAGCCCTTGATTTTCCTTGGGCATTAATTTCACGACGAATAATAAGATCATCGGTTAATTCAATATCGTGTTCCGAGAAAAAAGATTGGTAAACATTTTTATCATGCAATAAAAAATGACCTTCGATAAAACATTTTTTTGAAGCATCTCTGCAAACAGAACTATCAGCACGATCACCCAATATAAGACCAAGGGCACCCATAATAATACTTTTACCCGCACCAGTTTCACCCGTGATGACAGATAGCTTACTTGATAAATCAACACTGAGTTGATCAATCAAGATGTAATTATGTATTTCTAATTTGGATAACATGGCTTGATGCAAGATACAATAGACAAAAATGCTGCACAAATTTTGTTCTTACGAAAAAAGGTCCCAATTGCTTAGGACCTTTTAGGAATATTTTCGAATAGGGGTTGAACCTACTTTTTGCTCTTTTCTGGGGCGTTGGCCACATCTGATTCCACTAAAATACGACCGCAGTTTTCACAAACGATGATTTTTTTGTGTAATCTAATTTCGCTTTGACGTTGAGGAGGAATTGAGTTAAAGCAACCGCCACAAGCATCTCTTTCAACAGTCACTACGGCTAAGCCATTGTGGTAACTGTTGCGGATACGGTCGTAGCTGTATAATAAACGCTCGTCAATATGTGCACGTGCATCTTCGCTCTTTTTTCTTAAATCTTTTTCTTCAATTTCAGTATCAGCGATGATTTTTTCTAATTCACTTTTTTTATGAGTCAACACACCGTCTTTAGAAGCGATGGTTTTTTTAGCAGCATCTAATACTCTAATTTTTTCGCCTAAATCTTCATTGGCGTCACGAATGTGCTTTTCGGCAAGTTTAATTTCTAAACCTTGCATTTCAAGCTCTTTGTTAATTGCTTCAAACTCGCGATTATTTTTAACATTCTCACTTTGAGATTCATATTTAGCAAGTAAAGCTTCGCTTTCTTTGATCGCTGCTTTTTTTACTTCAATGAATTCAGTGATACCATTAATTTCTTCTTCGATTCTATTTTGTCTGTTCATTAATCCTTGAACTTCATCTTCCAAATCCTTTACTTCCATGGGTAATTCACCACGAAGAATTTCAATTTCATCGATACTACTATCAACGCGTTGAAGTCTGTAAAGGTTTACTAATTTTTCTTCTACTGAAAAGTCTTTGACTGATGCCATATTTTCAAATTTATTTGGATGGTCTTAATGCTGTGAACCTCAATCTTTAAGATAACGCACCGGTTGGGTGTTTACCAAGGATTGGAGGACGGCAAAGGTAGGGAATTTACCTGTTAAAAAAGCAACAATTAAGGCCGGAACAAATTGTTCGCTTTCCCCGTGGCCAATGTCCACTAATAAAAATTGCCCATCCGCCTCAAAAAATTCATGGTATTTGAGGTCGCTGGTTATAAAACAGTCAATATTCTTGCTTTTAACTAGGTCAATTAAAAAGCTACCCGCGCCACCACATAAGGCGATGGTTTTCAATTGTTTATTTATAAAAGGAGTATGCTTAAGCATGGATAAATTAAACTTTTCTTTCACCCAGTTTAAAAAATCCTGCTCATCAGTCTCCAAGGGAAGCTCTCCAACGAGTCCTGCTCCCACCGGGTCCCCATTTTTGTCAAAAATTCCGGGCTGAGGGGCTAAAATGGAACGATTTTCAAGACGTAGCTTGTCGGCTATGGATTTATTCACCCCATCTATGATATTATCTAAGTTGGTATGAATGGCATAAAGGGCAATCTTATTTTGGAGGGCCTTGGTGGCCACACGCGTCACATAATGACTAGGTACAAACTGTTTAATTCCTTTAAAAACAATGGGATGGTGGCTTACAATTAGGTTGCAACCTTTTGCAATTGCTTCGTCAATGACGGCTTCGGTACAATCCAAAGAGCATAAAATACCAGTACATGGAGCGAGCGGGTCACCAATTATCAGACCTGAATTGTCATAGGATTCCTGATAAGATAAAGGCGCCCAGGATTCCAAGGTCGAAATGATTGTACTTATTTGCATATCTAAAATTAAATATAAAAAAGCAGTATTTAATTAAAAGGGGAGACAACTATTTTTAACTTGTATTGTTAATAGAAATAGAATGGCAAAACAAATAAATATATTTTGGTTTAGGCGTGATTTAAGATGGGAGGATAATGCAGGATTGTACCATGCACTTTATCAGGCCAAATTAGAAGGCCTACAGGTGTTACCTATTTTCGTATTTGATAAAACCATTTTAAATCAATCAGAAGATAAGGCGGATAGAAGGGTTGATTTTATTCATCAAACCCTGACTCGGCTGCAAGGAGATTTAGTGGCAAAAGGCAAATCGCTTTGGGTGCAGTATGGTACGCCAACGGAAGTTTTTGAAAAATTATTTTCTGAATTTAATATAAAGGCGGTATACACGAATCATGATTATGGTCCTAAGGCAAATGCAAGAGATACAGCTATTGAAAAGATGGCTTTTAAAAAGAATGCTACTTATCATCATTTTAAGGATCAAGTTATTTTTGAAAAAGAGGAAGTGATCAAAGATGATGGAACCCCTTACACCATTTATACTCCCTATGCAAATAAATGGAGAGCAGCATGGGCAGTGAAAACACCAAAGAAATTTCCGTCCGAAAAATTGCTTGATTATTTTTTTGATAGCAAGGCTTTTAAAATTCCTACATTAAAAGAGATAGGTTTTGAAAAAACAGATTTAGTCATTCCTCCAATGCAGTTTAAAAATTCGGTCGTGAAAAATTATACCGAGCAAAGAAATTTTCCAGCTTTGAATGCGACTACCCACTTAAGTGTCCATTTAAGATTTGGCACCATATCCGCTAGGACATTGGCATTGGAGACACAAAGCTTAAATGCCACTTTTTTTAATGAACTTATATGGCGCGATTTTTATCATATGATATTATGGCATTTTCCGCAGGTGGCAGATGGGAAATCCTTCAAGCCTAAATATGATTTTATAGAGTGGCGTAATAATGAAAAAGAGTTTGAAGCATGGTGTGAAGGACGCACGGGTTATCCAATTGTAGATGCGGGCATGCGTGAATTAAATACAACTGGATTTATGCATAATAGAGTGCGCATGATTGTCGCAAGTTTTTTAACCAAACATTTATTAATTGACTGGCGTTGGGGCGAAGCCTATTTTGCGCAAAAATTATTAGACTTTGATTTAGCAGCGAATAATGGCGGATGGCAGTGGGCGAGTGGAAGTGGGTGTGATGCAGCACCTTATTTTAGAGTCTTTAATCCACGTTTGCAAACCGAAAAATTTGATAAGGAATTAAAATATATTCGTCATTGGATTCCCGAGTTGGATAGTTTTGAATATCCTAAACCAATCGTGGTACATGAGGAAGCACGAGAGCGCGTTTTAGCTGCTTATGCAAAAGCATTAAAGGAGGGATAAAAGATGAGCAATTGCATTTTTCCCAGTTTCACCCATCTCAATGCTAAAATCATTCACATATAAATCAATATGTTGACGCATCACTTCTTCGGACATTTCTTGTGAATTTAATTTCACATAGTCGGGTAAAATTGTGTAACTATTTTTAAATGCGTATTGAATACTTTCTTTAATGAGGGCATCTACCATTGCAATATCATTTGGGTCCAAATTATTTTGTGCAATAATGCCTCCTAGTGGAATGGGTGCATTAAATGTTTCTTCAAAATAAGTACCTAAATCCATCCATTTATTTAATCCTTTACTTGCGTAGGTAAAACGATTTTCGTGAATAATAACGCCCGCGTCCACTTGGCCATTTAATACCGCATCCTCAATTTCATTGAAAACTAAAAACGATTTATTATTTACTTCAGGAAATGCCAAGCTAAAAAGTAAATGAGCAGTGGTGTTAATTCCAGGAATAGCGACTTTCATCAATTCCTTATCTGGCTTACCTTCGGGCCTATTTTTATCTTCCTTATAAACAAGCAAGGGGCCTACGCCTTTGCCTAAAGCGCCACCGCTATTTAATAAATTGTATTGATGCTTTACTAAGGGCCATACTCCGAAACTGATTTTTGAAATGGGGAGTTTGCCTGCGATGGCCCATTCGTTTAAAGTTTGAACATCCTGTAAATGCACTTTAAAATTATATCCTTTGGTATCTATTTTATGATTCACTAAAGCATCAAAAATAAATGTATCATTAGGGCAAGGTGAAAAACCAATTTCAAAATCGGGCATGGTTAAGCAATTTTATGAAGTGCATCTAAGTATTGCAATAAGGTTTCATTCAAATTATAAATCGCTTCTTTCATTTTCCATTTTGCTTTATTGCGCTCACCTACATAATTAGACACCGCACGAATTTGTATAAAAGGAATATTTAAATCGCGGCCAATATAGTGAAGGGCAGCGCCTTCCATTGATTCGATAGTCGCTTTGTATCGGCCATTGAATAATGCAATTTTGTTTTTGTCTGTAGTAATGGTATTTACCGACACTCCTTTTTTAGTGGGCAGTTTCAATAAATTATATTGACTTAACCAAGGGTTGGGCAATGATTTTTTTTCATAAGGGGCATCATTGGGTTTGTCTAATTTTAAATCAAACAAATCTTTCCAAGTCTTATTTTCTTGAACGCCAATATCTCCTGCAAAATCATCTTTAATGGCAAATACTTTTCCCAAAGGAATTTTTTTATCAAAGCAACCCCCAATGCCCACTTGTATGATTAAAGTAGGCGTTTCTTGTACAAACATCTTCATAAGGGAAACGCTGCTGGCCAGCAAACCAATGCCTGATTCATGAAAACCCACCGAAAAACGCTTGTTCAAACCCGCATAAGCAGGATTAATTTTTTGGAAAGTAGGCATCCATTCCCCATTGGTGGCAGCTGTTATAATGACTCTCATAGGACAAAGGTCGGTAATGGGCTGTGAAAAATGGTTATCTTGGCGATCAAATTTATATCTTTGCAAAAATTAATGATGAGATGGTTTATTTAACTCGAGTGGAACATTTTAATGCAGCGCACAAATTATCTAACCCAAAGTGGAGCAGGGAAAAGAATGAGGAAGTGTTTGGGGTATGTGCCAATGAAAACTGGCATGGGCATAATTATGAAATTTTCGTTACAATCAAAGGGACTCCAGACCCAGAAACGGGCTTTTTATTTGATGTTAAAAAGTTAAGTGTCCTTATCCGCAAGTATATCATTGATGAATTAGATCATAAGAATTTAAATATAGATGTGCCTTTTATGCAAGGCCAAATGTGTAGTACTGAAAATTTAGCCATTGCCATTTGGAAACAATTGGCTCCGCATATCCCACCAGTGGTGCAACTACATTGTATTAAACTATATGAGACCCCAAGAATTTTTGTTGAATACTTTGGGGAATAAGTCTAAAATGCCTTTTAGCCTTTCAAATTGTTGAACTTTTTGTCGAAATAGGATATAAAGCCCTAATCGTTTAACTATTTTAAGTATTTGCTTAAACAAAATGCTTCAAATAGCGTTATTATTATTGTAACTTTGATCTCTTAATTTGGAAGCATGGAACAAAAAGTAGCGGTATTTAGAAAGGAGCATTTCAATGCTGCACACCGATTATTTTGTGCTGATTGGAGTGATGCTGAAAACAAACGCGTTTTTGGTGCCTGCAGTAATCCAAATTATCATGGACACAACTACGAACTAGTGGTTCAAGTAAATGGGTATCCTGATGCACAAACTGGTTTTGTCATCAACACCAAGGACTTGAGTAATTTAGTTGCCGAGGAAGTGATCGCAAGGTTCGACCACAAAAATTTAAACTTAGATACGGATGCTTTTAAAAATATAAATCCAACTGCAGAGAACATCGCCATTGTGATTTATAATTTATTAAGACCAAAAATATCTGAAACACTTGATTTAAAAATTCGTCTGTATGAAACAGAAAGAAACTTTGTTGACTACCCCGCTTAAGGAAGAAAAAATGGAGCTAAGCCATTTAATCATTGAGGAAATGGGAGATGACCATAAAGCCAGTTCGGTGGAAACGCCATTGCGCAATGATGCCTTTGATAAAACCGATGATGAAAAAGTGGCAGCTATTGAACCACATTTTAAAGCCATCATGGAAATTTTAGGATTGGATTTAAATGATGATAGTTTAAAAGGTACTCCACTAAGAGTGGCTAAAATGTATGTGAAGGAATTATTCCAAGGATTAAATCCTGCTAATATGCCAAGCATGACATTGTTTGAAAATAAGTTTCAGTATAATGAAATGTTGGTTGAAAAAAATATTAATTTTTATACCAATTGCGAACATCACTTTGTTCCTTTTTTCGGAAAAGCGCATGTTGCCTATATCAGCAGCGGAAAAGTAATTGGATTAAGTAAGCTAAATAGATTGGTTGAATATTTTTCAAAACGACCACAAGTGCAAGAGCGATTAACCATGCAAATAGGTAAAGCTTTACAAACTATTATGCAAACACAGGATGTAGCTGTTATGATGGATGCAAAGCATTTATGCGTATCCAGTCGTGGGGTTAAGGACGATAGTTCTAATACCATTACGACTTTTTTTGGCGGACAGTTTCAAGATGAAAAAGTAAAATTGCAATTTTTAAAATACATTGAAATAAACGATTAGTTCATTTTTGTTTCTAATACTTTCTTGCATATAAGCGAATTCATTTATTTTTGTAAAAATGAGTAATATGTCAAAAAGTGCATTTGTATTCCCAGGACAAGGAAGTCAGTTTGTAGGAATGGGAAAAAATTTATACGAAACCAATGCGGCTGCAAAAGAATTATTTGAACGAGCCAATGATATTCTTGGTTTTCGTATTAGTGATATTATGTTTGAAGGAACCGATGAGCAATTAAAACAAACTAATGTAACGCAACCAGCTATATTTATCCATTCAGTGATTGCCTATTTAACTACGCCAACAGTCGCACCTGATATGGTTGCGGGACATAGTTTAGGTGAATTTTCTGCATTAGTAGCCAACAAAAGTTTAAGCTTTGAAGACGCATTAAGATTAGTAAGTATTCGTGCAAAAGCAATGCAAGCAGCATGTGAGATACAACCATCTACCATGGCGGCCGTATTAGCATTAGCGGATGAAAAAGTAGAAGAAGTTTGCGCGGCGGTACAAAATGAAACCGGAGAAATAGTGGTACCTGCAAATTATAATTGTCCTGGTCAATTGGTTATTTCGGGAAGTATTAAAGGTATTGAAGTGGCTTGCGAAAAAATGAAGGAAGCAGGTGCAAAACGTGCATTGGTTTTACCCGTGGGAGGCGCTTTTCATTCGCCTTTAATGAACCCTGCAAAAATTGAATTAGCAGCAGCCATTGAAGCGACTGAATTTCAAACACCTATTTGTCCTGTGTATCAAAATGTAACGGCCACAGCGGTTACCAATCCAAGTGAAATAAAGCAAAACTTAATTGCGCAATTAACAGGTGCCGTAAGGTGGACCCAAACGGTGCAAGCAATGGTTGCGGATGGAGCTACTCAATTTACCGAGTATGGTCCAGGTAAGGTATTGCAAGGATTGGTACAAAAGGTTCATAAAGAAGCAGTTGTGAATGGAGTAGGGTAAATTAATTCTAGAATATAACTAATACTTATAATTTAATTCTAATATCTTATTGTAATAAGTATTTTACCAATTTTGTCAAATTATTAAAATATAAT
>CAIJXU010000039.1 GCA_903824725.1 uncultured Bacteroidota bacterium | reverse complement strand
GATAAAGTAACTTTAGTAGGATTTGGTACATTCTCAGTTTCTAAGCGTGCAGCTCGTATGGGCCGCAATCCACAAACTGGAGCTGCTATCAAAATCAAAGCTAAGAAAGTTGCAAAATTCAAAGCTGGTAAAGAATTAAGCGGAAAGTTGTAGTTCTACAGCCGAAAAGGCGGTAAACTATCTATTTTTTGAAATTAAACCCCTCGGATATCCATATATTCAAGGGGTTTTTTTACTTTTGTAGCCATTCACTTAATTAAAACACATTAACACCATGGGAAGAGGAGATAAAAAAACAGCTAAAGGGAAAAGATTCCAAGGTTCTTTTGGCAAAAGCAGACCACACAAAGTGGCTACAAAAGGGAAAAAAGCAGCAACTGCAGCAGCAACTAAAGCAAGTGCTTAATCTTATTTAATAAATACTCCCTCAACGAATCCAATAAACCAAATACGGAAGGACTCTTTGAGGGATTTTTTATTGTTACGCCAGTTTACTAAAATAAGATCCATTAAACATGAAATCAGTATTCATTTTAATTTTATTGTTTTTAACCACATTGCAATCATTTGCACAGTGTTCTATTTGCACTAAATCTGCCGCACAAATCGGAGAAGAAGCAGGCAAAGGATTCAATGCGGGTATTTTATATTTAGCAGCCATGCCATTTGGTATCGCTGGATACATTGCCTATAAGTGGTGGAGGCAAGAGAAAGCTTAATTCCTATTACTTTGCAAAATCAATTGTCTTAATTTTGCATATTTAATCATTGTCTGAAAAGCGATTGTCCTATGTATTAGATATCCCTCCCATCCGTCTAAAAAGCCAAGTTTTAAAAAATACCCGCTGAAGAATGCCCAAATTGGATTTATATACAATTTAAATAATGGGGCTTTCTTATTTTGCTCAAACATTTGAACAGCCTGCAAGGTTGTATAATGATTACACTTAAATACTAGTGATTCAATATTAGTATAGGCGTAATGTAACAAATCGCCTTTTAATTTTTGGACGCTTGCTCCAGGAGCAATTTGCATAATTTCATGAATTCGACCAGTCCAAGTCCCCTTGCCGTTTCTTACCATTCTAACTAGCATATCAGGATACCACATGCCATGCTTAATCCATTTTCCGCAAAAATTATTAAACCGATTCAGCTTATATGCATCATGATGCATGCCTGATTTTTTAAGTTGCAACAAACTATTTTTCAAAGTTGCACTCAACTCTTCGTCGGCATCTAAAAAAAATAAGTAGTCCATTGTAGCTAGCTGAAATGCGGCATTTCTCTGATCAGCATAATCTGTAAATGCACGTTTTATAAATTTAGCTTTATATTGATTACAAATTGACTCAGTGCTATCTTTAGAATAAGAATCTATAATAACAATTTCATCTGCAATTGACGAAACGCTCTCCAAGCAGCGTCCAATGTTCTTCTGTTCATTGTAAGTAATAACAATAAATGAAATTGTACTCATTACCTATTTGTTTTGTTAAATATACTAAATAATTACAAAGTCAACCCAATAAAAACATATGTAAACATACGGCTTTAAAAAATCATTAAAATGTATATATTTGTTATAAATTACACAACGATATATTAGTTGTCTTTAAAAAATCATTTACAAATAAATATACAAAATTTTAATTCTTAAATACATCATATATGTTTAGATCTCTCTACCAGTTTTATAGCAACGTTTTACTCAAAGGATATTTGCTGCCTTTTTACTACCGACTATTAAGAGGTTTTTTCAAGCTTTTAGGTGTATTTGCAAAAGTTTCACTTTCGCAATTTTCAGAAGATACAATTATTGAAATAATTTTAAAAAACGCAAAAAGAAAAAATGGTGTATTTGTTGATGTGGGATGTAATCATCCTATAGAATATAATAATACCTATTTGCTTTACTTAAAAGGATGGAGAGGTATCAATATTGATGGTAATGGTTCGCTTATTGAGTTATATAATAAATTTAGAAAAGAAGATATTAACCTTCACCAATTAGTTTCAAATAAAGAAGAAGAAGTTGTTTTCAATTTATCTTATAAAGATAAAATTTCAACTATTGACTTAGATCACATGAGCTCATTAGGGGAAGATAAATTTCCAGATCATCTGAAAACAAAGATGATAACAAAAACCCTAAACACTATTTTGCTTGAACACTATAATAACAAAAAATATATTGATTTACTTTGTATTGACGTAGAAAATCACGACTTCGAAGTGCTAAGCTCGATAGATCTGGATAAATACAAGCCCTATTTAATTGTTATTGAAATGCTTGATTTTACAATTGATAAAGCACAAGAAAGTAAAGTATACAAATTATTAACAGACAATGGATACGAACTAAAGCATTTTGTTTTAAGTAATGGATTTTTTATCAGAAATGATTAAAAATTAAAGGGAGGTCCTAAATAAAAAATTGCTTGGCGATATGAAATAAATTAGTATTCCCATTAGCTATTTCATTTTTTACACTATTCTCAATAAATTGATAGTCGAGTTTATTTAATTGATGTGCTGTGATAATCTGAATCACCTTAGCCATCATTCCTCTTAATTTTTGGTCCGATTTTTCTAATAACTGCTGCTCATCAATAGCATGCACTAATTCAAGAACTCCTATTTTCTGAGCTGCGATGGTTGCAATGACTTTAGGTGTTTTGGAACTATTTGAATTTGTCATTATCATTTGTTGCAAATGATTTGAAAAAATTTGTGCATCAGGTCGGTCACTTTTATTCACTACAAACAAATCAGCAACTTCCATCAATCCAGATTTCATCATTTGCACATCATCCCCAGCTTCTGGAACTAATACCACAATTGTTGTATCTGCCAAAGAGGCTATTTCAACCTCCGATTGCCCCACCCCAACCGTTTCTAATATAATAATATCAAAGCTTAAAGACTGTAATAGTGTTGTCAATTCAATCATAGAACTTGTCAATCCTCCTAAGTGACCTCTGGAAGCCAGCGATCTAATAAACACATTTGGATGCAAATACCAATCTTTCATTCTAATTCTATCACCCAAAATAGCACCATGATGAAATGGGGAAGATGGATCAACGGATAATACTGCGATTCTTTTCCCTTCAGAAATCCATATTTCTATCATCGCTGAAATAAGCGTACTTTTTCCTGCACCGGGAGGACCTGTGATACCTATAATAGGGGTGTTTCTGGGAGATAACGCCTCCAGATAGCTTTTAGAAGCAGCATCCCTATCTTCAATACTAGATATGGTTTTTGCTAATTTTAAAAAATTGCCCTTCAACAATTCATCGTTAATATCGTCTTTGGAGAACAACATTATTTTCTTATAATTTTATAATTGTAAAAAGATAATTTTTTTCTTTCAATACTTAGTTTCATTAATGCTGGTTGTGTGCTTTATATTTTTTAACCTAATTGCTTTTGCGAAATTATACCCAATTTTAGTCATTTTAGGAATCAATCCCAATATTTAGAAATTTTTATAGCCAGTATTGAATTTTTAAAGCCATTTTCAAGTAAAGAGATTAAATTTGAAATTCAATTAATACGATGTCAGTCACTATTTGTTTTGATTTTGGTAATACCCGCTTAAAAGCTGCAATTTTCAATAATAAGGAGTTGGTGGAAGTTCGTGTATTAGCCACCGCGAATGTGGACAGCTTGCAAACCCTACTGGATGAAATAAAGCCTCATCAAACCATCTTATCCTCAGTCATACATCATGATAAAGCCATTGAAAGCCTGTTGGCAAAAGAGACCTCCTTTCATCTATTAGGCCCATCTACCTCACTCAATTTTACAACTCCGGTAGGTAAACCAGAAACTATTGGGGCAGATCGTCTCGCTTTGGTGGCAGCTGCGGTTGATATTTACCCCAAACAACACAATTTAATCATTTCCCTGGGCACCTGCATAACTTATAATTTTGTCAATATCGACCATGAATTTCTTGGAGGAAGCATCTCACCAGGCATGCAAATGCGATTCAAAGCAATGCATGAACAAACCGCCCTTTTGCCATTAATTGAGGCCTCCAATGAGTTTACACTAGTAGGCTATGATACTAAAACCAATCTACTAAGTGGGGTAATTTTGGGTATTTCGGCCGAAATAGATGGGATAATTGAGTCATATCTGCTTAAATATGAGAACTTTAACGTGCTATTAACCGGTGGCGATATTAGTTATTTTGTACCTCACATAAAAAAGAGGATATTTGCCGACGAAAATTTAATATATAAAGGACTGTATGCTATTTGCAAAAAAAATAACTAGGTTATCAGCTATCTTATGTTTAGTGTGTTTTTTAACCCCTACTCAAGCACAAATTAATTCTCCCTTTTCCAGATATGGATTAGGTAATGAAATATTCAATAACCAAAATGCTGCAAGCCAGGGGATGGGTGGATTTTCCACTGCATTCACCCCTAGCATGAATGGTAGTTATGGTCAAAGTATTAATTTTAATAACCCTGCTACTTATGGTAGTTTATATTTGACCACTTTTGATTTAGGAGTCAATTTCAATAGTTATACTCTAAAAAGAAACGATCCAGTTGGTCGTGAAAAATCTAACTATTTGTATCCTAATTATATTGCCATTGGAGTTCCTATCAGTAAAGCTAAAAAAATAGGGATGGCATTTGGTCTAAGACCAATCTCGCAAATTAATTACTCTGTTAACGAACAAAGTTTTTTAACAAACACACAGGATACCTTGTTTACAAATTTTAAAGGAAGTGGTGGATTAAACCAAATATTTTTTGGATTAGGAAAATCATGGAAACGCATCAGTGTTGGTTTTAATACAGGTTACAATTTTGGTCGTAAAAACATTGAAGCCTTAAAATCATTTAATAATTCTACCGATTCCAATTATTTTTATCAAACATTATCTAGTACGAATACAATGTATGGTGGTGCATTTTTAAAAATTGGTGTACAAGGGGAATACCCATTAAAAAGTATAAAACACAAAAATCCTACTGAAAAAACAGAATACAGTATTAGTGTAGGGGCCACTGCCAACCTTTCCCAAACTTTAAATGCGAGACAGGATATACTTCGAACAACAGGCGTTTATGACAACGGCAATAATATACCCATCGATACTGCCTCCGCTCAAACAGATATAGGTGGGACAATAAAATTACCGGCCACTTACAGCTTAGGCGTAGCTTTTCACAAAAGAGAAATTAGTTCGAGGGCCATATATGACCAATGGGTTGTAGGACTTGAATACTCAGGTGCAGCTTGGAAGGATAATTATCAATTTTACGGACAAAAAGATTTACTCTCTAATTCATGGATGCTTCGATTGGGTGGTCAATACTGTCCTAATCCAAGTAATTTTGAAAATTATTGGTCCACCGTTGTATATCGAGTAGGATTTTTTACTGGTAAGGATTATGCTAATATTGATAATAATGGCTTAAAGGTATCGGGTGTGACTGTTGGAATGGGATTACCTATTCGTAAATATCGTTCCTATGATTATCAATTTACAGTGCTTAATTTAGCATTGCAATTTGGACAAAGAGGAACTAGTGTCAATAATTTTAATGAAAGTTTTATTCAATTTACTTTAGGATATAGTTTAAGTGATATTTGGTTCAACAAACGTAAATATGACTAATTACAAATTCAATATCTTTTTAAAAATAGCAGTTGCTTTTATGAGTAGCTGCATTTTTTTTGCATCTTGTGAAAATAATGTCAATGAAGTAAAGTCACTTGGTTCAAGGGTGGGTGGTATAGATGTAGGAAAAGATGTCGCCATTTATATTAGTACAGGTGGAAAAATTACTGCTAAATTAATGGCGCCACTCATGAATAAATATTTATTGGATAGTGGCAAGATGATTGAATTTCCGGCCACTTTAAAAGTAGATTTTTACAAAGATAGTTTGCTCGTCGAAAGTAAGTTGTTTGCTAAATATGCCAACTATATTGAAGCGGATAACAAAGTATTTTTACGTGATGATGTAGTCGTATATAATATTTTAGGAGATACCATTTGGTGTAAGGAAATGTATTGGGATCAAAATACAGGTATGTTCCATACCGATAAAGATGTAATTGTAAAACAACATAGTCCCATTGCTAAAATATATGGGAAGGGATTTGAAGCAAATCAAAATTTAACCGATATTCACATACTAAAGCCGCAATCAAACAGCTTTGCTATTATCAACGATAGCAGTGGATTAAACCCTAAATAATAATAAGATGGAATACAGACAAATGGGTAAAACTGGATTACAGTTAAGTACTTTAAGTTTTGGAAGCTGGGTCACTTTTCATAAACAAATTGACGATCAGGTAGCAGATGAGTTAATGGGAATTGCATACGACGAGGGTATTAATTTTTTTGATAATGCCGAGGTATATGCTGCTGGAGAAAGTGAAAAAATGATGGGCCGAGTTTTAAGCAAAAAAAAATGGGACCGAACATCTATCGTACTTTCATCCAAAGCCTATTTTGGATGGAGGGGTAAACAAAACAAGCCCAATCAAACTGGATTAAGTCGCAAACATTTAACAGAAGCCTGTCATGAGGCATTACAAAGATTACAAACGGATTATTTAGATCTATATTTTTGTCACCGTCCAGATAAAAATACACCTATAGCCGAAGTAGTACAAACCATGAATACTTTAATCCAACAAGGTAAAATATTATATTGGGGTACCAGCGAATGGAGTGGTGTTGAGATCATGGAAGCACACCGAATTGCAGAATCCTATCGTCTCATTGGTCCAGCAATGGAACAACCGCAATACAATTTATTTGAGCGCAATAAAGTAGACGCTGAATACCTTGAAATTTATAAGAATGTCGGACTAGGAACAACCATCTGGAGCCCATTAGCAGCAGGCTTATTAACTGGGAAATACAATGATGGCATTCCAGAAGGTTCTAGATTTCAAATAGAAGGTTTTGAATGGTTAAGAGACAGATGGTTAATGCAGGATAAGATCAATAAAGTACAACAGTTGGCCTCCATAGCCAAAGCGCTTAAAGTAAGCACCGCTTCCTTGAGTATAGCTTGGTGTATCAAAAATCCGAATGTGACCACTGCTATATTAGGGGCAACAAGTAAAGCACAGTTATTAGATAATTTAACTGCACTAGCAACAGCCACTTTATTGACGCCAGAAATTATGGAACAAATCGAAGGAATTGTTGAAACAAAACCAAAGTTACCAGAGTATTAGTAACTTAATTTTTAAATTATGATTTTCGCTATCATCGCCTCGCTTGCTTTAATCGGATTCTTTTCAGGATATGAAATTGGATTCGTTAGTGCCAATCGATTAAGCTTAGAGCTTAAAAAAAAACAAGGCAATCGATCGGGTAAGATCATAGCCAAATTTTTGGAAGAGCCCACTCAATTTATTGGTACTTGTTTGATAGGCTTAAATATTTCATTAGTTGTATTTGGTATTTTATTTGAAGAATTACTTGACCTTCTTATTTGGAATCATTTTAAAATGGGTAATTATTCCATTTTACTTGGGAACACCATTTTATCTACACTTGTCATTTTGTTGATTGGGGAATTAGGACCCAAGGCGATATTCAAGGCTAGAGCGGCTTCCATGATCAATACTTTTGCACCCTTAGCTAATTTCTTTCATGTTTTATTTAGGCCGCTCACCAGTCTATTAGTGAATTCGGCTCAATGGGTATTGAGTAATTTATTCCAGGTTAAAATGGTATATAAAAAAGAAGCATTTACGAAAGTAGATTTGGCGCATTTTGTACAACAAACCAAGGATCAAAAGGAACAACAAGAATTAAATACCGAATTATTTGAAAACGCATTAAGCCTTCCCGATATTAAAATAAGAGAATGTCTGGTGCCTCGTACTGAAATTGTGGGTGTAGAATTACAAACTACCATCGAAAACTTAACCGCTATTTTTATGGAGACTAAGTTAAGTAAGCTTATTGTATTTGAAGATTCATTAGACAATATTGTTGGGTATGTGCATCAATTAGATTTATTTAAAAAGCCTGAAAAAATTGCCACTATCCTACACAGTATTCCATTAGTCACCGAAAGTATGAATGCGGCGGATTTGATCAATCTATTCACTAAAAAACGAAAGAGTATTGCATGGGTGGTGGATGAGTTTGGAGGAACCGCTGGAATAGTGACTATGGAGGATGTTTTAGAGGAGATCTTTGGAGAAATAGATGATGAATATGACGAACAGGAGTTTTTAGAGAAAAAATTATCTGATACCGAATATGTATTTAGTGGGCGCTTGGAGCTAGATTACTTATATGAAAAATATGGTATAGATTTTTCAGCTGATAATGCAGAGACCTTAAGTGGATATTTAATTCATAAAAATGAGGCCATTCCTAGATTAAGACAGGTTATACATTTGACCCATTTTGATGCCGAAATATTATCTGTGAGCGATACCCGAATCGAAAAAGTGAAAATTAAAATTCACTAGTATTATTTTTTACTTTTGGCCCCCCATTTTCCCTATTAAACCTTAACTTTAGACCTCATTGAAATTGACACATGGCAATATTTGACCGTTTTAGTAATAGCGATAATTCAGAGATGACTTTCATCGATCATCTAGAAGTTTTAAGAAGCACTATTGTAAAATCATTGAGTGCCATTTTAATTACCTCTCTTGTTTTATTTATATATAGGGATTGGATCATGGACAATGTTATAACAGGTCCCATTAATCCCGATTTTATTACCTACCGCGCTTTTTGTAAATTAAGTCATCTTTTACATTTGGGAGACTCCTTGTGTATGCCTCCAGTGAAAGTGTCCATGCAAAGCACCACATTTGGTGGGCAATTTTTGAGCAGTATTAGTATGGCATTTGTAGGTGGAATTATTGTTGCATTCCCTTACGTATTTTATCAAATATGGGCATTTATTAAACCAGCCTTAAAAGAAAAAGAATTAAAAAATACACGCTTCATGATTTTCTGGGTTTCCTTTTTCTTTTTTTTAGGTGCTGCTTTTGGATTTTTTGTATTAGGTCCATTTACTTTTAATTTTTTAGCCAGCTTCCAATTAGGTACAAAAGGGGTTATTTCCACCATTCCTACCTTTGCGGATTATCTTGATAACTTAACCAATTTAATATTGGGTTGCGGAATTGCATTTGAATTACCCGTGATTGTATTCTTATTAACTAAAATTGGATTTATCACACCTAAGTTATTAACGACCACTCGCAAATATGCAGTTGTGATTATCTTAATCGTATCTGCCTTTATTACACCGAGTCCAGATTGGTATAGTCAAACCATTGTTTTCATTCCTTTATATACTTTATTTGAGTTCAGTATTTTTGTTTCAAGATGGGCTCACAAGTCTGTAAAAAAATCAGAAGACGAAGAGTGGGATTAAAAATTTAAACAAAAAATTTATTTTTATGGCATATGTTTTTGATGCATCCAAGCCTATTGCTTTAGGCGCAGATCATGCAGGAGTACAATTTAAAAATGAAATTATTAGTTGGTTACAAGAAAAAGGGTACACTACAAAGGACTTTGGTACTTACAATACCGATTCAGTAGATTATCCTGATTTTGCCCACCCTACTGCTACAAGTGTCGAAACCGGTGAAGCCGCTTTCGGGATTTTATTTTGTGGGACAGCAAACGGCGTTGCAATGACAGCCAATAAACATGTAGGTATTAGAGCTGGCTTATGCTGGCGTCCAGAAGTGACTGAATTTACTCGATCACATAATGATGCCAACATCATTTGTATCCCCGCTCGATATGTGAGCATTGAAATTGCAAAAGAAATGCTGGAAATATTTATGAACACTGCCTTTGAAGGTGGTAGACATCAAAATAGAGTTACTAAAATTAGCTGTGCTTAAAAAATTATAAAAAAACGTTTATGAAAAAAATGCTTTGGATTTTATTGCTATTAACAAGCAATATGAGTTTTGCTCAAACAAGTAATGCACTTACAAAATATGGTAAAGTCATTACAGCGGAAGGTTTAAAACAAAAGTTATCCATTATCGCGAGTGCGGAAATGGAGGGAAGAGAAACAGGTACGCCAGGACAAAAAAAAGCTGCAGCTTATATTGAGTCCGAATTCAAGAGAATGGGTTTAAAGCCAGGTAATGGTCAAAGCTACCAACAAGTATATCCCGTATATCAAGATATTTTATCAGAAAAAAAATTAGTTGTTAACGGAAAATCATTTGAATGGGATAAGGACTTTAATTTTTCATTGCAAGGGATCTCAAATGGCAACTGGAACTTTACTGAAGTTGTATTTGCAGGTTATGGTATTGTGGATCCAAGCAAGAGTGTAAATGACTATGAAAATTTAGAGGTAAAGGGAAAACTAGTAGTAGTATTGGATGGTGGTGGTTCAGCTCCAGCAGCAGCCGCTGGCGGAAGAGGCATGTTCAACAATCCTGCATCTTCCTTTGCTAAAATGAGAACAGCAGCATCAAAAGGCGCGGCAGGTTTATTAATTATTTCACCTGATTTTCCAAAAAAATCACCTTCCGAAACCAAAGGAGGTATGTATTTAAAAGCAAACACAGGTGCGAGTTTCTTATCTGCTGCTATTTCGCCTGAAGTAGCTGCCAATATTACCCCTATCGTTAGTACCAACAAATTAACAGTTGCTGATTTCAAGGATATTAAAAAAACAAACTACCCTGTTGATATTAATATTACAGCAAAAAAAGTAACAGAAAATGTAGAAAGTAGTAATGTGATTGCGGTATTACCTGGTACAGATAAAAAAGAGGAATATGTGATGATTACTGGCCACTACGATCATTTAGGAAAAAGAGGTGATGTCATATACTATGGTGCTGATGATGATGGATCAGGTACAGTAAGTGTGATGCAAATTGCAGAAGCTTTTTCAGTTGCTGCAAAAAAAGGGAAACAACCTAGACGCACGATTGTATTTATGACAGTAAGCGGTGAAGAAAAAGGTTTGTGGGGTTCAGAGTATTATTCAGAGCATCCTATTTTCCCACTAGATCAAACAACTGTTGATTTAAATATTGATATGGTTGGCCGTGTGGATACAGAAAGAAAAACGGGAGATTCCTTAAACTATGTATATGTTATTGGACATGATAAATTAAGTACCGACTTACCTGTTATCAATGAAGCAGCTAATAAAGCTTCTAGCAATATCACATTAGATTATATGTTTGATGATCCTAACGATAAAAACAGAATTTATTACAGAAGTGATCATTATAACTTTGCAAAAAAAGGAGTGCCTGTTTTGTTTTTTTATGATGGTATGTTGTTAGCTGATTATCACAAACCAACTGACACCATTGAAAAAATCAATTTTGATTTAATGCAAAAAAGAGTGTTGATGATTTACTATACCGCTTGCGATATGACACAACGAGATGATATGTTAAAAAGGGACTTGAAGTTGAATATGCCAGGTCGTTAAAAAAAGAAGCCTCTCGAAATCGAGAGGCTTCTTTTTTTAGTTGAAATCCTATTGTCCTAATATGTATGCAAATATCAATGGCACCACAATGGTAGCATCGCTTTCAACAATAAACTTAGGTGTATGAATATCTAATTTACCCCAGGTAATTTTTTCATTAGGAACTGCACCTGAATAAGAGCCGTAGGAGGTGGTACTATCACTCACTTGACAGAAATAGCTCCAAAAAGGAACATCATGCCATTCTAAATCCTGATACATCATTGGAACGACGCAAATTGGGAAATCCCCTGCAATACCTCCACCCACTTGGAAAAAACCTACCCCCTTACCGCCACTATTCGCACGGTACCACTCTGTTAAAGTAACCATATACTCAATACCATTTTTAACAGTGGAGGCTTTTAATTCATTTTTGATTACATAGCTAGCAAAAATATTTCCAGTAGTACTATCTTCCCAGCCTGGAACCACAATAGGAATATTTTTTTTAGCAGCAGCAACAATCCAGCTATCCTTAGGATCAATCTCATAATATTGCTCTAGCTCTCCGCTTAAAATGACTTGGTATAAAAATTCATGAGGGAAATAGCGTTCGCCTTTTTCTTCAGCTGCTTTCCAAAACTTCACAATATGTTTTTGCAATCTTCTAAACGCTTCCTCCTCTGGAATACAAGTATCTGTCACACGATTGTAATGATTTTCTAATAAATCCCACTCGTCCTGTGGTGTCAAATCGCGATAATTAGGAACTCGCTTATAGTGACTATGTGCCACTAAGTTCATTACATCTTCTTCCAAATTAGCGCCAGTGCAACTAATGATGGCAATTTTATCTTGTCGAATCATTTCGGCTAAACTGATACCTAACTCAGCGGTACTCATCGCACCTGCTAAACTCACCAACATTTTACCACCCTCTAATAAGTGGGTCTCGTAGCCTTTTGCGGCATCAACTAGGGCAGCTGCATTAAAATGTCTGTAATGATGCTCTATAAACTGGGAAACGGGTCCTTTGCTCATTTTAATAAATTTGAAGCAAAAGTAAATTTTTTTACCGACTTGAAGGCCGTTTGATTTAAATAGGAAAAAAACTACCTTGTGGTCACAAATATGCCTTTATGAAAAATACAAACTATACCCTAATTGCGGTCTTTGCTTGTTTAGGTATCCCCTTTATGTATGCCTATTATTTATACCCAAGTTTACCTGCCATCATACCTACGCATTTTAATTTGAAGGGAGAAGCAGATGGCTTTGGAGGCAGAGATACAATTTATTTGGGTCCAGCTATCATGGCAGTAGCGGGTTTATTTACCTATTTTTTATTGGCAAATATTAAAAAAATTGATCCCAAGCGAAGTGAAAAAATCGATGACAGCTTATTTAAAAAAATGGGATTTTTTACGGTGTTGTTTTTATCCGTTTTATCGATGGCGATTTTATATATGACCACACACCCTAGCTTTAATATGGGAAAGCTATTATTCCCCTTATTAGGATTGGGTTTTGCATTAATGGGCGCCTATCTACCTAAATTGAAACAAAACTATTTCGCAGGATTCAAATTGCCATGGACATTAGAAAATGAAAATAATTGGAATGCAACACATAAAATAGCAGGAAAGGTATGGGTTTACGGAGGTGTCCTTCAGTTGATTGCAGGAATTTTATTGCCAGCTACACCTTCCTTTATCGCGTTCATGGCCCTTATGTTAGTGATGGTTTTAGTGCCTACTATTTTTTCCTACCGTATGTTTAAAAACGGAAATCAACCCATATAGTTGCTTAAAATTCGGCATCTTTGTACCTAAATCAGACGGTTATGAAACTAGGTACAAAATACATACATGCAGGTGCTCATCCCGATCCAAGTACGGGAGCAATTATGACGCCTATATATCAAACATCTACTTATGTTCAATCCGCGCCGGGCGTGCATAAAGGGTATGAATATGCCCGAAGTCAAAATCCAACTCGATTTGCTTTAGAAGAAGCGTTTGCAGTCATTGAGAATGGAAAATTTGGATTGGCTTTTGCAAGTGGTGTTGCTGCTACGGATGCAGTGATGAGATTATTAGTGCCTGGAGATGAAGTGATAGCAGCACATGACATGTATGGTGGCTCTTTTCGTTTGTTTTCAAAAGTGCACGAAAAAATGGGTATCAAATTTGTATATGTAGATACTTCCAATGCAGAAAATGTTGCAAATGCAATCACTACTGCTACAAAATTAATTTGGGTAGAAACCCCCACCAATCCATTGATGAATATTACCGATATAGAAGCAGTAGCGAACATTGGCAAAAAGAATAATTGCATCGTTTGTGTTGATAATACTTTTGCATCCCCTTATTTACAAAATCCATTAGACTTTGGCGCTACCATTGTCATGCATTCTGCCACAAAATATTTAGGAGGCCATAGCGATGTAATACAAGGTTGCTTAGTGATGAATGATGAAGCCTTGCGAGATCAATTGTATTTTATTCAAAAAAGTACAGGTGCTGTTCCAGGACCACAGGATTGTTTTTTAGTGTTAAGAGGAATTAAAACTTTACATGTTCGAATGCAAAGACATTGCGAGAATGGCGAAAAAGTGGCACATTATTTACGTCAGCATTCAAAAGTGGGTAAAGTATATTGGTGTGGATTTGAAGACCATCCCAATCATGCCATTGCAAAAAAACAAATGCGTGGATTTGGAGGCATGATGAGCTTTACCTTGAAAGAAGATACTGTAGCAGCAGCTACTAAAGTTTTATCTAGCACCAAAGTATTTTCATTAGCCGAAAGCTTGGGCGGTGTAGAATCCTTAATCAATCACCCTGCAAGTATGACCCATGCCTCCATACCTCGTGAACAAAGAATTGCAAATGGATTATCAGATGGCTTGATACGATTAAGTGTTGGGATAGAAGATGTAGAAGATTTAATATCGGATTTAGCGCAAGCCATTGGATAATGTCAAATGATATTCAAACACTTTTAAATCAAAAGGTAAAGGAGTACAACCAAATCTCTTTTATAGCGAAGGATCCTATTTGCATACCCCATTTATTTACAAAGCAACAGGATGTTGAGATAGCGGGCTTCCTTGCGGCGATTTTTGCATGGGGAAACAGAACCACCATTATTAATAAAAGTAGGGAGTTGTTAGATAGAATGGACAATGCTCCACATGCTTTTTGCACCCAACATCAACCCAAGGATTTAAAAAAATTATTAGGATTCGTACATCGCACATTTAACGATACGGACTTATTATATGTCATTGAGTTTTTTAAGCAGCATTATGCAAATCAAACTACTTTAGAAACTGCATTTTTTAAGCATCAAGTGACGGGAGAAAAAATAAAAAATGTCGAAATGGCCCTTACCCATTTTCATGAATATTTTTTTTCAATAGAAGATGCACCTCATCGTACCAAAAAACATATTGCCAGTCCCGTTTCAGGGTCCACCTGCAAAAGACTAAATATGTATTTAAGGTGGATGATCCGAAATGATCAACAAGGAGTAGATTTTGGTATCTGGAAATCCATAAAACCCGCTGAACTGATCTGTCCTGTTGATGTGCATGTGGCAAGAGTGGCAAGATCATTAGGAATGATTAAGCGTAAACAAACAGATTGGATAACTGCATTGGAATTAACTAGTTATTGCCGAACTTTGGACAGCAAAGACCCAGTCAAATATGATTTCGCTTTATTTAGTTTAGGTGTTATTGAAAAATTCAACTAATGGAATTATCATTACTCAGTTTAGAAAATCTTTCGAAAGAAAAATTAATTGACTACTTGAATGAGTATATTAAAAATGATTTTTCAAAAGTAGTTCAATTGTTATATCGAATTGATGTGTCTGAAGCAAAGCTTAAAAAAGTACTACAGGAAAATCCAAATGAAGATGCCGCCTCCTTAATTGCTGAATTAATTATTGAAAGATTAGCAATGGCAAAAAAAGCTAGAGAAAGTTTTTCAAATCAGAATAAACCTACTGCATCACCAGAAATAGAGGGCCCTGTTAATACAGATGACGAAGGCGCCGAACGACTTTAATTTTTATAAATCTCCCTTAAGTGGTCGCATGACTATATCCTCCACCACTGCCTGCGGACTTAAATGAGCGGCTGCAAAAATCATTTTCGCAATATCATCGGCTTCCATTATCCGACTAGGCACCACCCCGCTCCCATCCCAACTATGGGTATAAGTAGCGCCAGGACAAACAGCAGTTACTTTTATGCCTTTGTCTTTTAATTCTAATCTCAAATTTTTAGAAAAGCCAAGTAAAGCAAATTTACTGATGCTATAAGAACCACCTTGAGCATACGCATCCAATGAGGCAATAGAACAAATATTAAAAATATGCCCCTTCCCCAACTTTAACATCGAGGGCAATAAAGCACGGGTAGTATGATAAGCAGAATATAAATTAACAGCCATCTGTTGCTCTAAAATGTTATCTGCTTCATCCTGAATATGACCTGGTAAAAAAAAGCCAGCGTTATTAATCAAAATATCGGGAGTCCCTTTATTTAAACACCATTGAGCAAATTGAAGACAATCTTCCTTTATGGACAAATCCGCTTTGGTAAAATGGACGATGGCATCAGGGTATTGCGCCGCTAAATTTTTTGCAGCAAGCTCAATATTAGCCTGTGTTTTACTACACATTAATAAGGTATTTCCTGCCTGAGCGAATTGCTTAGCTATCGCATATCCGATTCCTTGTGAAGCACCCGTAATAACTACAATCATATTCAAAATTATTGATTAAAGATAGGAAGCAAAATTGTATTTTAGCAATTCTTAATACTCCGCCATGCCCTATAAGGACTTATTTTTTGATTTGGACCATACCTTATGGGACTTTGAATTAAATTCAAAGGAAACCATGCAGGAATTATATATCACTTATGGTATTGCTGATTTAGGGATTACCGATTTTGATGCATTCTTTGCTATTTATACTGCACACAACCATCGATTATGGGATAGGTATGCCAAGGGATTTATTAAGCAAGACGAATTAAGATGGAAACGAATTTATTTAAGTCTTTTAGATTTTAAAGTTGCAAATGAAAAATTATCAAAAGAAATGTCGGTTTCTTTTTTAAGTATTTTGCCCACCAAAAAAAAGCTATTCCCGCATACTATTGAAATTTTAAATTATTTGAAGAACAAAGAATACAAATTGCATTTAATTACCAATGGCTTTGAGTCGGTTCAATATAAAAAAATTGAGAATGCCGAAATAGCGCACTTTTTTTCCGAAGTCATTACTTCAGAAGCAAGTAATAGTTTAAAACCCAACAAGGAAATATTTGAGTATGCTTTAAAAAGCGCCAATGCTCAATTAAAGGAAAGCATTATGATTGGAGACAACGAAACTGCAGATATACAAGGCGGTATTAATATAGGAATGGATACCATATTTGTAAATCATTTACAAGTGGAGCCAACTCTAAGGGCTACTTATACCATCACGCACTTACAAGAACTAGAAAATATTTTGTAATTTACAAGGAACTATTACCAGCTTGCTAATACAGTAACACCCCCTTGTACGGCATCCCCAATTTTGGTGTGAATTTTTGCACCAACGGGTAATAATAAATCTACTCGGCTACCAAATTTAATAAAGCCATATTCATCGCATTGGTTAAAGGATTGACCCACCGAACTATAATTACAAATACGTCTAGCTAAAGCGCCTGCAATTTGTTTACATAATATACTGCCCTTGCTATTTTCAATCACCACCGACCATCTTTCATTGTCAGTAGATGATTTAGGATGCCAGGCGACTAAAAATTTTCCTGGGTGGTATTGATTATAAATAATATTTCCAGCAATGGGCAACCGATTCACATGCACATTCGCAGGACTCATAAAAACACTTATTTGAATACGCTTGTCGGTATAAAATTCATCTGGTTGTACTTCTTCAATCACCACCACTTTCCCATCGGCCGGCGCAATTATGGAGGAATCATTAATCGTAAGTTGTCGGTTAGGCATTCTAAAAAAAGAAACGATAAATAAGAAGAAAGCTAAAGTAATCACAAATACGGCCCATGCACCTACTAGGCTTACTGGAAATAAATAGGAGAAATTAGCAAGGTTCAATAAACTTACAAATAGGGCTGTCAATGAAATGGTTGCTGTTCCTTCCTTGTGAATGGTCATATAAATAATTTTAAAGTGCAAATGTAAAACATTAATACAGAAGTTTAATAAGCAACCATACAAAAGGGGTGGCTAATAAAACAGAATCAAATCTATCTAAAAATCCTCCATGGCCTGGCATCATGGACCCACTATCTTTTACATTAGCCCATCTTTTTAATTTACTTTCTACTAAGTCCCCCAAAGTGCCTGCAATGCAAGACACTACACTAATTAAAAAAATGGCTTTTTCATTCAGTGGAATATATTGCCCGAGCAGTTTCGTTACCAATAAAATTGAAATGATGATGCCGGCAATGGTACCCTCCCAGGTTTTATTGGGAGAAATACGGGATAATGGCCTACGACCTACTAGGGAGCCCACTAAGTAGGCAGCGCTATCATTGACCCAAATTGAAAGCACTAACACAAGGGGAATGGTATAACCAATATCACCTACAAATGAATGGCTCATGATATCTCTTAATGGAAATAATAAAGCAAGACCGAATGAAATATAAATTAACCCGGCTGCTGAAACCAAAATGGTTTTATAGTTAAATTTTTTTGTAATCAGATCAGCTAATAAAATAAGGACAGCCATTGCAATAAAAGCATAATTAGAATATTGATCAATACCTACCCCTCTAAAAGCAATATTTTGAAATGCAAAAGCAATCATAATAAAAATACCCAAGCACAAAGTCCCCCATTGATGCACTTTGTTAATAGCAGCATACTCGGGTATGACGATTCGCATCAATTTTTGAAATTCAAATAAACAACCTATTTGTACTATTGTAAATAAAATAAAAAAGGACCACTGATTCCATAATATACCTCCCAACATAAGGGCTGCAAAAACAACTGCCGAAAGTGTCCTTGTTTTTAAAACTGAAAAATTAATTGCCATAAATTTTTTATTTTAAGTATGAAGGAATTTAATTGTAAAATTATGAAAAAAAATAAATTTAAAAAGCATGTACGATTGTTAAGGCTTTTTCATAATCATTTGCAGGTACATAAACCTCTACTTCCCCTAAAAATACATAGGATGAGTCTATCTTATTTAAAACATTAGCTTGAATGTCCTGCTCTCTTAATAAGCCCGCCACAATGGAAGCCACAGATAATTGCGTGCTGCTATATACTTTTTTCCAATCCAAGGTCATGGGTATTATTTTTTAATTGTCTACATAAAATAATGATTGCGAATATAGCTATGATGGCCCAATAATAAGTAAGGTTTCCTTCGATCACTGATTCCATTTTTTCAGGTTGATTTCTTAAAAAATATAAAGCAGACACTCCTATTGCATTATTTATAAAATGCATCAATATAGGCAGCCAAATTGTTTTAGTGATATGATATACGAGGCCAATGATAATACCCAAAGACATTCTTGATAAAAATCCAAAATAGGAAAAATGAAATGCACTAAATAAAATAGCGGTGATCACAATGGCTATATAAGGTTTGCCGATCCATTGTGATAATATTTTTTGCAAAGTAGCTCTAAAATAAAGTTCTTCAAAAATGGCAGGTATCACTGCAACAGCGATCAAGGCAAACAATAAATCAAACAATGATTTCATTTGCGTCATGGCATACAATGCTTTTTTATACTGATCTTCTAATTGAGTAGCCCAATTTTTAAATGAAACAGGAATTGGAATTTTGGTAGTTAAATCGCCTAAGGAACCGCTTAAAAATAAACCGATCACTGCAATTAATATAACCAAGCCCACCTGACGAATGGATTGAATAGGTGAAAAACCCAAAACCCTACCTAATTTATCCTTATTCAATAAAGCAACTCCAATACTAGGCAATCCAAATGCAATGATGGAAGCCAAGGCATTAGCAAATTGAGTGATATTGACATATTGAGGCTGTAATATAATGGATTGAATATCGCTAAAATGAACATGAAGTATGGCAGCCACAATAGAAAAACTAACAAAACCACCTATAATTAGGCAAATGCTGGTTAAACCTATGAAAACGGCCAATTTAGGGCCGGGGCTCATACTAAAAATGGAAGTATCTGAACTAGACATGTAAATGCATTTTATTGGTACCTTTGCAACCGCACCAGGTTAGGTGCAAGATAATGAATTCATATGGTTTCTATAGGTCCAATACAACTTCCCTCTTTCCCGCTATTATTAGCGCCGATGGAGGATGTCAGTGATCCGCCATTTAGAGCGGTATGCAAGGATAATGGTGCTGACTTAATGTATACCGAATTTATCAGTAGTGAAGGCCTCATTAGAGATGCTATCAAGAGCCGACAAAAATTAGACATATTTGACTACGAGCGCCCTATTGGAATTCAAATATTTGGGGGAGATGAGGAAGCAATGGCCATGTGTACTAAAATTGTGGATACGGTAAATCCTGATTTAATTGATATCAATTTTGGATGCCCAGTAAAAAAAGTAGTGACCAAAGGTGCCGGCGCAGGTGTATTAAGGGACTTGGATTTAATGGTAAGATTAACGGAAGCGGTGGTAAAAAGTACCAACCTTCCTGTCACTGTAAAAACACGATTAGGCTGGGATGATAGTACAAAAAATATACATGAGGTCGCTTTAAGATTACAAGATGTGGGCATCAAAGCATTGGCGATTCACGGACGAACACGTACACAAATGTATAAAGGAGAAGCAGATTGGACCTTGATAGGTGAAATTAAAAATGATCCTCGAATTCATATACCCATTTTTGGAAATGGAGATATCAATTCTCCCGAAAAAGCGTTGGAATATAAAAACAGATATGGCGTAGACGGTATTATGATTGGTCGTGCCGCCATAGGATATCCTTGGATATTTAGAGAGATAAAACATTTTGTTGAAACGGGTACTAAGCGTGCCGATCCAACGATCGAAGAACGCGTTGAAGTAGCGCGAAAGCATTTAATAAAATCCATGCAGTGGAAAGGCCCTATTGCTGGTATCAACGAAATGCGCAGACACTATGCCAATTATTTAAGAGGCCTGCCTAATATCAAAGAATACAGAAATAAATTAGTTCGTATTACCGAACAACAGGAAGTGGAAGCCATCTTGGATGAAATAAAAGAAAAATACAAGGACATGGTGATTGAATCTGGCCATATTGTTTTAGAAAATTACCACGAGCACTGCCCTATCAATTAGTGAATCAATCATTCTTTTTTTCTATCGCTGCAATGACGATTGGATCGAGTGGATCAATGGTCATTGGGAAATAGTTGACTAAAACCCCTTGTTCATTAATTAAATATTTACAAAAATTCCAAGCAGGTTCTTGATTACACCAGCCATTCAAACTCATATCTGAAAGCCATTTATGTACTTCATTTTGATGATTCTTTTTGATCACAATAGATTTTTCCATTAAAGGGAATGTGACTCCGTAATTTTTTTTACAAAATGCTGCAATATTTTGATTGTCTTTGGTTTCTTGTTCTTTAAAATCATTCGCTGGAAAACCAATGACCACTAACTCATCCTTATATTGCTGATGTAATTTTTCAAGTGCTTCATACTGACCAGTAAATCCACAATCACTTGCCGTGTTGACAATCATAACTTTTTTCCCTTTATAAGCAGTCAAATCCAAATCGGTCCCGTCTATCATTTTTGAATGTAAAGTATAAAAAGAAACAGGAGGCGTAACCGATTGCTGATTGCTTAAAACTTGTTTGGCTCCACTAGAGTGGCTCGACCACATGATCATAGGATACAAGGTTTTTAAAACAGATTGGCGATACGACATATCCTTTTTTTTCATCATCAAGGTGGCCGACACTAAAATGCCAAAAGCAATAGCAATTTTTATCATGATCATTTTTTTATTTTTCATTACCCAATTAATCTTTTAAGCAACCAAGCCTTGCCTTTATAAGGAGGATATTTAAAACTAGGATCTATCCAGGTAGGTGTTTTTAATACCGACTTAGTATGCGTAAAGGTATCAAAACTTAATTTTCCATGATAGCCGCCTGTGCCACTAAAACCCCTGCCCCCAAAGGGTAAATCATGATTGGTAATATGCATGGTCGCATTATTAACGCAAGCCCCTCCAGAAGGTACATTGGTTAACCAATAATCTTCATCTGCTTTGTTTTCTGTAAAAACATAAAACGCCAATGGGTTTGGATTTTTTTGTATAATCGCTAAAGCTTCTTCTTTGGTTTGATAAGTCAAAATAGGAAGAATAGGTCCAAAAATTTCATCCTGCATTATTTTTGCATCTGCATGAACACCTGTCATAATGGTGGGCTCAATAAATAATTTTTCTCTGTTTGATTTTCCACCATAAACAATTTCCCCTTCCGACAAATAACTAGTGATTCGCAACCATTGCTTGTCATTGATAATTTTACCATAATGTTCCGACGCTTCTGCATCTGCCCCATAAAATGCTTGAATGGCGATGATTAACTCTTTAATTAAATTATCCTTTAACTCATTTGGTACTAAAATATAGTCCGGTGCAATACACATTTGACCACAATTTGAAAACTTAGGACTCGCTAAACGGCGCGCTGCCACTCTTAAATTTGCACTAGAAGTAATAACAGCAGGACTTTTACCGCCCAATTCTAAAGTAACTGGAACTAATTTTTCAGCAGCATATTTATAAATTATTTTTCCTACCTGTGTGCTTCCTGTATAAAAAATATGATCAAATCTATTTTCTGTTAACAAGGGAGGTAATATGGTAGCGCCCTCGCCTTCTAAATAAAGTATATAATTATCTGGGAAAAGGGAGTCTACTATTTTACCCATTACTTTTGCTGTAGCTGGCGCAAATTCACTTGGTTTTAATACTGCACAATTACCTCCTGCAATTGCTCCAATTAATGGAGTAAACAATAACTGAAATGGATAGTTCCAAGGAGCAATTATACATACCACGCCCAAAGGTTCTTGTATCGTATAACTAGAGGAGGGCATATTAACTAAGTTGGTCGCAACAGATTTAGGTTCCATCCACTCCTTTAAATGCTTAATTGTATAGTTTAATTCACTTAAGAAAAATCCTACCTCAGTAGCCCAGGCATCTTCATCCGTTTTTTTAAGATCGGCATATAAGGCATCATATAATACTTTTTCAGATTCTAAAACTACTTTTTTTAGCCTTTGTAATTGAAGTAATCTAAAGGCGTATGGCTGAGTTGCGCCTGAACTAAAATAGTCCCTAAGCATGTTTAAATTTGACATGATGGTATGAAATTATGCAGCAATTTAAGCTTAATTGGGCAAATGGACGAGGCCATTTGTCACTCCTAAAAATTATTTCAAATTATCGCGATTTTTCTATAATTTAACATACTTAAATTTAAATAGATTTATCCACCATTAACCATTTGCTATGTCCAAGAACAAATCAAATAACAGTCGACGAAATTTTATTAAAAATTCAGCCCTTGCCATGGGTGGATTTTATATTTTACCTAGGCACGTGCTAGGAGGAAAAGGCTTTATTGCACCAAGTGATAAATTACAAGTTGCTGGAATAGGTTCTGGCGGAAAAGGAGAAAGTGATTTATTTAACTTTTACAATTCTGGAAAAGCAGATATCGCTTTTTTATGTGATGTAGATGACAGACAAGCGGTTAAAAGTCGTCAACGCTATCCGAATGCAAAATACTATAAGGACTATAGAGAAATGTTAGATAAAGAACATAAGCATTTTGATGCTTGTTCCGTTTCTACGCCCGATCATATGCATGCAGTACAAGCCATGGCAGCTATGCAATTAGGCAAGCATGTCTATGTACAAAAACCAATCGCACACGATATTTTTGAAGCAAGGATGATGACCGAAGCGGCAAGAAAACATAATGTAGTAACACAAATGGGAAACCAAGGTGCATCAGGAGATGGCGTTCGTATGTTACAAGATTGGTATAACGAAGGATTAATTGGAGATGTACATACTATTTATTGTTACACCGATCGTCCAGTATGGCCACAAGGTGCAATTCGTCCTGCAACACCTTCTGTCATTCCTGCTGAATTAGATTTTAATTTATGGTTAGGTACTGCGCCTAAGAAAGATTATTTCGATGGGTTATTACCATTTAACTGGAGAGGATGGTGGGATTACGGAACCGGTGCATTAGGCGATATGGCTTGTCATATTATGGCACCTGGATTTGCAGTATTAGGATTAGGCTATCCAGTAGCAGCTGAATGTAGTATTGCTACAAGATATACAGCGCCTTGGCAAAAATTAGATGCACCAGATAGTCCCCCAATGGGATCGCATATTATATTAACCTTTAAAGGGCCTTTTAACAAACACAAAGGAAAAAATAAAGAAACAGAAATTAAATTACATTGGATGGATGGCGGAATTCAACCAGAAAGACCAGCCGAATTAGGACCTAATGAGCAGATGGGTGATGGCGGCAACGGTATCATTTTTGAAGGCACAAAAGGAAAAATGATGGCAGGTACTTATGGCGTGAACCCACAGTTATTACCAACAAGTTTAACAAAAACAACAACGGTACCTAAAACAGTTGCACTTGTTAAAGGTGGAGATAATGGTCACTACGCTGCATGGGTAGAAGCTTGTATCGCTGGACCTGGAAGTGATCTAGCTAAAAACCTAAGTTCCAATTTTGATATTGCAGGTCCATTAACTGAATCTGTTTTAATGGGGAACTTAGCCATTAGAAGTTATGACATCAAGTCAACGGATAAAGCAGGAAGAACTACTTTCCCTGGAAGAAACATACAATTACAATGGGATGGCCCTAATATGAAAATCACCAACTTCGACGAAGCCAATCAATTTGTGAAACGCAATTATCGCGACGGCTGGAGTTTGGGTATTTAATATCAAATCAATAAATTGCTAAAACCCTTCTACCTTAATTTGGTAGAAGGGTTTTTTATATCGCTCAATTAAGTGGTAACTTTAACTTTCCTTGTGAAGGCTATCTTTAAAATTATAAATTTAAGTCATGGAAAATTTAAGTGACCAGTTTTTATTAAACCCGGAAATACATTTTTTAAACTTTGGTTCTTTTGGTGCAACCCCAAAACCTATCTTTGAAAATTACCAACAGTGGCAAAGGGTCTTGGAAGCCGAGCCTGTTCAATTTATAGCATTTGACGGATATCAATATTTAGCCGACAGCCGTGCAGCCTTAGCCAATTTTGTAGGCGTCACAGATAAGGATGATTTGGTATATGTGACCAACCCTTCTTTTGCCATTAATTTAATCGCGAAAAATTTTCCTTTACAAAAAGGGGATGAAATATTAACCACCGATATTGAATATGGCGCATGTGATCGAACTTGGAATTTTTATTGTGAAAAAGCGGGAGCTATCTATCGAAGACAAAAAATAAATTTGCCCATAACAAGTAAAGAACAATTCATTGCCGATTTTTTTGAAGGACTTCGCCCCACCACCAAAGCGATATTCATAAGTCACATTACAAGTTCTACTGGGTTAATTTTTCCTGTTAAAGAAATTTGTGCAATAGCAAAATCAAAAGGCCTGATCACCATCGTGGATGGCGCACATGCACCAGCGCATATTCCACTAAATATAAGTGAAATTGAAGCCGATTTTTATACAGGTGCTTGCCACAAATGGATGATGGCGCCTAAAGGATGTAGTTTTTTATATGCCCACAAGTCGGTTCAAACATGGTGTGATCCATTAATCGTAAGTTGGGGATATAAGGCATTAAAACCTTCGCATTCTACTTTTTTAGATTACAACCAAATGATTGGTACCCGTGACTTTTCGGCATTTTTAACAGTGCCCACTTGTATTACATTTATGGAACAAAATGATTGGGTAAGCGTGAGTAAACAATGTCATGAGATGGTGCTAGCGAATGCCCAACGCTTTTATGACCTATTAGGTTCTAAACCCATTAGTCCTTTAACCAATGAATGGATTGGACAAATGTTAAGTATTCCTATTAAAACCAATGAGCCAGAAATATTACAACGCAGTTTATTTACAGACTATAAAATCGAAGTGCCTATAATGCGTCAGGAAAAGGATGTATACATAAGATACTCCATCAATGCCTTTAACAGCATCGATGACTTAAATGCGCTCTACAATGCCTTAAGTGATTTAATTCAAAAAAATAAATTAGCGTCCTTTTAAAAAGCCTTATTATTTCCAATTTAATTGAGACATTGCTGTTGCATTGTCTTTAGCACAATCTAATTCATTGGTGCCTGTATAAGCTTCTTGTTCAACGATAAAGTATTGTAATCCTTTTTGAGCCCCTAACTTTAAAATATTTTTAAAGTCGATGGTGCCTTTACCAATCACACAAGACTCATGTCCAGAAGGGATTTTCACTAAGTCCTTTACATGACATAATTTAAATCGATTAGGATATTTATTCAAATAAGTAACTGGATTAGCACCGGCTGCCACTACCCAATAAATATCCATTTCAAAATCAACCAATTTCGGATCGGTCATATCCATCATTACATCTTGAGGAATACCTCCATTCATTGCTTTAAATGAATAATCGTGATTGTGATAAGCAAAGCGAATGCCATGCTTATTTGCTATTTCACCACATTTATTAAATTCATCTGCAAAACGCTTAAAGTCATCAATTGATTTTTGTGGACCCTTGCTTGGACAGATTAAGTACTTTATGCCAATTTCGCCAGCTTCTGCTGCCTTGCGTTCAAAGTCCTTACTGATATCGCAATGAGATGAAACGATCTTCATACCCATATTATCTAATTCATTTTTAAAGGCCGTATTTTTCATACCCCAAAACATGCCATTCGCTCCTTCAAAACTTTCAATTTGTTTATATCCTGAATTAGATAAGTGTTTTAAAACAGCCATTGGATTTTTTGCTAAAGCTTCTTTCACTGTCCATAATTGAATACCAAAAGTATTTTTTGGATTCACCATGGAAAATAATTCGTTCTTAAATGGAGTGCTAATAGCTAAACCTGCTAAGGCAGTATTGCGTAAAAAATTTCTTCTTGAGTTTGACATAAAATAAATTAAAAGTGTAAATGATTTGAATGGAGAACCTGATGAAAAAGTAGAATTAAGTTGATTGACTAAGTGGCCCAAGCTTTATCACCTTTATGATAAGGAATACATCCTTCATATCTTCCAGGTATCGCTATGTATCGCAAAGCTTTGGTGGCGCCTATCTCTGAAGTAAAATATCCTGTAAGTGACAACTCCTTCATCATGGTAAAATAATGTTTAGGATCTTGTGATTTTTTATTTTTTTGATAAGCAGCTGCTTCTTTATCAATATCCACTAACAATTGGTGACGCTCTTGCGCACTGGCTTCCATAAAAGATTTACCAATTTTGGATTTTGCATCTTTGAATTGAAGTGTACGAATCCCTTCCATAAAAATGGTTTGATTTTTTTCATCATAACAGTCGGTCACCATGACTGACATAAATTCTCCCACTTTCGCTTCTTTAGCGCCAGGTGTATTGGTAGTAGGAATAATCGTTTCCGCAACTTCATTTAAAAAGGCGATATCGTCTACCGAAAATTTTAATCCGGTTTTAGCAGTTGTACATCCTGATAAAAAAGCTTCGGCCCCTAAAACAGTCCCACCCATGATGAGGGCTACTCTAGCTAAGGCATCTCGTCGGTTCATCATAAAATATAAATTTGATTGCGTTAAATTAATTTTTAAATATCACAAATTTCAATAGCCTTTTTTAAAGACGCCATAGCATCCTTATCGGAAGGAATAAATTCCTGAGCAACATACCCCTTAAATCCAGTAGCAACGATAGCGCGCATGATGGCAGGATAATATAATTCTTGGCGTTCATCAATTTCATTACGCCCTGGAACGCCTCCAGTATGATAGTGCCCATAATATTCGTGGTTCTTATTGATGGTGCTGATGATATCTCCTTCATCAATTTGCATATGATAAATATCAAAAAGTAATTTAAAATTAGGGGAACCCACTCGTTTACATAATTCAACACCCCATACCGATCTATCGCACATATAATCCTTATGATCCACTTTTGAATTTAATAATTCCATTTGAATCATCACGCCTCTTTTTTCGGCCTGTGCCATAATTCTTTTGAGCCCTTTTACGCAATTATTTAATCCTGTTTCATCATCCATCCCATTTCTACTTCCTGAAAAACAAATTAAATTAGTGTACCCCGCATCTGCAACATAATTAATATGATCTGTATAATTTTTTACTAAAGTATCATGAAAACTAGGCTCATTAAATCCTTTGGTTAAACCTATTTCGGCACCATTGCACATGGTGGAAATTAAATTGTTTTCCTTTAACACATGCCATTCGGAGGGACCTACTAAATCCATACCAATCATTCCCATTCCTGCAAAGTTTTTAGCCAATTGGTCAATGGGTATATCACTATAACACCATCTACAGGCCGAATGATTGATTTTTCCTTTCAGAGAAATCTTTTTGTTTTGATTGTCTAAACCTTTTTTCACAGCTGCTATTAAATTTGAGGGGACCGCCACTCCTGTTGCCAAGGCAGCCGAACCAGTTAAAACTTGTTTTATAACATTGCGTCTATTCACATTTGATGACATTACAGATAATTATTAAGTAACAACGAATAATGATTGGATAAATATAATTTTTTTTTGTTGTTTTTTATAAAGTTTTAAGTTAAAAATGGGGGTTATTTGCGAAATAATAAGGAAATTGCTTGAGTTACAATCCATCAATGTTAATTGGATTTAAATTTGCATTATTCGCTTAAAAAAAGTCAAAATGAACCGAAAATTACGCATGGGTATGGTAGGGGGTGGAAAAGATGCCTTTATTGGGGCTATTCATCGCTTGGCAGCTAATATGGATGGCCTTATTGAAGTTAGTTGTGGTGCTTTAAGTGTTCGTCCAGAGGTAGCAGTCGCTTCTGGCGAAGCTTTGTTTCTACCTAAAGAAAGAATTTACTTAACCTATGATGAGATGATAAAAAAAGAAGCAAGTTTACCCGCTTCTGAACGCATCGATTTTGTAACCATTGTGACTCCTAATTTTGCCCACTTTGCACCTGCGATGATGGCATTAGAATATGGATTTCATGTGGTCATTGAAAAACCGATCACTTTTTCATTAGACGAGGCCAAACAATTAAAACAAAAATTAGAAGAAACAGGTTTAACACTTTGCCTAACGCATACCTATGCCGGATATCCAATGGTGAAACAAGCTAAGGCAATGGTGAAAGAAGGTAAACTAGGAAAGATCCGAAAAGTTTGGGTCGAATATCCGCAGGGTTGGCTCAGCACATTATCAGAACGTGAAGGAAATACACAAGCCGCTTGGAGAACAGATCCAAAAAAATCGGGCAAGAGTTCGGTGATGGGAGATATTGGAACCCACGCCGCGCATTTATCAGAATATATTACTGGCGCTAAAATTACCGATGTGTGTGCCGAATTAAATACAATGGTGGAAGGACGTTTATTAGATGATGATGGCGCAGTGATGTTAAAATTTGACAATGGTGCAAAAGGTGTTTTAATGGCATCACAAGTAGCGGCAGGTGAGGAAAATGCATTAAAAATTAGAGTGTATGGTGAACGTGGTGGCATAGAATGGGCGCAACACGAACCCAATACCCTACTTGTAAAATGGTTGGATCAACCCACTCAAATTTTAAGAGCAGGTGGTAACTATGGTGCTCATCTATCTGCTGCTGCTATACATAATTGTCGAACACCGGGCGGACATCCAGAAGGTTATCTTGAAGCCTTTGCAAATATCTATCGCAATTTTGCATTAACATTAGGTTGTAAAATAGATGGCACAACGCCTACCGCTGAAATGTTGGATTTCCCTTCTATCGAAGATGGATTAAGAGGAATGGCTTTCATTGATAATGTGGTAGCCTCATCACAGTCTGATAAAAAATGGACCCCTTACGTTTTATAAAAAATAGGTGAATAAAAAACGATTTGATTATTTATTTAAACAAGTATTATGACCACAATAAAAGGACCCGGCATATTTTTAGCGCAGTTTATGGGAGATGTTGCACCCTTTAATAATTTAGAAAGTATATGTAAATGGGCAGCATCATTAGGATTCAAAGGCGTTCAAATTCCAAGTTGGGATGCAAGATGTATTGATTTACAAAAAGCAGCTGAGAGTAAAACATATGCTGATGAAATTAAAGGAATTGTAGCAAGTGCAGGAATGGAAATCACCGAATTATCAACGCACTTACAAGGTCAATTAATTGCAGTGCACCCTGCCTATGATGCACAATTTGATGGATTTGCACCAAAGGAAGTACACGGAAATTCTAAAGCAAGAACGGACTGGGCAATACAACAATTAAAATATGCAGCTAAAGCTTCGCAAAATTTAGGATTAAATGCACACGCTACTTTTAGTGGTGCTTTATTATGGCATACCGTATATCCTTGGCCACAACGCCCTGCAGGATTGGTTGAAACCGGATTTACCGAACTTGCTAAAAGATGGTTGCCCATTTTAAATGAATTTGATAAAGTAGGCGTTGACGTTTGTTATGAAATTCATCCAGGCGAGGATTTACATGATGGCGTGACTTATGAAATGTTTTTAGAAAAAGTAAATCAGCACCCTCGTGCATGTTTATTATATGATCCTTCCCATTTTGTTTTACAGTGTATGGATTACTTAGGATACATAGATGCATTTCATGAGCGTATTAAAATGTTCCATGTAAAAGATGCAGAATTTAATCCCACTGCAAAGCAAGGGGTTTATGGTGGCTATCAAAATTGGATTGACCGTGCAGGCCGATTTAGATCCTTAGGTGATGGGCAGGTTGATTTCAAAAATATATTTAGCAAACTAGCCGCCTATGATTTTAAAGGATGGGCTGTTATGGAATGGGAATGTGCTATTAAGCATCCTGAAGTAGGCGCAGCCGAAGGTGCTATTTTTATTCAAAAAAATATCATCAAAGTCACCGAAAAAGCATTTGATGATTTTGCAAATACAGGATCAGATGAGGCATTTAACAAAAAAATTCTAGGCATTTAATCAATTCAATTAATATTTAAATTACAAACAGTATGAAAAAGGTTTTAGGAACAATTGTAGCAGTAGTCGTTTTAATGGCATGTGGAAGTGGAGAAGAAAAAAAAGAGGCAACTGCAACAGCAGGAACAGAAACAAAAGCGGTAGCAGCACCCAAACCCTTATCTGAAAATCCAGATTATCAAAAAGGCTTAGCATTGATAGCAGGTAGCGATTGTTTAACCTGTCATAAAACAAGTGAAAAATTAATTGGACCAGCTTACAAAGATGTAGCTGCAAAATATGAAGCGACAGAAAGCAATATTAAAATGTTGGCTTCTAAAGTAATAAAAGGCGGAACTGGTGTATGGGGCGCTATACCAATGACACCGCATCCTCAAATTAAAGAAGAAGATGCAGAAGCTATGGTGAAGTATGTTCTATTATTAAAAAAATAATTAGGATTAGTGAACGATATTCATGAACAATTTATGCGTCAGGCCCTCTTACAAGCAAAGAGGGCCTTTGACGAAGATGAAGTCCCCGTTGGAGCAGTCATTGTTATGAATAACCAAGTCATTGCAAAGGGATATAATCAAGTTCAGCTATTAAAAGATGTAACAGCACATGCTGAAATTTTAGCCATCAGCAGCGCTTGTGAAAATTTACAATCCAAGTATTTACCCGAAGCTACCTTATATGTTACTTTAGAACCTTGTTTGATGTGCGCAGGCGCACTGTATTGGAATAAGATAGGTCATATTGTTTTTGGCGCTTACGATGAAAAAAATAGTTACCGCCGAGTGACTGAAAAAAATCCATTCCACCCTTCTACTACTTTAATAGGTGGCATCTTACAGGAAGAATGTGCTGCGCTGATGCAGTCCTTTTTTAAAGCAAAAAGATAATTCATTCTCTTTCTATTTAGGGAAAAAAAGCATGGTCTTCGCTTAAATGAAAGGAAAGCAGTGTAAATTTGTAGATCATTTACAAAAACAATAAATAAAAAAATATGTCATTTACTTTACCAGCCTTACCCTACGCACACGAAGCACTAGAACCCCATTTTGATACTTTGACAATGCAAATACATCATGGAAAACACCACCAAGCTTATGTCGATAATTTAAACAAAGCAGTGGCGGGTACACCTAACGAAGGCAAAACATTAGAAGAATTAGTTGCAGTAGCAGGTAGCATTAGTCCAGCTGTTCGTAATAACGGAGGTGGACATTGGAACCACAGTTTTTTTTGGGCAAGCTTAGCACCCAATGCTGGAGGAAATCCAACTGGTGCTTTAGCTGAAGCTATTAATACTGCTTTTGGAAGCTTTGATGCATTTAAAGAAAAGTTTAATGCAGCAGGTATGACGCGCTTTGGAAGTGGTTGGGCTTGGTTAATCTTAAAAGAGGGGAAATTAGAAGTGAGCTCTACTCCAAATCAAGATAATCCATTAATGGATGTTGCCGAAGTAAAAGGAACGCCATTATTAGGAGCAGATGTTTGGGAGCATGCCTACTATTTAAAATATCAAAATCGCCGTGCTGATTATTTAGGTGCTTTTTGGAGTGTAGTGAATTGGTCTGTGGTAGCAGAAAGAATGTCGACTGCGAAATAAATAAATTTAAAAAAAATCCCGATTGCTTTGTGTAGTCGGGATTTTTTTATGGTATAGGGTCATAGCCGTGTCCACCACCAGGACGGCATTTACTTAATCTTTTGATTCCTAAATAGATCCCTTTGATAGGGCCATATTTTTCAATGGCTTGGGCTGTGTATTGAGAGCAGGTAGGCGTAAATCTACATTTACTACCTCCCAAATAGGGTGATAAAGCATATTGATAAAACCGAATTAATAATATAAACGGGAATGCACTTATTTTTTTTATTAATCCCATGATCTGATTGGTATTGAAAGTTTTATAAATACACTATACCGCATTTAACTTATCGGTTAATTTTTGCAACACTAATTTTATAGTAGATTGAATTTCTTTTTGGGTGAGCACTTTAAGGTCAACATATAAAAAAAATAGATTCAATTTTTTATTAGGCAGTGGGCAGCTCTCTATAAAATTGGGTTTTTCTAATCGATAACCTTCGCGTAATAATCTTTTCACTCTATTTCGTTGCACTGCTTTTCTAAATTGCCTACTGGGTGCCCCTACCCCTGCTTGCAATAATCCATTAGGATATAAGCCTGTTTCCTCCTTTTCGATTGTGTATAATAATCGGATAGGTTGAATCGTGATAGATGCTCCTTTAGAAAACAAAAATTGAGTTTGTTTTCGGCTTTTGAGCTTATCCTTTTTTTGGTATGTAAATAATTTTGTCAAATATTAAAATAACGGCATTAAAAAAGTCCTTCCCGTTTTTTGGGAAGGACTTTAAAATTATTGAATTTCGAGTGAATGAGGGAAATCCTAGGGATTAATTATTTTAATCCTTTTTCACTTGATACTGTAAGTTTTTTGCGTCCTTTCTTTCGGCGGCTTGCTAATACTTTACGACCATTAGCAGTTTCCATACGTTGACGGAATCCGTGAACAGATTTACGACGACGCTTATGTGGTTGGAATGTACGTTTCATAGTATGTCTTAAATTTTTTTCTTTTCTGTACTTTAAATTTCGTTTTCG
>CAIJXU010000038.1 GCA_903824725.1 uncultured Bacteroidota bacterium | reverse complement strand
TTAGTAAGTACGGGAATTGAATTCCCTTCACAATATTAAATATACTTTTTTCTAATTCAAAAAATATTTTAAACAAATTTATTGCGGTTATCCACATATGCCCCTTTTTGGTCAATTATTTTTTTTAATATAAGCGTCTATTTATGATACAATAAATTTATAAATTAAGATGATTATATTTTTTTAAAATCGCTGAAACATTGATGAATAAAGGATTTAATAAACTGAGTTTAAATTCTTTTTTATACAAATGAATCGTTACAATGGTCCTATTTATATAAAAAAGAAGGGCTTATTTATGCACTAAACGATGAAAAAAATATTTTTATAAAAAAGGGGCATTACCTTTGATTTAGGCCAAAATCATACATATGAAGCTAAATACACCTGTTTCTGTTACTTGGTTATCTGAATTAACCCATACCGAAATCATCGGAAATCAACACTTAGAAATTACTGGAGTGAATGAAATTCATCAAGTTGAAAAAGGAGATCTTGTATTTGTTGATCATCCTAAATACTATAATACTTGTTTAAACAGCGAAGCAAGTTGTATTATTATTAATGATAAAAATGTAGAAGTACCTGATGGTAAAACATTATTGTATTGTAAAGATCCATTTGAAGCCTATTTAAAAATTGTGTCTCATTTTAAACCATTTATTGCAAGTACAAAAGCAATAAGTGATGATGCGATCATTGGAGAAAATACGATTATCATGCCCCATGTTTTTATAGGGAACAATGTACAAATAGGAAAAAACTGTGTTATCTATCCTAATGTTTCCATTTTAGCAGATACTGTTATTGGAGATGATGTTGTCATTCAAGCTAATACTGTTATTGGTAGCGATGCCTTTTATTATAACACTAAAAAGGATCGCCAAGATTGGTATAAAAGGCTATTAAGCTGTGGTAGGGTGGTCATCCAAGATAAGGTTGAAATTGGGGCGGGATGCACCATTGATAGAGGGGTAAGTGGAGATACCCTTATTGGTCGAGGAACTAAGATTGACAACCTCGTACAAATTGGCCATGACACCCAAGTGGGGGCGAATTGTTTATTTGCTGCGGGGGTAGGTATTGCAGGTGGGGTTCATGTGAAATCGGGGGTAACACTTTGGGGTCAGGTAGGGGTGACTAAAACAATTACTATTGGAGAAAATGCCATAGTCATGGGCCAATCCGGTGTAACAGGTTCCTTAGAAGGCAATAAAGTATATATGGGTTTCCCTGCACAGGAAGCTTCCGATAAAAAAAGAGAGCTCGTATGGATAAAACGTATCCCTGAGCTTTGGAAAAAGGTAATGGAATAAATCCTGATTTTAAACTTCTAGCTCAAATGATGAAGCTGCTTTAGTTCCAAACAAATGCGTTTAATGCTTTCTGGAATGGGGCGATATTTAAATTCAGGGAAAGCCTTTAATAATTTACTATTATCAAAATGGACCACGGCTTGCGCTGTTGCAGCAGTTTCCTTGGTTAATAAAGGCGACTTACCTGTTAATAGGCCTTTGATGGCTTCTAATCGCCAAACTATCGCCGTTAATAAAGGCGTGACGCGTCGAAAGGGAGGACGTTTATTAAAAGCTTGTGCTATTAAACTAAATACAGATTGATACTTTAGATTTTCAGCGCTTATGATATATCGTTGCCCACTAATGGGGCTGTCCATTAATAATTGCATTGCATCCACCACGTCCATTACATCTACAAACCCACTTACGCCATTCGTATACCATGGAAATGAATCGTAAGCTGATTTAAAAATCTCAGAAGAACCTTTTGTCCAATCACCAGAACCTAATATGATCACAGGGTTCACAATAGCTACTTGTAAACCCTCAGCCATACCTCTCCACACTTCCATCTCTGCTAAATACTTGGTTTGGCCATAAACGCTATTGCTAGATTCAGGAGTCCAGTTCATGGTTTCATCTATTGCAGCATCAACTCTAATACGACCAAGTGCTGCCACAGAACTTACATACACTAACTTTTGTATTTTTTTATCCAAACAAACATTCACCACATTAGCAGTGCCCTCCTGATTTGCTTTTAACATTTTTTGGCGATCCTTAGGCGCAAAAGAAACAATGGCTGCGCAGTGGTAAACCTGCTGAGCAACATTCATTGCTTTTTCTAAAGAAACAATGTCTAATATATCGCCTAATATCCAAGTCACTTTTTCTGCACCCTCAAAATCAGGTATCGTATTTCTATACAAAGCCACTACTTGTTTGTTTTGCGACAACAAGGACTTGATTAAATGAGAACCTACTAAACCACTTGCACCTGTTACAAAAATCATTCAATTATTCTTTTAATAGTTTGGCAATATCCTGTTTTAATTGCTCCACTTCGAGCACTTTAAGGCCGTCATAAATTTTACCACGTACTTTACCTTGTTTATCAACTAAAGCAAAAAATTGGGTATGAATAAACTGATCTTCTATTTTTTCTACATTATTTTTTGGATCATCTAATAAATAAGAACCCCTTGCCATTTGATACAAACTGTCCTTGCGCCCAGTTAAAAAAATCCATTTTTGTGTATTCACTTTTAGGGAATCGGAATAATGCTTAAGTACTGAAACCGAATCTGTGCCTGGATTACAGGTATGCGATATAATTTGAAAATCAGGTTCGTTTTTATAAATTTCATACACCTGTTTCATGTTGGTATTCAATTTTGGACAGATCCCCTTACAAGTAGTAAAAAAATATTCAACCACCGTAATTTTATTTAATAAATTTTTATCTGTAAAAGCTTGTCCATCCTGATTGGTAAACTGAAAGGGTTGTACATAACTCAAAACAGGCATTTTCACTTTCCAATTATCAGTTCCTCTAAATGAAAAATAATAAAAACCTAGTAATAATACTGTGAAAAATAAAAGATAAAATCCGGTTTTTTTTGTCATGATTTTAAAAATTTAATCCAATGAAAAGGCAGGTGATTCAGCTTATCCTTTTGCAGAACAAAGGTAATATTATTTTAGGGGAACCCTCGCTTAGTTGTGCAAGTAAGCCAACATTGGATTATCTTTGTAATATGTTTAAAAAATGGAATTGGGACGCAATAGGAATTGGAGCTTCTTTGGCTTGCGCCATTCATTGCGCTCTATTGCCTTTATTTTTTAGCTCCCTGCCCTTATTGGGGATTAATATTTTACATAATACCCAATTTGAACTCGGAATGATATTGCTTTCCTTTGGTATTGGAGCTTATTCATTATACCATGGCTATAAAAAACACCATCATTCACTACGTCCTCTCTTTTTATTTTCCCTAGGCATTGTATTAATGTTGAGTAGAATGATGTTTAGAGAATGGGATATTATTTTATTATTTCCTGCTGCCTTTTTTATCATTATAGCACACATTAATAATCACAACAGCTGCAGAATGCACAACCATGCACATGCTGATGATTGTGATCATTAAATAAGAGGTTGCTTTTAAATTTTTACCATCTTAAAAAGATAAGCTATTTTATTATCGGTTGAGGAAACTTTAATAAGGTATGTGCCTGGTAATAATTGACCTAAATAAATTGGCATACCTGGTGTTAAGTTTTGAAAACTTATATTTTTATTACCCGTAGTCATTTCAAACACATCTATATTTAATTTTTGATAGCCTTTTATTAAAAAATCAAAATTCACTTGATTACCAAATGGATTAGGTGCTAGTTTTATATATTCATTAGAACTTAAATTTAAAATATCTGTTACCAAATAATAATAAGGTGAACTTAGTAAGCTAGTACATCCATTTTGTGTCGTCTTTATAGTATAGGCGCCTGCTGTAACTGGTTTGTATTTTTGAGTAGTGTCTGGCAATGATAATCCATCTTTAAACCAATTGATCCCATTTATACTTGCAACTAAATAGTTGGAAGTATCTCTTGATAAAGTAGGTATCCTTGGAATGGTATATTTTATTAGATTAATTGTATCAGATGAAATCACGCAGCCTAAACTATCTGTTCTTGTAACATATAAGCTAGTGCTATCTGTAAACATTTTATTATTTACATTGGTTATATCGCTCTTATTCCCATAATACCATTTTAAAGTATCCCCTTTATTAGTATTAGTAATAGATAATTTTAAAGTATCGCCGGCGCAGAAGCTATATTTTTGGCTGTTAAAAATAGGCCTGACCAAATTATTGCAAACATTGATAGTAACATATATTAATTTAAAAGCGTTCGTGTTTCTGGGACTATGCTTGTCTTCCTCAAAACCGAAAAATCTTAATTTATCATCAATAAAAAAACCTTTCATGTAGCCTGGCGTATAATTGGGTATTATTAATTTATTTTTAATTTTTTCAAATTGGCCTTTTTTATTTTCCCAGATACAGTTCTGTAAAATAATACCATCGCCCATAGGGCTATTTTTTGTTTGATTTAATCTAAATGCATTTCCAAAATTATAGGGATGAACAACAATATCTAACCAGCCATCCTTATTAAAATCCATTACTTCAAACTCTCTAAAATCAGTAGTTGAATCTGAATATGCAATTGTTGTATCTCCATAAAATAATTCTTGCCCAGGATTGAAAGCGCCATTTCCATCACCATTCCAAATCTGTATTCTTGGACCAGGAAATCCTTCAGTAGCAATGGCTAAATCCGCTTTTCCATCATTGTTAAAGTCACCAGATTTGATGGAAGTTGCTCCATGTGTAATATTTGAAAATGCGCCTAGTGCAGTCGGCCCCTTTTGATAAACATATTTATTTAATGTCTCATCAAATGAAAATACGCCAAAACCTTTTCTATTTGATACTAAGCTGCCGAAAGAATTTGGATTAAAACCATATTCTGCTAATACAATTTCAGGCCTTTTTTTATTTAAAAGATGACCAATATAACCAGCACCCAAACCATTATTCATACCAGAATATGAACTCACATCTAAAAAATTTCTGGTTTCAGAAAAACTGCCATCAGGATTTTGAAAATATATTTGAGGTTCTTCTCCCCAATTTCCATAAGATCCCATATGAATTCCTGCTACATCAAAAAGACTATCTCCATTTAAATCACCTACTCCTAATGAATGATAAAAGGATTTAACATCACTCACTTTTGTCCATTTTAATTTAGTGTCTATAGTTTTTGCTATAAATAAGTCGCCATTTAACCATGGTTGAATGGCTTCGGATCCAGTGCTTGCAAAAGCCACTGTCCCGTTGCTATCCACAAAATTGTAATTTCTATTTCCTCCTGAAACAGCGGCCTCTGGATAATAATTTTCAAAAACCCAATTGTCCTTATCAGTTATAAAATGCAATTGTGGGGATGTTGAATCTGCACTTCCCGTAATAATATGTTGTCGGCCATTAACTTTGTAAAGTACTGATCCTGCTAACTGATTACAAAGCCAGCCATTTAATCCTCCGCCTGCTTTTAAATTGGGAATATTAATATTAAAGTCAAAAGTCTTATAGGTTAATGTTAATTGTTCCTGACAAAAACAATTTAAAGACATGATTATCAGAAAAGTAGTAACTGCTATTTTCATTATTTGAAATACTAGTCAAAGGTGTAACTCATTGCGCCGTCTTTTTCATCCTTAAGATGAATACCCATATCCGTTAACTGATTTCGGATTTTATCGCTGGTCGCAAAATCCTTACGCGCCTTGGCCTCTTTACGAATTTCAATAAGTAAATCTATGACGCCATTTAATTGATGGCGATGAGCGCCCGATTCCACTTTAAGTCCTAATATATTTTCAATAAATAATTCAAGCTGTTGTTGGGTTTTTATCCAAGTGTCACCCGATATGGCATCTGAAGTAATATGCTTATCCTTAAGTGAATTTAGTGTAGGGATAATCTCAAATAAATTGGCTACCACTTTTGCTGTATTAATATCATCATCCATGAACTCAGTGAGCTCATTAAGCCATGTATTTATTTGTACATCTAATGTTTTGTCATTTGCGGTACTACCAGTCTGAAATGTTTGTGTTTTTAACCACTCATAAGCTTCCATCAAACGACGCAATGCTTTTTCTGATGCCTGCAATGCTTCATTGCTAAAATCAAGTGTTCCTCTATATTGACTTTGTAATATAAAAAATCGAACGGTCATGGGCGTATAGGCCTGAGTCAAAATAGGATGTGAACCATCAAATAGTTCACTTAATTTAATGACATTATTATAGCTCTTACCCATCTTGCGGCCATTGATGGTTATCATATTATTATGCATCCAATAACGAGCTGGCATTTCATGATTGCATACTGTGCTTTGTGCAATTTCACATTCATGATGCGGAAATTGTAAATCCATTCCTCCGCCGTGTATATCAAATTTTTTTCCTAAATATTTTGTTGCCATCGCCGAGCACTCAATATGCCAACCCGGGAAACCCTCTCCCCATGGGCTTTGCCAACGCATGATGTGTTCCGCTGGCGCTTTTTTCCATAAAGCAAAATCTACTTTATTTTTTTTCTCATCTTGATTGTCTAACTCACGAGATGTATCTAACTGATCCTCTACATTGCGTCCACTCAAAATACCATAGGGCTGATTTTTTTTAGTATAGTCTTCGTTGTATTTTAATACATCAAAATAGACCGACCCATTGGCTTCATAAGCATAGCCATCTTTTATGATTTTTTTAATCATCTCTATTTGCTCAATAATATGCCCCGTTGCAGTGGGTTCAATGCTGGGTGGTAAATTATTGAATTGATCCATGGCCCAATGATACAAGTGTGTGTACTTTTGCACCAACTCCATGGGTTCTAATTTTTCTAAAATGGCTTTGGAACTAATTTTATCGTCTGCTACCTTTCCTTCTTCCTCAAAATGTCCCGCATCTGTGATATTTCTAACATAGCGCACCTTGTATCCCTTATGTAATAAATAGCGATACACCACATCAAATGTAATAAATGGTCGGGCATGTCCTAAATGGCTTTCACCGCTCACCGTAGGTCCACAAACATACATCCCAACATGGGGCGCTTGTAAGGGTTCAAAAACTTCCTTTTGACGTGTAAGTGAATTATATATTTTGAGTGCCATAGTTAGTATTGCCTCAAAGATATTTTATTTTCAATAAATATAGAAGGTTAATTCTTAAGCAACTGTAGGTCGGCGATGATCATATGATGATCGCTTAAATTTTCATCTAATGATTCCCAGCCCTTTGTTTTCCAAGCCGCATTAAATAAGATATAATCAATCCGAAGTGTGGGTGATATGCCCATATAGGAAGCCCCAACACCAAAACCTTTATCTATAAAAGCATCTCCCCAGTCTCCTTTAATCGTTTTGTAGGTATAGGAGCTAGGTACATCATTAAAATCACCCGAAATGATTGCCGGGTAAGGGCTTTGATCCAAGTAGTGTCGGACCATTTCGGCCTGCACAGCGCGTTCTACAAAAGCATTACGCATTTTTCGAATAATCCCTTTTTTGCCTTTAATGTCAATTGAACTGGATTGTGTCGTTGCATCAAGCGCGATAAAATCATCTTCCTTAAATCGGTAGGAAGCCAAATGAGTGGTAAAAACACGAATGGTATCATCTCCTTTTAATAAGTCAACATAAATAAGCGACTCCTGATTCGTATAACCAATGCGTTGCGAATTAATAATTTTATATTTTGAAAAGATGATACATCCTGAAAAATAAGCTTTATCCGTTTTTTGATTATCCTTTGAAAAAAAATTAAATGGATAATTTTTATTAAAATAAGTGACATGATTGGCAATATCATTAGGCAAATCATTGGTATTGTATTCCTGCATACAAATGATATCTGGATTCCATTTTTGAATTGAATAAGCAATATCTTGTGTGCGTAATTTTAAAGTGCTTGTTACTTGATTACCATTAAAGCCTTTTACATTCCAACTAACGATACGACAATTATTATTTTTCTTTTTTTGCGCCATTGTCATACCTGGATGCCAAGCAAATAATGCAATGATTGTTTTCCAACCAATTGCTAAAGTAATTACGGGAATTATAGATAACCAAGGCTTAGCAACTAACCATAAAAAAAGTAATAGTAATTGTGCCAATACGATATACGGTGCCATTAACCCCAAAAATCCGTTGATCCAAATAAGTGGAAGGGGTGTAATAAATAAAGGATATAAAAACAAAACAGACAACACTACCTGTATGATTAAAAAAAGCTTTTTACTAAAGCGACGTATACGAGATTTTTTAGCCATTGGTTTTAGGAGCTGCACTTTTGTTTAACCAATGTAATAAATTATGCATCCATTTTCCTAAATCAGTCCCCTTTTTTAATAACAACACATAAACAGCGCCTACCAAACCAGCAATGATTGTCACTATGGTATTCACTAATGGATATTGTGTTAAGCTTGCTGTCTGTATAACAAAATAGAGTAGGGCAATGATCCACAAAGGGATCCCTTTTCCAATATGAGGTAAAAATTTATATTGAGGAATCAAAAGAATAGCCGCTACTACTATAGCAGTGACGGTCATATTTGCCCCCATTAATGGCAATGTTAGTTGGCCAATTAAAGAAAGTAATAAAAATGACAGGCCGCTAATTAGGCCGCTATAAAAATAAATAGGAAATAGATGTTGGTTGAATTGCTTGTTTTGTAAAACATATCCGAAAACACTTAACCAAATCATATTGGTAAATAAACCCCAAAAACCATCATGTATCCAATAATAGGTAAATAAACTCCAAGGTTGCTTTAACCAAACCATACCGTTATTAGGTAATGTAAAAAGATGAAAAACATTTTTATAAAATTGCTCTATAGGAGTACTGTCTAAAAAGTAAATCACTTTTAAAAAGCCCAATAAAGCATAGGACACTAAATGTATCGCCAATAGCGCCACCAATGCATTGTTATCAGATCCTAATAATGGCTTTTGTGTTGTATGCTGCTGCATTTTATTTTTTTAAAACCGACATGATAAAAACTAGTGCCCTTTTTTCTTCCAAATATAGACCAACAAAAAGCCAACGATTGCCCCACCTACATGCGCCCATCTTGCAACATTGTCCCCTGCCGAATTTTCTAATGCTTTATATAGTTCGAAAGCAAAATATAAAATACCTAGCCACTTTGCTTTTATAGGAAATAGAAAATAAATATAGATATAGGTATTCGGGAATAAATACACAAAGGCAATTAATATTCCAAAGACCGCACCACTGGCACCTAAGGTTGCCGTATTAACTGACTTATTATAATAGGTTGTGATCAAATCCATAAGTTCTGGTGCCAAGCCCGGTGTTGATAGGCTTACTTTATTATCACTTAAAATTCGACTTAAAGGAATATGATGTGATTGCGCATACTTAATAAGTGCATCACTAAAGCCAGCTGCATTAGATTTGCTTAAGGTTAATAAGGTTTGATACTCATTACCCAAAGCAATATTTTCATAAGATAAAATAAGCAAGTGAATCACCGCTGCACCTAAGCCACATAAAAAGTAAAACAATAAAAATCGTTTAGGACCCCATACATTTTCAAGGATAGATCCAAACATCCATAAAGCAAACATATTGCCTAAAATATGTCCAAAATCACCATGCAAAAACATATGAGAAATTAATTGCCATGGTTGATATAAGCTACTTTGCCATGCATGTAATGCAAAATAATCCTCAAACGAAAAAGCACTTGTAGGCCCACCAAAAGTATTTTGTGCTAAAAATATTAATCCATTAATAATTAAGAGATTTTTAATAACAGTAGGTAAAACTTCAAATCGAGTAGGCCTAAATTGATTCATGCTGTATGTTATTTGTTATAATAAATCGGTTCGTTTTAATTGAACAACATTTTCAATATGTAAAGTATGTGGAAACATATCAACAGGCTGAATTTTAGTCACTGTATATTTTTCACCCAATAAAGATAGGTCCCTGGCCTGTGTTGCAGGATTACAACTTACATATACGATAAGAGGTGCTTGAATTTCTAATAATTTTTTGACTAATTTATCATGCATCCCTGCCCTTGGGGGATCCGTGATAATCACATTTGGTTTACCATGAGTTTCAAAAAAAGCATCATCACAAATATCAATAACATCTCCAGCAAAAAAAGCAGTTTGAGATAAGTTATTAATACGCGCATTTTCCTTTGCGTCCTCAATAGCTTCAGCAACCACTTCTACTCCAATAATTTTTTTAGCCTGTTGACTACAAAAAATACCAATGCTACCAGTTCCACAATATAAATCATATACGACTTCCTTACCTGTAAGCTCTGCAAAACTACGCGTCACTTGGTATAAGCGTTCTGCTTGCTTTGAATTGGTTTGAAAAAATGATTTAGGACTAATTTTAAATTCAAAGTTTTCTAATACCTCTGTAATATATCCATTACCAAAATAAATTTGAGGAACCAAGTCCTGCATGCTATCATTTCGTTTTTCATTGATGGTATACAATAGTGTGGTGATTTGAGGAAACTTTTTCAATAACAAATTCAAAAGGGCTTCTCTCTTTTCTGCACCATCATAGCCTAATATCAAGTTAACCATCCACTCACCTTTGGTGGTATTGCGTATAAACATATTGCGTAACCATCCTTGGTGTTGTTTGATATTATAAAAGGGCATATCATTGTCAATCGCAAATTGAACGGCCGTTTTTCTAATGCCATTGGTAGGTTCGGCTTGTAAATAACAGGTATCTACTTCTACTACCTTTTCAAAAAATCCTCTTGCATGAAAACCGCCTGCACCAGGTGTTTTTTTAGGTTCCAACCCTGCTGCCTTCATGGCTTTGAACTCCTCGAATGGAATAAATTTTTCAGTTGCAAAAGTATATTCCACCTTATTTCGATAAGCTTGTGTTTCCAATGCTCCCAAGATGGGTGGGATTTCTGGTAAGGGGACTTTTGCAATACGCGTTAAATTATCAAAAACCTGTTTGTGTTTATAAACCAATTGTTGCTCATAAGGCAGCATCTGCCATTGGCATCCACCGCAAACGCCAAAATGAGAACAAAAAGGCTTTACTCGAATAGGAGAATAAGTATGAAAATGTTTTACAAAGCCCTCGCCCCAATCTGCTTTGTTTTTTTGAAGTTGTATATCCACTATATCGCCCGGAACAGCTCCTTCCACAAAAATAACCTTGCCATTCACCCTAGCGAGCGACTTCCCTTCGGCAGCATAATCCTCCATCAGGACCTTTTCTAAAATAGGGGCTTGTTTTATTTTTCTCACGGCAACAAAGGTAATACCAAGGGATTAAATTAAAGGTAAATCCCAGTTTTAATTATAGTTTCATTTATTGATTATATGCTTATTTTTACAAGGCTTTTTACATAAAACGACCTTTTAAAATGATAAAGAACTTAAAGTGGAATGCATTAGTAATAATGCTGTTATTTACCTTACAAAGCTTTGCACAAACAAAAAAAACAGAGACTAGCATTGGCCATTCCATTCAAATTAGCCTTAAACCCTATCAGAATATAAAAATTTATATTGGTACTAATTATGGGAATAACCGTGTATTGGCCGATTCCGCTATTTTAAATGAAAAAAGTGAAGGGGTATTTCAATCCGCTAAAAAATTAACGCCCGGCATCTATTTTGTTGTGTCTCCCAAATTTGCCATCTTATTTGATTTTTTAGTAGATGAAACACAAAAATTTAAAATCATTGCAGATACCACGAATTTGAGCAATGTGAGTTTTATAGGTTCTAATGAAAATTTAATTTTTTCGTCTTACTCAAAATCAATCAATTTAGTAGGTAGTCAATTAAATGCAATTGAAACGAATTTTAAATTAGCCAAAACGGCAAAGGATTCAGCTGACATTACATTACAATATAATAATAAAAAAAAGGAGTTGGTCGAAAAACGTAAAGCGATCATTAAAGAACAACCCAAGTCCATGACCGCCTTTTTTTTAAATGTGATGCAACGCCCAGAAGCCCCTGCCATTCCCATTGTTAAAGGTAAAGCGGATTCGGTATACCCTTTTTATTATGTAAAAAATCATTTTTGGGATGACGTTATATTTAATGACAATCGTTTAATTAGAACACCTTTTTTTGAAACAAAATTGGATGAGTATTTTAAAAATTATGTTTCTCGTGAACCTGATTCAATTATTGAAGAGGTTCAATACATGTTAACCGTAGCAAAAACGGGAAAAGAAATTTACCCATTTTTACTTTTTAAGTTTACGAATAAATATATCAATCCCGAATTTATGGGACAGGATAAAGTGTTTTTACATATTTATCAAAACTTTTTTGCAAAAGGCGATACTGTTTTATTAAATGAAGCATCAAAAAAATCAATCACTGAAAGGGCTTACAGCATGATGGCCAATCAATTAGGCTTAGCAGCGCCACCGCTTGTTTTGAATGATCTTGAAGACAAAAAAATATCACTATACGACATCGTTTCCCCTTATACTTTTGTAGCGTTTTGGGATCCTACTTGTAGTCATTGTAAATTGGAAATTCCAAGAGTAGATTCATTTTATAAAGCTATTTGGTCGGGTTTAAAAGTAAAAGTTTTATCGGTGAATATTAATTTTAAAGAATTGACTTTATGGAAAACATTTATCAAGGAAAATAAATTAGAAGCATGGACGCATGCATACCAAACCGAAGCCGATTTAAACAACGAAGTAAAAGCAGGAAAGCCCACTACTATTCGACAACTTTATGATGTTTTTAAAACGCCTACCTTTTATTTATTGGATGCCAATAAAAAAATTATTGCAAAAAATTTAAGTATTGAGCAATTCAATGATTTTTTAATCAATACGAATAATAAAAAAGAACGTAAATAATTTTAAAATACAGCCGATACCACATCCTTTACTACTTTGGGTTTACCTAAAGTATAGTAATGTAAAACAGGAACGCCAGCAGCTTTCAATTCCTTGCTTTGTTGTATTAACCACTCTGTTCCCACTTGCTCACAAGCTTCTTCTGTAGTTGCAGCTAACATCGCCGAAGATAAATCTGCAGGAATGTCAACGTAAAAAATATTGGGCAAAATAGTTAATTGCTTTTTATTGGTAATGGGTTTTAATCCTGGAATAATGGGCACTGTAATTCCAATACTTCGGCAAGCATCTACATATTCAAAATATTTTTTGTTGTCAAAAAACATTTGTGTCATTATATATTGTGCACCAGCCTCTACTTTCTCTTTTGCGCGTTGTAAATCAAATTCCATACTTGGCGCTTCAAAATGCTTTTCAGGATAGCCCGCCACGCCCATACAAAAATTGGTTTTACTTCCATTAATGATATCCTTATCAAGATAAACACCATTGTTAAGTCCTACCACCTGCGTTAATAATTCTATGGCTTGTTTATTTCCATTGTGTTCGGGTACAAATGTTTTTTGTCCTTTTTCGGCATCGCCTCTTAACACCAAGACATTATCAATACCTAAAAATTGTAAATCAATTAAAGCGTCTTCGGTTTCTCTTTTAGAAAATCCACCGCAAATAATATGAGGCACTGCATCAATATTATAATGATTCATAATTGCAGCACAGATGCCTACTGTACCTGGTCGCTTGCGCACATCTACCTTTTCGTCTTTGCCCTCTTCATTTTTTCTTATAATGGTCTCACTTCGATGATAAGTTACATTGATCCATGAAGGCTTAAACTCCATGAGCGGATCTAAATGCTCATATATATAAGAGATGGTTTTACCTTTCAAAGGGGGTAATACTTCAAAGGAGACGAGGGTGTTTTTTGCTTTTGCTAAATGTTCAATTACCTGCATAGAAAACAAAAATAGTTAATATTAGTTTCCAATGAGCCAATTCCTGTATTTCCCCTTATTTTTGTATAAATATATACTGTGATACTCGCCATACATACCGATAAATTAATTAAGCAATATAAGGGCCGCAAAGTAGTGGACAATGTAAGCATATCAGTAAAACAAGGTGAAATTGTTGGCTTATTGGGACCTAATGGAGCGGGTAAAACAACTACTTTTTATATGGTGGTAGGGTTAATTGCACCGGATGAAGGACGCGTTTTTTTAAACGATGAGGATATTACCAAATTGCCCATGTACAAGCGCGCGCAAATGGGGCTAGGTTATTTACCACAAGAAGCAAGTGTGTTTAGAAAACTATCGGTGGCTGATAATATTATGGCTGTTTTAGAAATGACCAAATTAACAAAAGCAGAAAGAGAATTTAAATTAGAAAGTTTATTGGATGAATTTAATTTAAATCAAGTACGCGATAATTTTGGAGATAGTTTAAGTGGGGGCGAGCGACGTCGTACCGAAATTGCACGCGCATTATCGGTGGATCCTAAATTTATTTTATTAGACGAACCCTTTGCTGGCGTGGATCCTATCGCAGTAGAGGATATTCAATCGGTGGTATCTCGTTTAAAATTAAAAGATATTGGTATTTTAATTACAGATCACAATGTGAATGAAACACTTTCGATTTGCGATCGCGCTTATTTATTAATTGAAGGAAAAATATTCAAACATGGCAGCGCCGAAGAATTAGCCGAGGACGAACAAGTACGCCGATTGTACTTAGGTACCAATTTTGAATTAAAGCGCAAGGATTGGATTATTGAAATGGGCAACAAGGCAAAATAACTCCTTTACATTGGGTCCTAAAACATATCCCTATTACTTAATTTATTAAAGCGTATGGCGTATATTGTGTTATACCTATGAAGATTTTCAGCCCGGCACTGTCTAGATTGGCTCGATTCCGTTATTGGCATATTGAGCATTGGGTGAATAGCCCCATTGCGGCCCAGCGCGAGATATTACAAGATTTAATTACACATGGACAATACACTGCATTTGGACTTAAATACCAATTTGCAGACATCTTTAATATTAGAAAATTCAAAGCCACTGTTCCTATTCACGAATACCAGGACTTGAAGCCCTATATTGATCAGGTCATGGAGGGTGAGGACGGCATATTATGGAATACCCCTGTAAAATGGTTTGCAAAAAGTAGTGGCACCACAAGTGATAAAAGCAAGTTTATACCATTGACGGAGGAAAGTATTCAGGACAATCATTTTCAAGCGTCTAAAGATGTGCTCGCGCTCTATTATAAATCAAATCCCGATAGCGATCTGCTAACTGGAAAATCCTTGGTGATTGGAGGAAGTCATCATGTACATCCCATTAAAGAAGATATTAAATACGGAGATTTAAGTGCTGTATTATTAGAAAACTCCCCGTTTTGGGCGGGGCTGATCCGAACTCCTGAATTATCTATTGCACTCATGGATGAATGGGAGGAGAAAATAGAAAACTTAGCACAAAGTACGATTCATGAAAATGTGACTTCCATAGCAGGCGTGCCAACATGGACCTTGGTCTTACTGAAACGAATTTTAGAAATGTCGGGGAAATTAACCATCAAGGAAGTGTGGCCCAATTTTGAATTGTATATACATGGAGGCGTTTCTTTTACACCCTACAAGGAACAATTTAAAAAAATAATGGGGGGCGATTGTAATTACCTTGAAATTTATAATGCGAGTGAAGGATTTTTTGCAGCACAAGATAATTTGAAGGAGGAGGGAATGTTGTTATTATTAGAACATGGTATTTTTTATGAGTTCATGCCCATCGAAGAATATGGAAAAGAATTTCCAATCACTTATGGATTAAACAAAGTTGAAATTGGAAAAAATTATGCCATTGTCATAAGTACCAATGGCGGACTATGGAGATACTTAGTTGGAGATACCATACAGTTCACGCATTTGGCACCCTATCGAATTAAAGTCACAGGAAGATTAAAACAATTTATAAATGCGTTTGGAGAAGAGCTTATTGTTGATAATAGCGATAAAGCGATGAGTGAAGCCTGTGCTCAATTTGGAGTATCAATGAAAGAATATACTGCTGCCCCCATTTATATGTCTGATCATAATACAGGCGCACATGAATGGTTGATAGAATTTGAAACAGCACCAACCGATTTAAATGCTTTTACCATTGAGTTAGACAAGAATTTAATGTTGGCGAATAGTGACTACGAAGCAAAACGACACAAAAATATTGCGTTGAGTTTGCCTCAAATTACAAGTGTAAAAAAAGGATGTTTTCATGCTTGGTTAAAACAAAAGGGCAAGTTAGGGGGACAGCATAAAGTACCCAGATTATCCAATGAGCGTCTGTTTATTGAAGAAATAAAAAAAGTAAATCAAGCATTATAATCGTAATTAATGAATCGCGGATGACAGAGGGTATTATTTTAATGATCAAACCCGTTATCTTTGTAAAAGAATAAATAATCATTTAATGAAACTATTAACAGGAAAAGTAGCTATTGTAACTGGTGCCGCACGCGGTATTGGCGCTGCTATTGCTTTAAAGCTAGCTGAACAAGGAGCCCATATTGCTTTTACATATGTGAGTGATGCAAGTGCAGATAAAGCAAGTGCGCTTGAAAAAGAAATAAATAGTTTAGGGGTAAAGGCTAAAGCATATCAAACCAACGCAGGAGATTTTGCTGCTTGTGAAACTTTTGTCAATGCAGTTATTGCTGAATTTGGGGCTATTGATATTTGCGTAAACAATGCGGGCATCTCAAAAGATAATTTATTATTACGCATGACAGCAGAACAATGGGATGAAGTCATGAATACAAATTTAAAAAGTGTTTTTAATATGACTAAGCAGGTCATCAAGCCTATGATGAAGGCAAGATCGGGCAGCATTATTAATATGAGTTCAATTATTGGCATCCGTGGAAATGCGGGACAAAGTAGCTATGCGGCAAGCAAAGCGGGTATCATCGGATTTACTAAATCTATCGCTCTTGAAATTGGCAGTCGTAATATTAGAGTCAATGCCATAGCACCTGGTTTTGTAGAAACCGATATGACACATTATTTAAATGAAGGTGATGCTGGAAAAGCATTTTTGGAAAAAATTCCATTAGGTCGTTTTGGCAAAGCAGAGGAAATTGCCAATACCACTTTATTTTTAGCAAGTGATTTAAGTAGCTATATTACGGGACAAGTCATCAGCACTTGTGGCGGATTGAATATCTAATCCAATTAGATACGAGCATCCATTTCTTTTTTCAAATCTGCGTAAATACTTTCAACCGTACCTTCGCCTTTGATAGCAACTACTTTATTAAATTGTGCGTAATATTTTTCAACTGCAGTTGTTTTATCATGGTACTCCTGAATTCTGGCTCTAATCACAGTTTCATTCGTATCATCACTGCGGCCTGATGTAGCGCCACGTCCCAATAATCTTTTGACTAATTCGGCTTCGGTTACTTCCAATGCCAACACCACATTAATTTCATAAGTTCTTTGTTGTAGTAATGCATCAAGTGCAATGCATTGTGCAGTAGTGCGCGGAAAACCATCAAATAAAAAACCTTTTGCTTGGGGATGTGCATCCATAAAATTTCCTACCATACCTATCACTACCTCATCTGGTACCAATTGACCTTGGTCCATAAAACTTTTGGCTTCCAAACCCAACGGCGTTTGTTGGGTAATTTCAGATCTTAATAAATTACCTGTAGAAAGGTGTTGTAATCCATAAGCAGCAATAATATTTTCACTTTGAGTGCCTTTGCCACTTCCTGGAGGTCCGAATAGGATTAAATTAAACATACTAAATAATTAGGGTGCCGACAAATATACACCACTCGTGTAAAATTTTAAGCAAGAAAATCTAAAAACCGAACAAATTATCTGAATGCTTGTTAGTATTTTTACACTCATAAGCCCTTTTATGTATAAACTTCTTTTTTTAATGATTTTGATCAGCCAGTCGGCTTGTTCACAAACAAGTAATAAATCCAAAAACAATACTATGCCCAATAATAAAAACAACTACTATTCTACGACCAATAAAGAAAAGCTTATTGTACCCGACAGTATTTGGAAACAAATTTTATCTCCTGAAGTTTATGCAGTGGCCCGTGAAAAAGGAACAGAACGCCCTTTTTCGAGTCCATTTGAAACCTCTAAAGAGATAGGCACTTACCATTGTGTTGCTTGTGGCAACGCTTTATTTAAAAGTGATACCAAGTTTGATAGCGGTTGCGGCTGGCCTAGCTTTTTTGACCCTATAACAAAAGGGGCTCTGATTTATACGCCAGATCGCACCCATGGGATGACACGTACCGAAGTGCAATGCGGGAAATGCAAGGCACATTTAGGACATGTGTTTGAAGATGGACCGCCACCCACAGGTTTGCGTTATTGTATTAATGGTGTTGTGTTAACCCTTGAGAAAAAATAAACTAGATAGGAAAATACATCCCTTCTTATTTAATCTACAATTGTTTTTATTTGATGTTTTTTATAAAAATAAAGCATCGCAAACAGCGTAATAAATACGCCTACAAAAGATAAAATCATTACACTTTGTGAAAAGAATTTAGTCCATTGTATGGGAATCGTTAAACCCTCCTTCACTAACATAACGGATACGCTTCCAACATAGCCCACCGAATCGGCGACATAAATAAAAAATCCTGCATTGCCTTTCATGGAGAACGCAGCAATAAGTCGATCAAAGAAAATAGAATTAAAAGGGATATACACTAAGTATAAACCAAGTCCCACCCACAACATCCACCAAAAGGGATCAAGTAATTGTTGTGTAAAAAAGTAAGTGGATATTCCTGCTGTCACAAATCCAATGATAATAAATACATGTGCCACCATTAAGGCTTTGAAACTATTTTTAATCACGACAACAGCGCCAATTAATAATAAAATAAATATCGTGATGGGGATTTCGGTTTGAGTAAATATGGCTGGCTTCGCGCTATAGCCCATCTCTTTCCACATATCTGCTGAAAAATTATCACGGATATCTCTAAAAATAGTGGCAAATAAATACACGACCACAAATGCAATGATACCTGGTAAATATTGTTTAAGAATTTTTTTTCTATCAGCTTGTGTCATCGGAACACGTTGCGCGCGCAATAATTCATCTTCAGCCGAAGGTGGTGGCACTTTTTCTAATCCATATACACAAATGACTAAGGGTAATGCAAAAACTAAGCCTGTACAAAAAGGGACCCAAAATTCAGAAATATGAAAGTTGATCATTAACCAACCGCCCACTGATTTTACCCAACCTGCAGAAAATATAAAACTCACTGCTAAGGCAGCGCCTATGAAGTCAGTGGTTTTGCGTCCCTCTACATATGAAAATACCACACCCCATAACATCCCCAATGGAAAGCCATTTAAAAATAAAAAGATAACATTATAAGGCGCGGGCACCAATGCAAAAAACAACCAAGCCAACCAAGACAAGCCCGTGAGTAAAAAAATAATTTTATAGCGATTTGTTTTTTGTAAACCGGAAATAAATTTTATGCCATAAAATTTTGCCAGCAAATAGCCAAGCATTTGACTAATCACTAAAGCCGTTTTATAAGCAATAGGACCAAAACTAAGGCCATCAAAAGTACAGACCGTAAAAGATTTTCTAAAACCAAAGACAAAAACATAAGTTCCAAAGGAAACAAGAGCTGCATAAAGTGCAATCGATTTATCTTTTGACAACAAAGGCATAATCATAATTTTTTTTGTTACCCAGGCTTCCTATAAATCATTTACCCGAGCGCTTATCCAAATTTACATTTTAAACATGTATAATATTGACTAAATTAGTGCTTTATGAAGCAAGCTAAAATTTGTATTTCGCCCATTGATTGGGGTTTGGGACATGCCACTCGGTGTGTTTCACTCATAAAGGCATTAGAAAAATTGGGCTATCATATCTATATAGCAACCGAGGGTCAACATGAAACTATTTTGAGGGAAGCAATACCCACAGCTACATTCCTACATTTAAGAGGCTATCGTATTCGTTATAGTAGATGGGCTGTATTGCTCCCGGTGGTACTTCTAATACAATTACCTCAAATTATTTATAGTATCGTTTACGAAAATAAATGGCTAAAAAAAGCACAAGAGCAATTTAATTTTGACATCATCATTTCTGATAATCGTTTTGGATTTTATCATAAAAATGTACCCAGTGTTTTTATAACACATCAACTTAATTTACAAATGCCTTTTAAGTGGGCAACATCCTTATTTCAAAATATACAATATGCTTGGTTAAAAAAATTTAATGCATGTTGGATACCTGATATCGCAGGGCCTCAAAATTTATCAGGGGTATTGGCCAATCCAAAATTGAAACCAAGTATCCCATTATGGTATATGGGTTGTTTATCTAGATTAATAAATCAAGATAAAAATAATATTACAGTGTCACCAATTGATCCCCTCAATTTTTTAGCTATTGTTTCAGGACCTGAGCCACAAAGAACTTTACTTGAGAATTTATTGTGGACGGCTGGTAAAGATTCAAATTTAAAATTTGTTTTAATAGCTGGCATACCCAACAACAAGAAAGCTTTTCAAATAATGAATAACGGAAGGATGTATCCTCATTTATCTGCTGCTGCATTAGTAGATGAAATAAACCGAGCCGAGTATATTATTTGCCGAGGTGGTTATACCACTTTAATGGAGATGATCCCCTTTGATAAAAAATTAATTTTGATTCCTACACCAGGTCAAACTGAACAATTGTATTTAGGAAAATTATGGCATGAGAATAAATGGGCCTTATGTTACAATCAAGCCGATTTTAAATTAAGTACGGCACTTGCCGCAGCGGCAAATTTTAATTTTCAAAAACCACCCTTTGCCCCTTTTTCAACTGAAGCACTTGAAACTGCTATAAAGGAATTATCTTTATAAATATGGCAGTGCAAAAAATAAATATCGATGACTTCATTACACAAGCAGCTACTGCAATCATTATAGATGTAAGAAGTCCTGGTGAATTTGAACATGCTCATATTATATCTGCAGTGAATCTTCCTTTATTTAGCAATGAGGAACGCGCCATCATTGGTACTACTTATAAAAAACAAAGTAGAGAGGCAGCCATTAAAATGGGACTACCCCTTTTTGGAAACAAGCTACTTCCAATGATTGAAACAGTGGAGGCATGGGTAAGTGAGAAACAAAAATTAAATAATGGAATCAAGCCTGCTCTATTTGTACATTGTTGGAGAGGGGGTATGCGAAGTGCAGCAGTAGCCTGGTTATTAGATTTATATGGCTTTAAGGTTTTTCAATTAATAGGAGGCTATAAAGCCTATCGGAATTGGGTGTTAGCCCAATTTATAAAGCCCTATCCGATTAAAGTATTAGGAGGATATACCGGTTCAGGGAAAACAGAAATATTGCATGTACTAAAAAAACGAAATCACAAAGTCATTGATTTAGAAGGATTAGCTCACCACAAGGGATCAGCCTTTGGTGCATTAGGACAAAACATTCAACCTTCACAGGAAATGTTTGAAAATAAATTAGCGGATGCATTATATCATACTGATACCAATCAAAAAACACTTTGGGTTGAAGATGAAAGTCAACGCATTGGCTTAGTAATTATTCCAGTTGAATTTTTAAAACAAATGCGTAATAGCGTATGCCACTTTTTTGTCATTCCTTTTGAAGAGCGATTACAATTTATCATGGAAGGCTATGGTGAATTTAAAATTCAAGATTTAATAGAAGCTACTTTAAGAATTGAAAAGAGATTAGGTGGATTGGAAACAAAAAATGCGATACAATTTTTTAATGAGAATGAAATAAAAGACGCTTTTGCTATCTTGCTTAAATACTATGATAAATGGTATGAAAAAAATGCTTTAAGTGCCACTAAAACTAAATTAGCTGTTCAATCCATCCCTTCTGATAAAGTGGATGCAGATATAAACGCCCAACTTCTCGAAAAAATATAATTTACATGATTTGAATTAGCTTGGTTATACCAAAGTTGAATTATCTTTAATGTATGCAACAATTACTTGCTTGGTGGTTTTTCACTATTAGAGGATGGGAAATTAAAGGAAGGTTTCCGTTTGAATTAAAGAAAGCTATTTATATAGTAGCTCCTCATACGCATAGTATCGATTTTTTTTTAGGATTAGCAGTACGCAAAAAAATGCATTTTGAATTTATTCGATTCTTAGGAAAAAAAGAGCTATTTATTCCGCCCTTTAGTTGGATCCTTAGATACCTAGGCTGTTCTCCAGTGGACCGCTCCAAAAACAATAATTTAGTAGATCAGGTGGTGAAAATTTTTAATGAAAATGAAACCTTTCATTTAGCTCTATCTCCAGAAGGAACAAGAAAAAAAGTTACCAAACTACGCTCTGGATTTTACCATATTGCTCAAAAAGCAAATGTACCGGTGGTCATGGTAGGTATGGATTTCTTTAATAAAAAAGTTGTTTTTACAGAACCATTTAACTTGACACAGGATGAACATGCAGATAAACTCAAAATCATTGATTTTTTCAAGGATTTTGAAGGATTTATCCCTGAATATGGCATTACAGGCGATATAGAGTGTTAAGAAAATGCTGAAATTTGAAAATAGTTTTTTGGGTCTAAACTATATGCTTATTTTTGTGTCAGCCTTTGGCTACATTATTCAAAATAATTAAAACAGTTTTAGTATGAAAAGTAAAATTTTTTTAGCGCTTGCTATTATTAGTCTTGGTGCTTACTCTTGCGTTAGCCCTAAAAAATTACAAGAGGCCGAAGCAAAATATGGCCAATTAAATGGTGCATATGCCGACCTTCAAAATAAATATCGTGAAGCTCAAGATGAAACCGCAAAAGCAAAAAGTGAAACTGATAAATCAAGCTTCCGTTCAAAAACAATGCAAGGCACTATTGATGATTTAAATAAGCAAATTGAATTTTTAAAGAAAAATAACAATGTTGTTTTAAATCAATTACAAGACATGTCTGTTGTAACAGGTGCTCAAGCTGAGAGTATCAAAAAATCATTAGAAAATATTGGTTCTAAAGATTCTTATATTCAAACTTTACAAGGATCAATTGCTCGTAAGGATTCAATGAACATGGCATTAGTGATGAACTTAAAAGGAGCGATTGGTGATTTAAATGATGCTGATATTAATATCAAAGTGGAGAAGGGCGTTGTATATGTTGACATCTCTGATAAATTATTATTTAAAAGCGGAAGCTTCTCTATTACAGATAAAGCAACAGTGGTATTAGGAAAGGTAGCCAAGGTTTTAGCTGCTCAACCTAGTATTGAATTTATGGTAGAAGGTCATACAGATAGCAAACAATTATTGGGCACTGGTAACCTAATGGAAGACAACTGGGATTTGAGTGTGAAAAGAGCAACTACTATTGTTCGTTTATTACAAGAAAAATATGGTATTGAGCCTAAGCGTATGACTGCAGCTGGAAGAAGTGAATACATTCCTGTCGCTGAAAACGATACTCCTGAGCATAGAGCTGCTAATCGCAGAACAAGAATTGTTATTTTACCTCAGCTAGATCAATTCTTTAAATTATTAGAGAAGAAATAATCTTTATTACAAGTTCCGCTCTAAGTTGAGTTAGGACTTAAGTTCATAAAAAGAAACCCTGCCTTTTGTAAAGGCAGGGTTTCTTTTTTACAGCATTTTTGTTTTTCCCCATCATTCATAAATGAAAGATCTCGTCGTATCTTTACATGATGCAAGCGTATTTACAAGGATTAAATGAACAACAAAAAGAGGCCGTATTACATATCAATGGTCCATTAATGATTATTGCGGGGGCGGGCAGTGGTAAAACAAAAGTTTTAACAAGTCGTATTGCGCATTTAATGAATAGCGGGGTGGATTCCTTTAATATACTAGCACTTACATTTACGAATAAAGCCGCAAAGGAAATGAAGGAGCGGGTTGAAAGAACCTTGGGTAATACAGAAGCGCGTAATTTATATATTGGTACTTTTCATAGTGTTTTTGCAAGGCTACTGCGCGCCGAAGCAAGTAAACTTGGTTATCCGCAAAGTTTTACTATTTATGATACCGATGATTCAAGATCAGTATTAAAATCGGTGATCAATGATATGGGATTAGATGATAAACATTATAAACCCAATATCGTTCACAACCGCATCTCCTCTGCAAAAAATGCACTTATTGGCCCCGTTGAATACAATTCTAATACAATGATTCAACAGGAGGATGCCAGATCAAAGCGACCTGCCATTGGAGAAATTTACGCTTCTTATGTAGCAAGATGTTTTAAAAATGGTGCTATGGATTTTGATGATTTATTATTTAAAATGCATGAGCTATTACGCGACTACCCCGAAGTATTACACAAGTATCAGCATAAGTTTAAATATTTATTAATTGATGAGTACCAAGATACCAATCCGGTACAATATCAAATTGCAAAACTATTAGCAGCCGTTCATGAAAATATTTGTGTGGTAGGCGATGATGCGCAAAGTATTTATAGTTTCCGTGGTGCGACCATCGAAAACATATTACAGTTTCAAAAAGATTATGACGATGTAAAGTTGGTGAAGCTCGAACAAAATTATCGCAGCAGTGCTTCCATTTTAGAAGTGGCTAATCATGTGATCAAAAACAACCAAGGACAGATTCCTAAAAATTTATGGACCGAAAATGAGGAAGGCGAAAAAATAAAATTGGTGCGAACAATGACCGATAACGAAGAAGGAAAATTTGTTGCTGACGCCATTCAAGAAAATAAATTAAGAAACCATTTTTATAATAATGAATTTGCTATTTTATATCGTACAAATGCGCAAAGTAGATCCTTTGAGGAAAGCTTAAGAAGAACGGGCATTCCTTATAAGATATATGGTGGGCTTAGCTTTTATCAACGAAAGGAGATTAAAGATTATATAGCTTATTTACGTATTATCGCCAATACAAGAGACGAGGAAGGATTAAAAAGAATCATTAATTACCCAGCAAGAGGCATAGGAAAAACCACTGTAGAAAAATGCCTTGTGTTGGCAAGTGAACAAAATATTACTTTTTTTGAAGTACTAGAAAAAGCAAAAGGTTTTGGATTTAAAGCAGGTACCCTCAACGCCATTGAAGAATTTGTGACGATGATAAAGTATTTTCAAAATCAACTCACCAAACATAATGCATATGATGTTGCAGTTCAAGTAGGGAAGCACACTAATATGGTGAAAGAATTATTTAACGATAAGTCAACTGAAGGTTTAGCGCGTTATGAAAATATACAAGAATTATTAAACTCTATAAAAGAGTGGACCGAAAGTCCAAGTAATGAGGATGGCGAACAAGGAGATAAAGGCTTAGGCGCTTATTTACAACAAATTACACTTATCACTGACGCTGATAATGATAAAAACGAAACGGATTCGGTTAAACTAATGACGGTGCATGCTGCTAAGGGTTTAGAATTTGCTTGCGTATTTGTCGTAGGACTTGAAGAAACATTATTCCCAAGTGGGATGAGTGTCAACACGCGCGAAGAGCTAGAGGAAGAACGAAGATTATTTTATGTTGCAGTAACGCGTGCAAAAAAACATCTTTGGTTAAGCTATGCCAATTCTAGATATCGATTTGGACAATTGGTTCAAAATGATCCTAGCCGATTCATAGAAGAAATGCCCGAAGACAAAATTGATAGATCTAGCGCTGGGGGCGGAGCCCGCAATCAAAGCCAGGGTTGGGGAACTGCTTATGATCGAATGCATGGCGGCAACACCAAGGGATGGAATGAACCTAATGAAAAAGTAAAAACCAATAAGGAAGCTGGGAGCAAACCAAGTTATATGCCTGTCGTGCCACCAAGTACTTTAAATAAAAACCATATTCCATCTGAAAATTTTACACCAGCCGACCCTTCTAGTTTAGAGGCGGGAATGAAAATTGAACATCAAAAATTTGGATTTGGAGTGATTAAGGAAATAGAGGGCTCGGCCCACAACCCTATTGCCCTTATCTTATTTGATAAAAATGGTGAAAAGAAAATAATGTTGAATTATGCCAAATTGAGCATCATTCCTTAAAATTGGCTGTCGATATCGGAAAATTATAGGCCATAAGTAGCCAAACCCCTTGTTGACCCTCATTTTTGATTATTTTTGTATGGCATATTACTAAAAAGTGAAACTATGATTACAACAGGCAATACCATTGTAAGTATTTATACCGAAATGACCCCGAATCCGGAGACCATGAAGTTTGTCGCGAACAAACTTTTATACCCAGGAAAAAGTTTAGACATTGCTGACGAAAGCTTGGCAATCGCCTCCCCCTTGGCAAAAGAATTATTTAGTTTCCCTTTTATTAAAAGTGTTTTTATCGCAAGTAATTTTATCACACTTACCAAAAGTGCCGAAACGGATGATTGGCAAGATGTCATTCCGACCATTAAAACATTTTTAAAAGAATATTTAGAAAATGGCGGTGTTGTCGTAAATGAGGAAGAAGTAGGAAAGATGAAACAAGAGGCGACCAACACGGTTCATGCAGATGATGATGATATTGTAAAACGAGTGAAAGAATTATTAGAAAATTATGTAAAGCCTGCTGTTGAAATGGATGGTGGTGCTATACAATTTAAAAGTTATAACGACGGTGTGGTGAATTTAATGCTTCAAGGTTCATGTAGTGGATGTCCAAGTTCTATGGTGACTTTAAAAGCGGGCATCGAAGGCATGATGAAAAGAATGATACCAGAAGTAAAAGAAGTAGTAGCCGAGGCTGAATAACTTATTTAATTTCGTCTAAGGGAGAATCCTTTGCAAATGCTTTATGCATTTGCTTCTTATCCAATAATTTTTCAGTGTGTGCTATATAGATAGTGGCTACGCCATTGCCTATAAAATTAGTAATGGATCTTGCCTCAGACATAAATCGATCTACCCCTAATAACAAAGCCAGGCCTTCGACCGGAATCATATTGGTCGCCGTTAAAGTAGTGGTTAATACAATAAAACCGCTGCCCGTCACGCCTGCTGCTCCTTTTGAAGTAATCATGAGTATTGCAATGATCGAAAATATTTGTTCCATATTTAAGTGAATATTAAATACCTGCGCTAAAAATATAATAGCCATCGATAAATAAATAGAAGTGCCATCTAAATTAAATGAATAGCCCGCAGGAATTACCAACCCCACCACCGATTTATCACAACCCATTGTTTCAAGCTTTTCAATTAAGGAAGGAAGTGCTGCCTCGGAAGAGGAAGTGCCTAACACAATTAATAATTCTTTTTTAATATAATTTAAAAAGGAAAAAATATTAACCTTACAATATTTTAAAATGGAACCCAGCACCAATAAAACAAATAGTCCCATGGTGATATACACACAAACCATTAATTTCATTAAAGGTAAAAGGGTATCAATTCCATATTTCCCAATCGTATAAGCCATGCCTCCCATCGCTCCAATGGGCGCGAGATACATCACATAGTGTAAACCCTTAAATACATACTTACTTGCCCAGGTTACTTTAGCTATAATAATAGATTTGTGTTTAAGTTTACTTATCACAATGCCTGCTACAATGGCAAATAATAAAACTTGTATAGTAAGATTATATTTAAAAAAATTGATCCAGGAAAATGCTGCAGCGCTTTGGCTGTATTTGGATATATCCGCTTTTTGTATATGAGAAATATCAACATGCGCACCGGGTTGTATGAAATAGGTGACTACAACACCAATGATAAGAGCAATAGTGGTTACTATTTCAAAATATAATATGGCCTTGCCGCCAATTTTGCCCACTTTTTTTAAATCACTCATACCGCAAATGCCTGTGATGATGGTGAGTAAAATAATGGGACTGATAAATAACTTAACTAGATCTATAAATTTAGTCCCTAGCGGTTGCATAGCAACGCCTGTTGCAGGTGAAATATATCCAATTAAAATACCTATGGCAATGGAGCTGAGTACCCAAAAAGTAAGGTTCTTATATATTTTTTTCAATAGGGCTCATTTATAAAATACAAGGAAGGCCTAGCTAAAATTTCTCATAAAGCGCGCGTAATTTTTCACGCGTCATAATGCTTTCCCAATTAGACCCCAAAGCATTTTCCCATAAAGGCTTTAAGCTTAAAGAAATATTGATCATTTCATCAAATTGCGCTTCGGATAAATTGGCACAAATTCCAGTAGGGATTTCAATTTTATTTTTATCTACCATGAATTTAAATTCCTCCACCCCTTTAGGATAATATTCAGCCAAATGATTCATCACAATACAATTACCAACACCGTGTTTCGTACCCAACAAATAACTTAAACCATAACTCACTGCATGCGCTACACCCACTTGACTATAGGCAATGCTCATTCCCCCTGCAAAGGAAGCCATCATTAATTGTTCGTCGCACTCTTCATCCCACTTATCTTTTTTTACAAATATTTGTTGACATAAATCAAGTGCTTTTTCGCCATAGCTTTTACTAAACTCATTTAAAAAAGTACCCTCTAAACTTTCTATGCAATGTATATAACAATCCATACCTGTATAAAATCTTTGGTTAGCAGGCGCATTTTTTGTTAAATCAGGATCTAATACAATTTGATTAAATGGAGTAAAATCGGAGTTCATTCCCAGCTTTCGTGTAGGTCCTGTTAAAACAGTGGTGCGACTTACTTCGGCACCCGTGCCACTTAAAGTCGGAATGCCCACTTTATATACACCAGGGATTTTAACTAAGTCCCAGCCTTGATAATCGGCCGAGGATCCAGGATTGGTCATCATCAATGAAACCGCTTTTGCTAAATCCAAAGTAGATCCACCGCCAATACCCACGATACCACTCACTTCCCCAAACTCAGCCTTTAATTCGTTTGCTAATGCATCTACTTGTTTTGTTTTGGGTTCATGGGTAACATCTACATATACAATTTTATCCTTCCCTCTTAAAGGAATACGACTAGCTAGTGGTTTTCCAATAAAAAAATGATCTAAAAAAAAGATCATCGGAAAATCGGCACGACGATGTGGCGCAATAATCTCGTCAACTTGATTAAAGGAGCCTCGTCCATACACCACATAATCAACCATTTTAAAATTACGGAATTGCATAAATGAATATTATTTAAATAATTGTTTTTGTAAGTCCTCCAAAGATACGCCTTTTGTTTCAGGCACTTTATTCATCTTATAACAGTTTTGCTGCTTTCATTAAATCCTCGGGCGTATCAATTTCAACACCCATATAATCTGTCACCACCATTTTAATAGATACCCCATTTTCTAAATAACGTAAGCACTCAATTTTTTCGGCAGATTCTAATGGAGACATCGGCCAATTCGTAAAATTAAGCAGGGCTTGTTTTTTAAAAGCATACACTCCAATATGTTCATAATAAATAATAGAAGCTTCCGTATTTCTTGGATAAGGTATAACGCTTCTTGAAAAAAATAAAGCATTGCTGTTTTTATCCACCGCTACTTTTACATAATTAGGATCTTCGATAAGTGTTGTATTAGTGAGTACTTGCATTAAAGAGGCTACTTGAACTGTGGGATCCGAAAAAACTGCAATTACTTTTTCAAGAGGGCTGCGTTTTACAAATGGTTCGTCTCCTTGTACATTCACCACAATATCGATATCTAAATCCTGCACCGCTTCAGCTATTCGGTCGCTACCACTTTCATGGGAAGCCTTACTCATAATAGCTTTACCGCCATGTTGTGTAATTTCATTAAAAATAATTTCGCTATCCGTTACGACATACACTTCATCAAATAAGGCGGTCGCTACTGTGTTATCGTAAGTATGTCTGATCACCGTTTTGTTGCCAAGGGGTTGCATTAATTTTGCTGGAAAGCGAGTAGCAGCGTATCGGGCGGGAATAAAAGCACCAATTTTCATAGAAGAAGCTTATTTAATAATCCGTTTTAATATTTTTATTAAAAGGTAATTTTAGTTGATACAATAATTCATTGTCTTTGCTATTATCTAAAACATCTAAACCATATTTAATATCCTTCATAGGGGTATCATTATAAGTACCTAATAGTTTATCCCAAAAGGAAAAAATATTACCAAAATTGCTATCGGTTTGAGGGCGAGATAAATGATGATGTATCCTGTGCATATTGGGTGAAATAATAATTAAACCAAATGTTTTATCAAACCAACTAGGTATTTTCATATTGGAATGATTAAACTGCGCAAGCACGACGCTTAAACTTTGATACAACATCACCAACCACATGGGCGTTCCTAAAACAAATACCGCAAGGATGGCAAAAACAGCTCTGATCACAGATTCTCCGGGGTGGTGGCGATTAGCAGTGGTGGTATCTACTTTAGTATCCGCATGATGCACCATATGAAACTTCCATAAAAATTTAACCTTATGCTCAATCATATGCACTAAATAGGCGCCTATAAAATCAAGTAATAATAAGCCTATTATCGCTGATGCTATATTATTTAACGGGATCCAATTTAATATTCCAAATTGGTTTGCGATCGTCCAATCGCTTGTTTTAACCATGAATAAAGCAAACACAAAATTGATGAGGATGGTCGTGAATGTAAAAAAGATATTTAATGAAGCATGACGCCATTTGCTATATTGAAAAGTAAAAAGAGGGATGGCAGATTCTACCAACCAAAAAAAGGTAATACCCCCAGCTAAAATGAGTGCACGATGTAAACTAGGGATAGTGCTAAAATAGGATTGTATATTCTCCAACATGAGCTTGTTTTTATACTATAAATGTAAATAAAAAACCCGATGTTCTTGGTGTAGCGCATCGGGTTTTTCAAATCAGCCTCATTGGGCGTTCGTTATGGCACGGATTAACTATTTAACATCAACGGCATCACCAACATCAACAAATCCTCTCCTGGCGCTTGCTCCGAAGGTTTGATTAATCCAGCTTTGCTTGGGGTAGACAATTCAATAAAAATATCATCGGTATCTGCAGCACTTAACATTTCAATTAAAAATTTTGCGTTAAAAGCGATCTGAATATCCTCTCCTTTGTATTCACAACTCATGCGCTCATTTCCTTCAAAACTAAAATCAATATCTTGTGCGGCCATTTGTAATTCGTTACCAGTAATATTTAAAGCCACTTGATTGGTGCTTTTGTTACTAAATACATTAACACGGCGAAGTGCATTTTGAAAATCGTGTTTGTTCACTGTTAATCGATAAGGATTGTCAGCAGGAATCACCACTTTATAATCTGGGAAACGCGCATCAATCAAACGACATATTAATTGGGTAGATCCATGATCTACAAAAAGATGATTACTATTAAAGCTAACCGTAATGGCATCTTCATTATCGGGCAATGCATTTTTTAATAAATTCAATGGCTTCTTAGGAACAATGAACGAAGCGTTCTGTGTTGCCTTGGTATCCGTACGCTTATAACGCACTAATCGGTGCGCATCTGTTGCAACAAATTGTACACCCTCTTTTGATAATTCAAAAAATACACCTGTCATCGCGGGGCGCAAATCATCACCACTCACTGCAAATAAAGTTTTATTGATTGCAGTTAATAAACCAGTGCTGGTCATTTTAAAACCAGTGGTGTCATCGGCCGTAGGCTCTTTTGGAAAGTTGTCTGGATTTTCCCCCATAACTTTATACTTTCCATTATCGCTTGTGATTTCAACGGCATAATTTTTATCAATATTAAAAGTAAGAGGTTGATCTGCAATATTTTTTAATGAATCAATTAAAATTTTAGCGGGAATACAAACGCGACCGTTCGCCTTACTTTCTACATCCATCTGAACACGCATTACTGTTTCCAAATCGGTCGCTATGATATTTAATTTTTTATCTTCGATTTCGAATAAAAAATCTTCTAAAATAGGTAAAACGGTGTTGGTATTAATAACCCCTGCAATTTGTTGCAAATGTTTTAAAAGAGAGGAAGAGGATACTATAAATTTCATAATTCCTATTTGTTTTGTTTAACTTTTTGAACAAGACAAACCTAATGCAAAATCTTAAGATTAAAAAGCTATTTTAGCATTTCTTATTGACATTCTTATCTACAAAATGCAAAAAATTAGAATCGGTAAAGAACAGGCTATACAAAGGATACGGCATTTTTGCGCCTACCAAGAAAGGGCCCAACAAGAGGTACGCGATAAGCTGTATGAACTAGGCATGACCAAAAGCGAAGTGGAAGAGATTTTATCCAATTTAATATCCGACAATTTTTTAAATGAGGAGCGATTCGCTATCCAATTTGCAGGAGGCCATTTTAGAATCAAACAATGGGGGAGGTTAAAAATTCAACATGCGCTTCAACAAAAAAGAGTGAGCCCAGTCAATATCAAAAAAGCTTTAAAATCCATAGACGAAATCGAATATTTTAAAGTCATGGAATCGCTGGCAACAAAAAAATGGAATAGCCTCAAGGGCGAAAGGGGATTAGCTCGAATGGCAAAAACGCAGGCCTTTTTATATCAACGAGGTTTTGAAACCGCATTGATGCAGTCATTTTTACAAAAATTGTATAAGGGGAAATAATCTCTGATTATTGTATCTTTAATACAGCATAAAACAATCATTGTGTCCACCATCAAATTTACATTAATACAAACCGCTCTCGTTTGGGAAGATAAAGGCGCCAACTTGGAAACCTTGTCGAAAAAAATAATGGCCATTGAGGAGCCTACCGAAATTATCATACTACCCGAAATGTTTACAACAGGGTTTAGTATGCAACCTGCTTTGTTTGCTGAAACCATGGAAGGGCCCACAGTTGATTGGATGCGAAGATTAGCCGAAGTAAAAAAATCAATCATTACTGGATCTATTATGATGGAAGAAAACGGTCAGTATTATAATCGTCTTATTTGGATGTTGCCCAATGGTCAATTAGGTTATTATGATAAAAGGCATCTGTTTGCTTTTGCAGGAGAAGATCAACATTATCAGGCTGGTCAAAAAAGATTAATAGCAAGTGTAAAAGGTTGGAAAATTAATTTGCAAATTTGTTATGACTTACGTTTTCCAGTATGGGCGCGCCAACAAATCAATGAAAACAACGAAAGCGAATATGATGTGTTATTGTATGTCGCAAATTGGCCCGAGAAAAGAAATCATGCTTGGAAAACATTACTCACTGCAAGAGCAATCGAAAACCAATGCTATACCATTGGGGTAAACCGAGTAGGATTAGATGGTAATAATATCATGCACAGCGGTGACAGTATGGTTGCAGGCCCCTTGGGAGAAATTTTATATCACTGCGCTTATGAGGAAGATATATTTCATATCACTTTACAAAAAGAAGAACTAACCAAAACAAGAACGCAATTTCCTTTTTGGAAAGATGCAGATTTTTTTCACATTGATTAGTTTATTTTCCAAATGCATTCCATCCTTGAGCAGTAATATCAAAGACATTTTTTCCTTTGGTAATAAGTTTAGTACCTTCTTCTACATCACACATATAACCGATCACACTAATTTCTTCTTGCAAAGTAATTTTGTCGTAATCTGATTGTTTCATTGTAAACAATAACTCATAATCCTCGCCACCATTTAAAGCACAAACAGTTGGATCTAATCCAAATTTAAAAGCTGCTGCTTTTGAATCTTCATGAATAGGTATTTTATCTTCATAAATGCGACAACCTAAATTACTTTGTTTGCATAAATGCAATATGTCGCTGCTTAAGCCATCGCTGATATCCATCATCGCAGTGGGTAAAATTTCTTGTTGCTCTAAAATGTCTAAAATATCTTTTCTTGCTTCTGGTTTTAATAACCTTCCAACAATATAATCTTCATTTTCTAATGTGGGTTGGACTTGTGGATTTTCTAAAAATATTTTTTTCTCGCGCTCCATTAATGTTAATCCTAAAAACGCACCTCCTAAATCTCCTGATACGCAAATTAAATCTCCACTTTCTGCAGTACTGCGTTTCACATATTTATCTGGAGATACTTCGCCAATGGCTGTAACAGAAATGATGAATCCTTTTTGAGAAGTGGAAGTATCTCCACCAATTAAATCCACTCCATATAGTTCACATGCGTGATGTACGCCGTCATAAAATTCAGTTAGGGCTTCCAAGCTAAAACGATTGCTGAAAGCTATGCTCATGGTGATTTGTGTGGGTTGTGCGTTCATAGCAAATAGGTCACTCAGATTCACAATCACTGCTTTGTAGCCAAGATGTTTTAAAGGTGTATACATTAAATCAAAATGAACACCTTCAATTAATAAGTCGGTTGTTATTACCGTTTGTTTACCAAAATGATCAATCACCGCCGCGTCGTCTCCAATCGCTAAAACGGTAGATACATTCTGTATTTCAAAATTTTCGGTAAGATGATCTATCAAACCAAACTCTCCTAGTTTTTCAATTTCTGTTCTTTCTGTTGACATAAATAAAATTAAATGGTTCCGCCATTAATAACGGATTGTAATTGTTGGTGAATTTTTCCGTTGGTAGCAATAATGCCTGGCTGATAGGGACTATAATCATTTCCTTGTAAGTCCGTCACTTTTCCGCCGGCTTCCTCCACTATTAAAAAACCTGCAGCGCTATCCCAAGCTTGTAACTTATGTTCATAAAAACCATCAAACCTTCCTGCCGCTGTCCAACATAAATCTAGTGCTGCACTTCCTAAACGACGAACGGGTATTGCTTTACGAATTAATTTTTCAAATATTTGTAAGGGTCCATTGGCGGTGTCTAAATATTGATATGGAAAGCCAGTCACCAAACAACTGGTTAATAAATTATCCTTATCACTCACCTGAATTTTTTTATTATTTAAAGTAGCGCCTTGTCCTTTTTCGGCAATATACATTTCATTCATAAATGGATTATATACTGCGCCTAATATCATTTTACCTTTTTGTTCTACACCAATACTAACACAACAAATAGGTATGCCATTCGCAAAATTAATAGTGCCATCAATGGGATCGATAATCCATTTAATGTCAGAATTTTGAGGCAATGCCCCCGTTTCTTCACTAAGTATAAAATGATCGGGGAAATTTTTTTGAATCACACTAAAAATAGCTTTTTCGGAGGCATGATCCGCTTCGGTAACTAAATCGTTGATACTGCCCTTACTTGTAATAGTAAAAGAACCGTTAAAAAAGCGTCTTAATTCGGCCGCGCCTGCATCCACCGCTTGTAATAGTGTATTTTTAAACATATGCAAAAGTAGTGTCGTTTGCTCGAATAACATTCCTATTTTTGTGAATAATCTTCAAAATTTTAAACGAAACTGTAGATGCCAATTTTCGAGATTAATTTACCCAAGTCCCTTAGCAAAGCCCTGGGTATTCCCCCAAAAAGTCCAAAAAGGGCACAACAACGCGTATTAAAAAAATTATTACGTCGCGCACGCTATACCGCTTTTGGTCAACATAATAATTTTGATCAGCTATTATTAAACAAAAATCCTGCTAAAGCATTTCAACAAAAAGTACCCGCTTATAATTATAATAAAATTTATAGTGAGTGGTGGCATCAATCTTTAGATGGAAAATTGGACATCTGTTGGCCAGGAAAAATAAAATTTTTTGCTTTAAGTAGTGGAACAAGCGAGGCGGCTAGTAAATACATCCCTATCACCAATGATTTATTGCATGGCAATAAAATCATTATGATTAAACAATTAATAAGTTTATTTAATTATCAAGATGTACCACTTACCTCTATTGGTAAGGGTTGGTTAACACTTGGTGGCAGTACCGACTTACAAAAAGGTCCCGGCTATTATGCAGGTGACTTAAGCGGGATCACTGCTAAAAAAGCACCTTTTTGGTTTCAGCCTTTTTATAAACCAGGAAAAAAAATTGCCAAGGAACGAGATTGGAATAAAAAATTAATTGAAATTGTTGAAAAAGCACCTCAGTGGGATATTGGTTTTATTGTAGGTGTTCCCGCCTGGATTCAAATGTGTATTGAGATGGTGGTCGAAAAGTACAAGCTGAATCATATACATGAAATGTGGCCTAATCTTGCTTTTTTTGTACATGGCGGCGTTAGTTTCGAACCCTATAAACATGGTTTTGAAAAGTTATTAGGAAAGCCCCTTACTTATGTAGAAACCTACTTGGCTAGTGAGGGTTTTATTGCATGGCAGGACAAACAAAATGCAAAGGGAATGCGCTTGTCCTATAATCAACATATCTTTTTTGAATTTGTACCATTTGACGATAACAACTTTGATGCAGAGGGCGAAATGATTGAATCACCTCAAGCTTTAATGATTCATGAAGTAGAAGAAGGAAAAGATTATGCATTACTCATTAGTACAAGTGCAGGTGCTTGGCGTTATTTAATTGGAGATACAGTAAGATTTGTTGATAAAGAAAATGCAGAAATTATTATCACTGGTAGAACAAAACATTTCTTAAGTATCGTAGGTGAGCATTTAAGTGTGGACAACATGAACAAGGCAATACAATTAGTGAGTGAGGAAATGAATTTATCCATTCCTGAATTTGGAGTGACCGGAGAAAATGTTGATTCCTTATTTGGTCATCATTGGTATGTAGCTTGTGATCAAATTGTAGATGAATTAATATTAGCTAAAGCCATTGATGAAAAATTAATTTCATTAAATGACGACTACGCCGTTGAAAGAAAAAGTGCCTTAAAACGAGTGCGCGTATCGGTTTTGAAAGAAAGTAAGTTTATGGAGTTCATGCAAACCAAAGGAAAGGTAGGAGGTCAACATAAATTTCCTAGAGTCTTAAAAGGAGATACATTAAAAGACTGGAATATTTTTATCCAAAATAAATAAAACGAATGGCGCCTATTATAAAAGGTTTGTTATTAGGGCTCATATTAAGTATATCATTAGGTCCTGTTATTTTCGCCATCATCAAACAAAGTTTAACGAATGGTCGCAAAGCAGGCTATATTTTCGTAGCGGGTGTGTCTTCGAGTGATGTTATATTAATTTTTATAGCAAATGTATTTACTAGTTTATTTTTATTAGTATTAGATCACAAGGCAATTATTGCAATGGCTGGAGCTGGATTTTTATTAATGCTTGGTTTATATACATTATTATTTAAAAAAATTCAATTAGAAACCGAGGACACCGACAGTGATAAAATATTTAGAAAAAGAGATTACTTAGGTATTTATGCTTCTGGTTTTTTAATTAATACCTTAAATCCAAGTGTGTTTTTATTTTGGTTTGCTTGGACTGCAGCAATAGGGACCAGTGCCGCTGAAACAAATAATCCCATCGGTTATAAATTAATTGTATTTGGGACCTGCTTGGGGTTTTTATTACTGTCTGACTTATTAAAAGTAGCGTTAGCTAGTAGGCTCAGACCGAGCCTTACCGAGAAAAACCTGATTTGGGTGAATCGTATATCGGCAATCATTATCTTGGTTTTTAGTGCTGTATTATTTGTTGGGGCTTTAAGATATTAATTTTTTAAACGACGGGTTTATTGTAATTTGCTATGGTGAATATTAAACAATATTTTTTTACCTTACTGCTTGTCTGCTTTTGTATTGTTACTAAAGCTCAAAATGGACATTTGATATTATTAAAAGAAAGGGGTGTCACCATCCGTAGCTTTTCTTTAGGTAATTATATTAATTTTCGTTTTAGTAATGGACAATGGATAACAGGATATATTACTAATATTAAAAAGGATTCCATTGAAGTAAATCAATTTGCGCTGCAAACAGTGATGACCATGTTTGGAACTTATGGAGAAGATACATTAAGGTTGGGTAGGCTTCAGTTGCATGTCAATGAAATTGAAGCTTTCGCAAAAGACAGGGGTCACTATAATAGTGTTTTTACCAATGGCGCTTATTTGCAAGCAGGGGGAATTGGTTACCTGCTTTTAAATATATTGAATAGTTTAATTAAAAAAGATCCGATTTTAGAACAAAATAATATTCCTAAATTAATTGGCGGTGTTAGTGCTGTAGTAGCAGGTAAACTAATACGAAAGGCGAATCCGGATTACAGAGCCATTGGAAAGCGTTTTAGTGTAGAGATCTTATAATTATTGCCTGTGTTAAAAATTATCTATAGAATTTTTATTTATTTATTCCTGAGTTCACTTTTTTATGTAATCATAATTAAGTTTTTTGAACCCCCTATTACTACAACACAACTGACAAACGCCTTTGGATTAGGTTTAAAAAGAGATTATGTTTCTTGGAATAATATGTCCTATAATATTAAACTAGCCGCCCTTGCTAGTGAGGACCAAGCTTTTACAGATCATAGTGGTTTTGATTGGGATGCGATTGAAAAAAGTTTAAAGCCAAAAAATAAACGAAAAAAATCAAAGATTCCAATTGGTGGGGGTGCTAGTACCATAACACAACAAACTGCTAAAAATGTATTTTTATGGCAAGGGGGTAGATATGATAAATACATTAGAAAAATTCCTGAATTTTATTTTACTTTTTTGATCGAAATGGTCTGGGGTAAAAAAAGAATATTAGAAGTGTATTTAAATGTAATTGAAACGGGTCCAGGTTGTTTTGGAGTAGAAGCAGCAGCCCAACATTATTTTCATAAATCTGCTAAAAAATTAAGTCGTGCCGAAGCTGCTATGATTGTTGCAGGCTTTCCCAATCCAAAAAAATTTACAGCTAGTCCAATGACAAGTAGAGTAGCATGGCGCTATCCTCAAATATTAAGAGAAATGAATAATATTGAAACGGATGAAGATATCAGTGATTTATTAAGAAAGTAAAATGGATTCAATAAGCTGAATTGCTTTCTGTGTTCTAATTTCACCTTCTCCGCTAACAATACCCCATGAGGTTGTTTGATTAATTAACAAGTCCTTATAAATATGAAATAATTCCTGCCTTGGTTGGGGATCTGGATATTCTCGCATTTCATCAGCAGTCCAAGGAAGATCAATATCGCACAGGAGATAATAATCATAAGTTCTTGCATTGATCTCATCTAAAATATAAGTGTGACAATTATTAAATACATATTCACACCATACCTTCATAACATACATGTCGGTGTCAATAAATAATAAGTTTTTTTTATTTTGTATGGCTTGTTCTGTGAAATGATCTTCTAATGTTAATTGCCCCTTTGCAATTGTTAATAAACTATCGTAATTATATTTTAAACCATTTTCACTCAAAAATTGTCTTGCATATTCGGGGCAGGACAGGGTATTAAAATGAAGGGCTAATTGCTCGCAAAGGGTTGATTTTCCTGTAGATTCGGGACCCAATATCACAATCTTTTTTAGTGGGGCTGTCATATTGTAGATTTATTATTTTTTGCTTTATTATTCCAAGATTGTAATCCTGCAATAGCAAGTATTAGTAAAACAATAAACTGCACACTAGTAAAGGCATACCCTTTTATAAAATAGAGTGGTATGGAAGCAATATTAGTTATGATCCACCATATCCAACTCTCCACTTTCTTTTTTGCCATTAACCACATCCCCGTATAAGCAGATGCGCTTGCTAATGCATCTGCCCAGGGTATCGCCTCTGGAGCAAAATTAGTTTTCAAATAAGTGAGTGAATAAAAAATGGTCAAATAAAATCCAATGAAAAATAATATTTGGTAAAGCCATTCACGTGTACTACTTTTTGTAATTTGTAAAATAATAGTATGTTTATTGGGGTCAGTTCTTGTCCATAAATACCAACCATAGATACTCATGATGGTGTAATACAAATTAACACTGGCCTCTCCCAATAAATGACCTTTCATGCTTAAATAAATATAGATCGTCGTATTTAATAAGCCTACGGGATACACCAAAATATTTTCCTTACGACTATACCATACCGAGGCGATGCCCGCAAATACGGCCACCATTTCTAGTGCAGTGGTGTGAATTAATCCCTGATAGATTGAATCTAATAAAGTAGTCATGTGCTAATGTAAAAATAACGGTTTTAAAGCTATATTGATCCTACTAGGCCTTTTTCATAGAAGCCAATTGTGTTTCAAGCCTAAACATTTCATCGCGTAATTTGGCAGCTTCCATAAAATCAAGTGCTTTTGCAAACTTGTCCATTTGTTTTTTTGTTTGCGAAATGGCTTTTTCAATTTGTGGTATTGTTTTATATAAGCTTTCTGGATCTGCCACCATTTCAAGTTCATCAGAGGTACGTACATTGATATTATTAAGCGTAAACCCTTTTATATCTAAGACAGAAGTTTGTTGCATCACCTGCTCAATACTTTTTACAATGGTGGTGGGTGTAATACCATGTAATTCATTGTATTTAATTTGTTTTGCTCTACGTCGTTCGGTTTCATCCATCGTGCGTCGCATACTTTTAGTAATTTGATCTGCATAAAATATGACACGACCTCTTACATTTCTTGCCGCACGACCAGCAGTTTGTGTTAATGATTTCTCGTTTCTTAAAAACCCTTCTTTATCTGCATCTAATACCGCTACCAGTGAAACTTCTGGTAAATCCAGGCCCTCTCTTAATAAATTAACACCCACCAATACATCTATCACACCTAATCTTAGCTCTCTTAATATTTCTACTCGCTCAAGTGCATCAATATCACTATGAATGTATTTGGATTTAATTTGTATGCGTACCAAATAACGATCCATTTCTTCGGCCATTTTTTTAGTGAGTGTAGTCACTAGCACACGATCACCCATTTCTACTTGCTTTGCAATTTCGTCTAATAAGTCGTCGATCTGATTTTTGGTTGGGCGCACTTCAATAGGAGGATCTAATAATCCTGTTGGGCGCACTACTTGTTCTACTATAAGTCCTCCGGTTTTTTCCAATTCATATTCACCTGGAGTAGCACTTAAAAAAATAGATTGGCCTATGATGTTTTCAAACTCATTAAAATTAAGTGGGCGATTGTCAATGGCACTCGGAAGTCTAAAACCATATTCCACCAAGTTCATCTTACGACTTCGGTCACCACCGTACATTCCAGAAATTTGTGGAATCGTGACATGGCTTTCATCAATGACACATAAAAAATCCTTAGGGAAATAATCTAATAAACAAAAGGGGCGTGTACCCGGTTGGCGGCGATCAAAAAATCGGGAATAATTTTCAATGCCCGAACAATACCCAAGCTCTCTAATCATTTCAATATCATACTCCACTCTTTCTTTAATACGTTGTGCTTCGATATGTTTTCCCACATTTTTAAAATATTCAACCTGAGCGCGCATTTCATCTTGTATATCATAAATGATCTGCTGTACCATTTCCTTGGGTGCTAAATATAAATTAGCTGGAAAAATGGCGGCGTTTTCCATAGGTTCTATTCTTTTGCCCGTTTCAATTTCAATACTTTCAATAGACTCTATTTCATCGCCAAAAAAAGTAATACGATAACCATAATCAACATAGGGCAATCTAATATCCACCGTGTCACCTTGCACCCTAAATCCACCTCGATCAAATTCGGTAACAGTACGGTGGTATAAACTATTAACCAATGCATGTAAAAAGGCCTGGCGCGAAAATATCATTCCTTGATGAATACGAATGATCCCGTTTTCATATTCAGTGGGATTACCCATACCATAAATACAACTTACACTGGCAACAACAATTATATCTCGACGACCGCTTAAAAGTTGTGCAGTCGCTTGTAATCTTAATTTATCTAATTCCTCATTGATACTTAAATCCTTTTCAATATAAACCCCCGACGTAGGCAGGTAGGCTTCGGGTTGATAGTAGTCATAATAAGATACGAAATAACCCACTGCATTATTTGGGAAGAATTGTTTAAACTCACCGTATAGTTGAGCAACTAATGTTTTATTATGTGTTAAAACAAGTGTGGGCCTTTGTACATTTTGAATCACATTGGCAATGGTAAAGGTTTTGCCACTGCCCGTTACTCCTAAAAGAGTTTGATAGCGATCACCTGCTTCTACAGCAGCTGTTAACTGTGCAATAGCACTAGGTTGATCTCCCGATGGAGTATAAGCAGACTGTAGTTGAAACGGCATATGCAAATTTACATCCTATAATACAACTAAATGTTGTGAAGTATTTATATTGAATATTAAGGTTGATCGATGTTTCTAGTTAAATAATGAGTATAGTCTGGAAGCCTATATTCATATACTTCTTGCATGAATTTAGAGGTAATTAAAAAATCAGCCGTAGTTCGATCACATGCCATGGGTAGGTTCCAGGCAACGGCTAATCGTAAAAGTGCTTTTACATCACTGTCGTGGGGCTGTGCTTCCATAGGATCAAAAAAGAAAAAGATGATGTCAATATCACCCGAGGCAATCATAGCTCCAATTTGTTGATCGCCGCCTAGTGGACCACTCAATACTTTTTTTATTTTACGATCTAAGGCTTTTTCAATCAATTTCCCGGTGGTACCGGTAGCAACAAGCGTATGCTTAGAAAGCGCTTTTTTATTATAAGTAGCCCATTCAATAAGATCCTTTTTTTTATTATCGTGCGCAATAAGTGCTATTTTTTTTTCTTTTTCAAAACGACGCATATGTTCTTTCATGGTTCAATATTTATTTGGTGAAATTACGACTTACTTGCAAATCTAGTAATGATAGGAATGCTGACCAAGGTAATTAATATTATTGGTAGGGGTAATGTTATTTGATAAAGTAACAAAAATATAATTAATAAAAATAGCGGATAGGTAAACAAGAGTGCAGCAAATAAAACGGAATCGTAAAAGACGGTATTTTTAGTGAGTCGCGCAACCAGTTGGCGCAATGGAAAATAATAAGGTGCTTGTAAATAATAAAAGGTACGACCAATTAAAAAAATTATTTTTTGAGCCCACTTATATTTTATTTGTGGACTACTTGGTGGTATGATGTTGGTATTTAATAGAGAAAAAACTTCGTTATTAAAATCAACTCTGTCTTTTGCGGTTATAATTATTTTGGAATAGGTAAACTGAGTTAACACCAAATTTACATATTTACCAACCCCATGAAAATGATTATAAGCAATGCCTACTATGTGAATGTTGGGATGCACCCCTAGTTCTTGTGCACCTTGTAAAATACGCGTTGTTCCTTTTTTAAAGGGTTGCAATGTATTGGTGTTTAAGCAGATGCCTTCAATGAAAATTAAAACCGCTTCGCCTTTCGCTAATAATTGTTTGGATGCCTTAAAGGCATATTCGTTTAAATTAAGAAACTCTCTTCCTTCCCTTAAACGATAAACGGGAATCATATTTAAAAGGCCTAAGAAAAAACGGTGGTGCTTTTTTGTAAAAACATCACCTCTTGCTAAAAAGTAAACGCGACGTCGATATTGCGCACCTATAATTACTGCGTCTAAAAATGAGTTGGGGTGATTGGCTATAATTAATAAGGGCCCCTTTGTGTTTAAAAGATTTTTATTTTGAATGTATACTTTTTTACAAAAAATATACAAAGCGCAGCGAATTAATATCTTAAGTAGATAAATCAAGTAGAGCTAAGTTTGTATAAATATAAAAAAACCGCACCATAAATGATGCGGTTGTACTTACTAACTAACTAAAAACAAAAAAGTATACTATTTTGAAGCCGCTGCCTCTACATTAGCGGCTATTTTTGCTCTTATTTTGGCTTCTATTTCATTAGCCATCTCAGGATTATCATGTAAAATGGTTTTTACCGAATCGCGTCCCTGTCCTAACTTATTGCTATCATAGCTGAACCAGCTTCCTGATTTTTGTATGATCTCTAATTCGACACCCATATCTATAATTTCTCCTATTTTACTAATCCCTTCTCCAAAAATAATTTCAAACTCAGCTGCCCTGAATGGTGGCGCCACTTTATTTTTAACAACTTTAACCTTCACTCTATTTCCGATGGCTTCATCACCATCTTTAATTTGTGCCATTCTTCTAATATCCAAACGCACTGATGCATAAAACTTTAATGCATTACCACCAGTTGTTGTTTCTGGGTTACCAAAAACAATACCAATTTTTTCACGAAGCTGATTAATGAAAATACAAATCGTGTTGGTTTTATTAATTGTCGCAGTTAATTTTCTTAATGCCTGACTCATCAAACGCGCGTGTAGCCCCATTTTAGAGTCGCCCATCTCTCCTTCTAATTCACTTTTAGGAACCAGTGCGGCAACTGAATCAATCACCAACACATCAATAGCGCCAGATAATATTAGGCGATCCGCAATTTCTAAAGCTTGTTCTCCATAATCAGGTTGTGACACTAATAAATTATCAACATCCACTCCTAATCTTTTTGCATATGCACTATCGAAAGCATGTTCCGCATCAATGATCGCACACATGCCGCCTTTTTTTTGCGCTTCTGCAATCACATGAATCGCTACTGTTGTTTTTCCAGAAGATTCTGGTCCATATATTTCAACGATTCTTCCCTTTGGTAAACCGCCAATTCCTAATGCCGTATCTAATCCAATAGATCCTGTTGAAATGACTTCTTGTGGTTCTTGGCTGCGCTCGTTCATCATCATCACGCTTCCTTTGCCATAATCCTTATCAATTTTATCGATAGTTAATTTTAAGGCTTTTAATTTTTCTACATTGGGGTTACTCATGGTTAATCGTTTTATGTTTTCTTTAATATTTATGTGAAGGTAGGGATAAATTGTTAATAAACTAAAATATTTAGTATTTTTTTACTAATTTGATTAGTTTTTTGTAAAAATTAGTCAATTGATGTTGATTATCAATTACTTAATCTTTTACTAATCATTCAAAAATAATTAGCAAAAGATCTTTTTTAAGCTAAAAGCAAACAATTTTAGGGCAAAATCCCTGTTATAACTCCTTTAAAAAGAGGTTTCGATATGCTACTTTCATAGTGGGCATCACATGAACTTGTAAGCCCAATAAGCCTTTCATTTTGCGCTTAACGAGATCCTCATCGGTGACATCACTCATTAATACACCATTAATATAATGTTGCATCCGATTGTTGTTCACTATAATATGTATCTCATTCCAGTCGCTCACTTTAATTTTTGTTTTTAGGGAATCAGGATTTCCCAAGGAGCCAGTAATGGTTGGATTTTTATCCGTTTGTAATAAAGCAATTTCTCCGCGCTTTGCTAAAAAACCTCTTCCGCGTTCTTCATAATTTTGACCAGTGTATACATTGCCACCATCAATATCTGCCTGGTATCCTTTTAATGCATATTTAATATCGGGTAATTCTTCGCTTCTATAATTGACACCGCTATTTCCTTCGGGGCTGATGCGAAAGCTGGCTTTAAATTCAAAATTAGCAGGAAGACCTCCTCTCCAAATTAAAAAAGTATTTGTTTTAATGGGTGTTGCTGCAGTTACTTCGCCTACAAAACTATTGTCTTTTACTTTCCAAAAAGTAGTATCCGCATCCCAACCTTTCATAGACTTGCCATCAAAGATTTGAACAAAGCCTGCTTTTTTTTGTGCTTGCACGGACAAGGAACAACTTAAAATAAAAAAGGCAAGGACAAAACGGAAATATAATTTTTGGTTCATTTGATATTTATTAATTTTTTCGTCAAAATTTTTATTTACAAGACGCCACAGTCTTTCCAACTGCGAGACGCTGCAGATTCAGCAACGGCTTGACAAACTTTTTGTGTGTCCAGCGCTTCTTTAAAAGTAGGAGAACAAGATGTTCCTGTCTCGATGCTTCTTAAAAAATCGGCGGCTTGATGTACAAAAGAATGTTCATACCCAATACTCAATCCTGGCACCCACCACTTATCCATGTAGGGATGATCACCATCGGTAATATGAATCGTACGCCATCCTTTTAGTTTTGATTCATCTGCGTTGTCATAAAATTCAAGTTTATTTAAATCATGTAAATCCCAACGAATAGATGCATTAGCGCCATTAATTTCAAAAGTATATAAGGCCTTGTGTCCTCGAGCATATCTTGTGGATTCAAATAAACCCAATGATCCATTGTTAAAATGACATAAGAAAGAACAAGCATCATCAATTTTTACATCTTCTACTTTTCCTGTTAATTGATGCATGCGTTGTTTTACAAAAGTTTCGGTCATTGCAGAAACATCTTTAATGCCTCCGTTTAACCACATAGCAGTATCAATACAATGAGATAACAAATCACCCAATACACCTGACCCTGCTACCGCTGCATCCATGCGCCATAAACCCTCGCCGCCCTGAGGCAATGCTTCATTGATGGTCCAATCTTGTAAAAAATTGGCACGATAATGATATATTTTTCCAAGTTTACCTGAATCAATAATTTGTTTTGCTAAGGTCACTGCTGGCAAACGACGATAATTATACCATACTGTATTTTTTACGCCCGCTTTTTCAATGGCATCTACCATCCCCTGTGATTCTGCTAAATCACGCGCCAACGGCTTTTCACATAAAATCATTTTTCCTGCCGCTGCTGCTGCAATCGCAATTTCAGCATGCGTATCATTGGGTGTACAAATATCGATTGCGTCAATATCGGGACGCGCAATTAATTTTCTCCAATCGGTTTCAAAACTTTCATAACCCCATTGTTCCGCAAAAGCTTTTGCTTTTGTTTCATTACGAAAACAAACTGCTTTTAATAAAGGTGTGTAAGCAAGCTCAGGGAAAAAATTAGGAACGCGGTTGTATCCATTAGAATGGGTGCGACCCATAAATCCACCGCCAATCAAACCAATGTTAAGTATTTTTTTTGTTGACATATTTTTACAAATTAAATATTATGTTTAAAAATTTTATTCGGCTTCATACCAGCCATGTTGATCACGCACTTTAATCATTGAAGATAAAATATCATTCCATGTTTGTTGCTTAGTCATCACTTCATTCGGGAACATGCAACCATCCCAACAAATATGTTTAAATGCTTTTGTAAGTGCGCCGTCTTCATTACGCAACCAAAAGCCCGCATGCTTCGCAATATCTAATTTACCATTTGGATCTAAGGCCTGACAGTGACGACCTGTTTTATCGTGCGCGCCCGTTCCATGAACAGTGCCATCGTTTTGAGCAACATGAAAATCAAGGGTCCAAGGACGAAGTGCATGTGTTAATTTTTTTAATCCCTCATCTAACGCCGATTGATCGCTCCAATCAAAGTGTTCAGGTAAGATGCGATCCTGAGGGCTATTGTATCCTAATAAATACAAAAGCGTGTGGGCCATGTCTGCTTGAAAACCAATATTAGGGCGATTCACCGCTTCTAAAGTATCTATCATTGCAGTCCAACTATGCATTCCTCCCCAACAAATTTCTCCTTCGGCTGCTAACTTTTCACCAAAATCTGCAGCGACATCACAAGCTTCTCTAAAAGTTTCAGCAATTAATTTTGTGTTGTTAATGGGGTCGGCACTCCAAGCTTCTGGCTTACTCGCCGAATCAATTCTAATGATACCACTTGGGCGTACACCATATTCTTTTAGCTTTTGTCCAAAACGACATGATCTTTTAACCATATCCACAAATACAGCACGATCTTCTTTGGATCCCATTGCAGGTCCGCCCCAGATAGGTGCTACTAAGCTTCCAATATTTAAATTTAATTTGGTTACTTTTTCCGCTAATCTTTTAATACCATCATCAGATTCGTCAATATTAAAATGGGGCTCAAAAAGTCCAAGATCTATCCCATCAAATTTAACACCATCCACTTCGGCGTTCACGGTTAAGTCTAATAAAGTATCTAACCCGATAGGTGGTTCAGAGTCTGGGCCCTTTCCTACAATACCCGGCCATGTTGCGTTGTGTAATTTTGGATAATTGTTTTTCATATGTTTTAATTTAATTGTTTTTTAATAAAGGCTAATCCGTTGGAAGCAATCTCCCATGGTAAAGAATATTCCCGCCAAACATTAATAGCGTTGGCAAAATCAGGATCGTTACGAGAAAACGCTTCGATGGTAAGCCACCCATTATAATTAATTTCTTTTAGGGTTGAAAAAGTTTCATTCCATTGTACATGACCATCACCCGGTGTACCCCGATCGTTTTCACTAATATGTACATGTGCTAGTACAGGTCCAATATTTTTTATTGCTTTGTTGGTGATTTTTTCTTCAATATTTGAATGGTGTGTGTCATACATTGCTTTTACATTGGGATGATCCGCTAGTGTCACTAATTTTTTTAATTGATCCATGGTATTACATAAATAACATTCAAATCGGTTGAGTGCTTCCAACGCTAATGTAATACCTGCTTGCGCAGCGTGTTCTCCAGCAGCATGAAGTAGTTCAGCACAATGCGCATATTCGGTTTCCTGTGGTGGTTGTTTTGAAAAAACACCATGGGCCGAATGGAAGGGACCACATAAAATAGTGGAATGCATATCATGTGCGCGGTCAATGCCCCACTTAATTCTATCCAATGCGCGCGCGCGAACCAAAGCAGAGGGATCCACTGGATTTTCGTCTTTACCTACTACAAATACACTAGTCGTTTCTAATCCGATATTAGTAGCGTGTGCGCCAAAGCGCTGATACGCTTTTTCGTCTGGGGATCCAATCAAACATTCAACACCATCATATCCTATTTTTTTTAATTGATCAATGATGGGAAATAAATCATCAGAAACAACAGCCGACCACACTAATGTATTAAAACCAATTTTATTCATGCAATTATTATTTTATAGAAGAAGCAACAATACCACGATAAGGAACATTGATATTTATTTTACCTGCCCATTTTGCTGGGATTTTTTTACCTGCTGCCCAATGAATTCCATTGATAACTAAATGCTGGAATGATTCTTGATTAAAATCATCAGGGTGTCCTAATGTTGTAAAGAAAAATTTAGCACCAAAACTATTCGTACCCGTCCATGAAACAGGGTTATCATAAGCAGAAGCAGGCGAAGGGTTAATTGGATGACCCATTAATATAGCAACCGATCCTTTGATAGGATAGCTCGGTAACACTTGGTATAACCATGACCTTGCATGAAAATTATTTTCCACTCCTGTTAAGATTGGATTTTTTGCTTCAGCTTGTATTATACTTACATCCGTTGAAGATTCGTGTCCATAATGCGTATGCTTTGCAACACCACCCCAACCAGGAGGCGCATTAAATGCAAACTCACCAAAAGCATTCCATTTTTCTAATGGATGTCCTTTAGGATAGTTGAAAGCGTGTGTGGTAGTTCGAAATCCCACTAATGGTTTTCCTGATTTTAAATAAGCATCAATGTATTGAATTTGATCTTCTGGAAGCCTGCGCCAGCGCAGAAAAAAAACAGCAAGATCCGCTTCTTTTAAAACTTCAAGGCCTGGAATATTTTCTTCCGCATTTTGATCGGGAAATGCTTTTAATACTTTCGTTCTAAAGCCATAATTTTTTTCTAATTCAGCTGCAATAAAAGGAAGGGTAGATTCTCCGCCATATTCATGATCGCCTGTAACAAAAACAATCAATGGTTTTTTATTTTTATTCGCTGTTTGACTTTGTCCCGCTACTACAAAAAGAAGAGACAGTAAGCAAAATATAAAATGTTTAAAAGAATAAAATATTTTCATAAAATAAATTTGATTTGATTATTTAGTTTTCCATTGGATGTAATAATAATAATTCATCGGGTGAATAAAACCCAACCTTATTTTTAATCGCAGCGCGTACTCTTTTTACAGTGACTTCTTCCACCGCTGGTGCTTTGTTTCCAAAAGAGTTGCGAATATAAGTAAGCACCGCGGCTACTTCTTTATCGTTCAACATGCCACCATAGGGCGTCATTGGAACCTGGCCTGGATATTTTTTTCCATTCACTTCTATTGGACCGTACATACCCCTTAGGACAATTTTAATAAGGCGCTCTTCATTTCCATTCACCCACTTAGATTCACTAAGCGGTGGAAAACCTGATGCAGACAATCCTTTTCCATTGGGCTGATGACAAGTATTACAAAAGCCATCTCTTAAATAAATTTCCTTCCCTGTTTGCATGATTGCGGTATTTATATCGCCCTCTTTTGCTTTTACAACGACGGGTTTGACCACGGCTACATTGTGTCCCTCTAAATGTGCCACAGCTGTTTCATGCGGTTTTTTCATCCAGCTGTCAAGTGGTTTTTTTGCAGCTTCCATTTCAATAGGAAGTCCTTTTTCCTTGGGTAACCAAGAGGCAGCCACAATAGCCTCAAGTCGTACGCGGCTATTTTCATCTTTTGCTGCATTCATTAATAAGGTAGCCTGATCGGGTAATTGTTTTTCATTGAAACGAACCACCTCTACCGCGGCAGCTCTTACTCTATAATCCTTTGCTTGTAATAATTGATGAAGAAGTGGTTGGTCTATTTTATTTTGTCCCCAGCTTACCCATAATCCTTCCATTAAAAGTTTTTCATAATTGGGTGCCGATTTATCTAACTGTGCCATCCATGTTTTTAATTTTGGCAACACTTCAGAAGCTGGATGCGCGCGCAATTCACGACGCGTTCTATATCTTGTTCTATATTCCGGTAAAGTAAGATTTGATAATAATTCTTCAACAGATGCGCCAGCCACTTTTGCTGGAACCACCAATGGACGAGATGGATAAGTAATACGATAAATACGACCATGCACATGATCTCTTAATGGGTCGCGTGCATTGTGTTGCATGTGACCAATTAAAACGTTGTGCCAGTCTGCTATATATAATGAGCCGTCGGGTGCAAATTCTAAATCAACAGGACGAAAATTAAAATCAGATGAAATCATAATATCATGACGAAGTTTGCTTTTATAACCCGTTCCGTCTTCAAGCATTTGATGTTGCTTGGTCCCTAAAAAACCAATGGTATTATTAATTAATAAATCGCCTTGCACATTATCTGGAAAATGTCTACTTGAAACAAATTCAATTCCAGATGTGGGTCGAACCATTTGGCTTTCTTCAATAATATTTTTTGGCTTTGGGTTCGCTTCTGCATACCTAGACTTAACGGTTCCTGGCATCATCCAAGTGACTTCGGGGCCCGAGGTTTCTGCATAAAATACCTGACCCCACTCATCAAATGCAATACCCCATGGATTAGGAATGGAAAGTTGTGCGATGCGATCTAATTTTTTATTTTTTGGATCATATCTAAAAAATCCTCCATTGGTTCCGCGAACAGGACCATATGAGGTTTCAATATCATTTACTAAAAAAACACCCTCGCCCATATAAATAGCGCCAGAAGGATCTGTTGTATATGCATGATGTGCGTGGTGTGTATCGTGATCATCAAATCCACTTAATATAATTTCTCTAGCATCAGCCTTATCATCACCATTGGTGTCTTTTAAAAGAACCAGGTTGGTTCCTTGCGAAAGATAAACACCCTCGGGTGCTAATTCAAATCCAAGTGGAAGTTGAAGACCATCTGCGAAAGTGGTTTGCTTGTCTGCTTTTCCATCACCATCCGTATCTGATAAAATAATTAATTTATCATTCGGTTTTGGATCACCTGGTTTCCAATGCGGATAAGTGGGCATCACCGCCACCCACAATCTTCCTTTATTATCAAAAGAAATTTGAACGGGATTGGCTAAATCTGGAAACTCTGTTTCAGATGCAAAAAGATTTATTTTATAGCCAGGTGCCATTGTAAATTTATCAATCGCTTCTTTACCATATAAATACCTTGGCTCTTCTACTTTTCCAGTTGGTTTAAAATTGGTTTCAACAATAGGAAGTGCCGATGTTTTTGCATCCGCTGCTGCTAGGTCCATTTTTTTTCCTTTTGCTGCCATCCAAATCGCAGTGTCGCGAATCAATGTCATCTCCCTTATCTTTTTTGATTCAGCAGGATAGTTTCCTGGACCAAAGGGATCATATCGACGACCAAAAACATGCACACCATTGGATGCTTTAAAATCATTATGCCACATCCAATCTTTTTCAATCACCGCATCAAGCACTAAAGCACGATTAGACTCTGCCACAACAGGCACTTTACCAAAAACGGCATCTACTAAAAAAGGGGCAAACTTTTTATAGCCAGCATCGTTTAATTGTGAACCATCAATGGTTAAATCGGTGGCTGGATTTTCAAGCCATGTTTTGGTGGTAGAAAATGCATCAATAAAATGAACGCCGTTTTTCATCGCCACTTGCTTCATGGCGTCTTTATATAATTGCAGGTTTTTATTTTCAGTAATTCCGTTGGGTAAATCCATCTTTGCAGAAAGATCTTCGAAGGCAATAGGAGATACAATGGCTAGCTGAGGTGCCGACTCCCCGTTGTACTTTTGTTTTAATGTATGTTTAATAAAAGCATCTAATTCTGCTTTATAATTTTCAAGACCGGCTGCTCCTTGAAAAGATTCATCAAAACCAAACATCGCTATTATTATATCTGCTTTATGATTAGATATCCAAGCATCAGGATATTCTAAAAAACCTTCTGTATTTGGGTTATTTGCTAATTCGGTTTGAAATTTTTCTGCTCCTGGAAAAGCCCAAGGTGTAGGGCGTCCAGAGTGGGGCCTAAATCCTGGTGTATTTCCACCATCACACATATTGCGGATGTATAAAGCATTATCTGGGTATCTAAGTTGAAGCTCGGTTTCAAAATAACCATAGTTCATCATTCGAGATCCTAAATTATTGCCCACTAAAATAATATGTGCTCCTTTTTTTATTTTTAGTTTTGAGGGCGTGGTGGGTGTAAACGCAAATAATGCTACCAATACAACACCGATGGTAGTGAATATAATTTTGTTTAGTTTCAAACTTTTGTTTGTATTCATTTTATTCGGATGGTGGTTGGTGAAATTAAATTTTAATTTTTTAATACAACAAGATCTGGATTGCGTGGACCAAAATGTTTTAAGATAACAATCGGATCGGTATCAGAGTGGTTTACAATTTTTACGCCCTCTTTAGCTGCAGATTCGCTGATAAAAAATTCATCATTGGTAAGTTGGCCGTATCTTATTAGTGCAGGCGTTTCAATATCCCAAACGCCCATCTTACCATGACCTTGCATGACAATAATACCATAAGCAGCGCCATCCGTAATGGTTACAGTTTGTCCAGGGAAAACGGTTAACTCTTTTGCACTAAAATCATGTGATTTATAACAAACCCAATTTTCAACATAACCCGCTGCTTTCATTTTATTTACATCATGAACGGGCTTCGGCGCCATAAAACGATTTTCCATTGTATTTGGATCTACGTTTAAATCCCAATCCAACACATCTAATAATGCATCGTAATCGCCAATGCTTTCTTTAGGTGTTCCATTCCATAATAATTCATCAGGAATAATAGCTTCATTCACTAAAGATTGATACATCGCAAAAACATCCGATGCTTTTTGAGGTTCATAAGTACACATACTTCCTGGTGCGTGTAATAATCCAGGAGGAACATCCCATCCAGTTCCTGGTTCTAATTTATATGCTTGAGAAAAGTTGGTAATTTTATTATCTCCTTTTGAAAAGTTCACCAAACACTCTTTAATTTGTTCTTTGGTAGTTCCTGGTGCAATACCAATAAACGTATAAGGGAAATCACCGCCGTGGTTATTTAATTGTGGTGGAAAATAATAGGCTTCGGGTTTTCCTTTTTGACCAATGAGTGCCGCTTTTTCATCGTTGTGGTGTACATGATGTGGAAGGGGTCCCATATTATCAAAAAACTTAGAATACATTGGCCAACTTTGATATTCATTCCACAAACGATCACCAATAAGCTGACCCTTTAATTCATCAATCGCATCTTTTAATAAAATTTGATGTGTCTTCGTTCCATCATTAAAAACAACAGGACTTAATCCTTCGTTCTCTCCGGTGAGTGGACCATTTTTTGCAGGTGTCGTGGAAGACAACCAGCGTTCATCAATACCACCACGCACGCCGCCTAAAACATAATAATCATCGGGGTGTAATTTTATGCGACGACCAGGTACGCAAAAAGACCTTGGTACCCATGTAGGTGCTAATCTTAAAATTCCTTTTCCTTGTTCGAGTGCCTTTTGGGCGATGCTTTTATTTTCCATATTAAAATTGATAAGATGATTTATTTTATTATTGATGATGTAAAATATTAATTTCTAAATCGTATGAGCGTGTTTCGCCTGGTGCTAAAAAAATAAGTGATCCTTCGGTACGCGCTTTTGCTTGACCAATCGGAGGATGTGTTCCAGGTTCAATCCCTGTTACATATTCTCCTTTGGACCAGTGTTGCCAATTAGTTAACCAGGGTAATTGTTTTTTTTGAAATTTTAATTCTGCAGTAAGACCAATTTTTTTATTTTTTATTCCGCATACACAAACACCTTCTTTATTGGGTGCGATGTCCATAAAAAAAACATCCTGTCCTGGGCCTTTGTGTTTTTCATTAATAGCTTCGCAGTTTCTTGTTTCATGACCACTACAATAAACTTCTGCGCCCTCATCTGCAAGGGGCCAACCAAAATTGCAATGATATAAAAGCATATGAGGTGAGGTTTCGTTTCCGCGATTCATTATTTCGTCGTGTAGATGAATGGTGGAACTTCCTAATGTTGCAGAAATGGTTCTTTTTAATTCAAGGCTTGGTCCAAAAATTTGTGTTTGTTTTATTATTCCAGTAATACTCATTGAAAAAATTCCGCGCGCGGGGTCGGGTTGAATAATAGAAACCACTTCGGCTGGAATATTACTAATCATACCGTGTAAGCCGCGCTCACCAAACTCATCTTGCTCGGGTCCGCCCACATGAGAAAGACCACAGGTGGTAATAAGTCCGCCACCAAAGGTTCTTAGCCAATCGGTACCCTTATGTGAAAAGGGTTGTGGCGCAACAATACCAGGATGATTAAGCCACGCGAGACTATGTTGATTAAAAAAAGCATCGGCAATATCCATCGCTCTATCGATCACTACCTTAAATCGAAGTCCCGTTCCTGTGTTAATCCAAGCAATGCGCACCCCCTTACCAAGACCATTATCTAAGATCGATGTTTCAATGCCGCCCACTTGTGCAACATTAGAAACCTTATCACTCCATATGGTATTAGCGGGTTGCAATATTTTATTTATTTTTTACTGGTGTAAATGGGGTTGTTTTTATTACCACCCGATTTTAAATAGGCAATAAGATCGCTTAATTCTTCGGCATTTAAACCATTAATCATACCAGGAAGCATTGGAGAGGTTTCAGAAACACGAGTACGTGCTACTTCTTTTTTTGAAAGCGTCCTAATAATATTGGTTGCGAATGGGTTTTGAGAAATATAATAATTGCTATTGTCTTGACGAATAAGTCGGCCCAAAACAGATCCTCCTTTTTTAAGGAAGAAAACCGTAGACCCAAATTGATCTGAAATGGTTTTACTTGGTTCAATAATAGACTCTAACATATCTTTCGTGCTAAAGCGTGTTCCTAATTGTGTAAGATCGGGACCCGCTACGCCGCCCTCTCCTTTTACTTGATGACATGAAGAACAAAGTGTTGCGGTAAACATAGCCTTTCCACGAGTAAAACTTCTTACGCCTCTACTTGAATCAACAGCATCAAGCGCCACCTTTAATTTCCAATTTTTTCCTGGGCCCTTGGGCATAATAGTTCCGGCGGGAACGCCAGACCAAGAAATAGAAACAATAGAATCACCAGAAATTTTATTTAAATATTCGAATTGATCTTTGGGTGCGTTGGCTAATGCGGTTTTGCGTGCGCCATTTATAAATCCAACAAAACTTACACCGCCTCTATAACCAAAGGCTTTATAAAACCATTGAAAATATTTCTTTTGTAAAGAAGGGGTCCAGCCATTTTTGGCTTGGCTTAACACATTCGCATACCATGTTTGTTGTGAAGGTGGCACTTTCGCAAGCATCGCTGCAATATCCATTCCGTATTGAGGATTTCTTAAAATTAAATCAGAAGATTCTGAAATTGATTTTTGAGAGGGAGCGTCATCTTTTGCAGAAGCTAAAAGTGTCATTGTTTTTTCTACCGCGTTTGGCGCATCAATATAAACCAACATTTTACTAAGCTCTCTATTAAGACTATTTGTTTTAGCGGGATAATATGGATTTAAAAAAGAAGCAGTCGCTTTTTTAATTTCTGCGCTAGGTTCGCCTAATCGAATAAATATTAATTCAATAGCGCGAAGTAAATCAAGTTGTTGCGACTCAGAAAGTTTTGAGAAATCAATTTTTGTTAATTGATTCACCACAGCACTACCAGAAACAGCAGCACCCTTGTGTGCAAACGCAATAGCGGCGTGGGTTAATATAATAGGATCTTTTTCTGAAAGTATTTTATTATACCACTCTTCGATGGGTTGGTTTTCAACGGCAACCCTTGCAGCATATCTAATATAACGATCATTGTCTTTTAAATAAGGCCAAGAAAAATTTACAGCATCTGGATTTTTAGTGCCGTGAAAGGCCTCTAGTTGTCGACGTGTTTTTACGGCATTTGTAATTTCGGTGACAGGAAGAGGCTCATTGGTTAAAGAATTATCTCCATAATAAACACGGTATAAATCAGATTCTAAACGGCGGCCTCCGGTTAAAAAATATAAAGCGCCGTCGGGTCCAATAGTACCATCTGTTAATGGAAGTGGTGCACCAGAAATAAACTCTTCTCCAGTGGTTTTATAAGAGGCGCCATCGGGTTCATTATACACCGCATAAATAATTCCAAAGCTCCAATCGAAAGCAAACATCGCCTTTCTATATTTTTTTGGAAAGCGTGCGTTTCCTCCATAAATAAGATTAGTTGGGGAGCCTTGTCCAACATTAATAACAGCAGGAAGGTTATCTGGATATTTTGGAGACCACTTATCTGTACCTGGTCTCCATCCAAATTCTGCACCACTTGTTACATGCATAATTCTAGTAGGACGATACCATGGTGTACCAAAATCCCACTCCATATCTGAATCATAGGCGAATAATTCACCCTGATCATTAAATGCTAAATCAAATGGGTTTCTAAAACCAGAAGCAATTAATTCCCAATTAGCACCAGTAGAATCAAGGTGGGCAACCCAACCACCATGGGTTTGTACTACATTATCGTGTCCGTTAGGATCTTTAATTAAGGGAAATAAATTATCAATTTTATTGTCTGGATAATTGCGATATGAATTTAGTTTTGGAATTTTTGTAAAATTTCCAGCTATAACATAAATAGATTGTTTATCTGGTGATAAAATAACACTATGGGGACCATGTTCTCCCTCTCCATCTAATTCTTTAATTAATGTTACTTTATCAAATTGGTCATCACCATCAGTATCTTGTAATCTATATAAGCCACTTCCTCTTTTAAAATTTTCACTTGATGTGTTATTAATCATCACATATAAACTATTAAAAGCCCATAATAAACCGTGTGCGTGGCCCATAGTTACTTTGGTTTTAGAAGAAGCACTATCTGTTGTTATTTTTAATTCTTCTATTTTTATTTTATTAATTGTATCTCCTATTTTAGGAACAACAAGACGATACAAAGAACCATATTGATCTGATGCAATAATTCTACCTTTATTATCAAAAGTCATAGAAACCCAAGAGCCTTCTCCTTTTTCAGAAGGACCATATAAGCGTTCTGCATGAAAACCTTCTGGAAGTTTTAGGTTGGTAATTTTAGGATCTTTTGGATTTTGTAAAAAGGCTTTTTTTGTTTCAGTAAAAGAAATTAATAACACCATAAAAAAAATAGTGCTTAATAAAATTTTAATTTGGTTGTTTTTTATATTCATTTTTTTATTTTAATATTAAATAAGATTAGTGTTAAGTTTAAGTATGAAAAATTAAGCTTTATGAATCAAATAAAAAAGGGGAAATGAGGTTATTATTTGGATTATAAAAGAGAGTAAATTGAGTTAATTTAGATTATAAAACACCAATTTTAACCTAAAGAAAGGGTGGTAAATAATATAAAACTAACAATTATTAGTTTTATATTAAAATTGTTTTAATTAATTGATATATAATGATTTATGTACCTTTTTATTTAAAAATTTAATAGGCTTATGATTGTTTTTTATTTTATTAATTGAACGTTGATTATTTTTCATGAGTTAAAAGTAAAGGATTTTAAATAAGGATTGTTTTTATCAATGTGTATATCTATTGTAGTATTAAGTATTAATACATTTATATAAACAACCTAATACTATTACGGGTGTTAATATCTTAACATCTATTTTATTAACACACTTTTTAAAAAATTATTTTACATATTTACTTTTTATTAAACGCCTAATAACTATACTAGTATTGGTTTTTTATATAAAAAAATTATTTTAT
>CAIJXU010000037.1 GCA_903824725.1 uncultured Bacteroidota bacterium | reverse complement strand
CTCATCAATTTTTGCTACTGTTTTGTGTAGGTCGATAATGTGAATACCGTTACGCTCCATAAAGATATAAGGAGCCATAGCTGGATGCCATTTTCTTTTAAGGTGACCAAAATGTACACCTGCTTCTAATAATTCATTGAAATCTGATCTTGCCATTTTTTTTTGTTGTTTGCATTCAATTAAAGCAATCTACAAGTAGCACTTAAAACATTAAGTAGTCTTGTAAATTTAGAGTCTAAACAACGCTCTAATACGAATAGATTATTATTATAATTTTAACGTTTACTGAATTGGAATTTCTTACGAGCTTTCTTTTGACCCGGTTTTTTACGTTCTACTTCACGAGCATCACGAGTTAGAAATCCATTTTTACGAAGAACTGATTTATTTTCTTCATCAAATTTTACAAGAGCGCGAGCAATTGCAAGACGAAGAGCCTCAGCTTGTCCTTTGATTCCACCGCCACATAGATTAACATTTATATCAAATGTTCCTAGTTTTTCGGTTACTATTAAAGGTTGATTTACTATATATTGAAGACGAGCTTCAGGGAAATAGTTAAGTAATCCTCTTTTATTGATTGTAATTTCACCTTTACCCTCTTTAACATAAATTCGGGCAATGGCTGCTTTTCTTCTACCTAAGGCATTTATTAATTCCATACGTTATTTAAAACTTAAAATTTTAATTCTTTTGGTTGTTGTGCTTGTTGCGAGTGTTCTGAACCTGCATACACAAATAGATTTTTCAAACATTGTCTGCCTAAACTATTTTTTGGTATCATTCCTTTTACCGCTTTTTCAATGATTCTTGCAGGATCTTTATCCATTAACTCTGCAGGAGTTGTTGAGCGTTGACCTCCAGGGAAACCTGTATGACGCAAATAAACTTTATCGGTCATTTTTTTACCGGTAAGTTTTATTTTCTCTGCATTAATTATGATAACTCTATCGCCACAATCAACATGGGGAGTAAATGATGACTTATGCTTTCCTCTAATTACTTTTGCAACTTGAGAACTCAATCGTCCTAATACTTGATCGGTTGCATCTACAATGAACCATTCTTTTTCTACAGTCGCTTTATTTGCTGACTTTGTTTTATAACTTAAAGTATCCACTTGACTTTGTTTTATATAATATAAAATATTTGCTAATAAAAATTTCCTTTATTTAGGTTTTCGGGGCTGGAGGGCTATTAATCTTGAAAAGATTACAATTTCACAATTTTTCAACGAAATAAGATTGAAATTTTAAATTAGTATATTTAATTATAAGAACCAACCTCTTGTATTCCTCTATTCATATTAAAAAAGACTGAACTATGGCGATAATTTATAAGGGTAATTACCTTTTCATTTTAATGATACTTGCATTGATAGCATGTAATAATCAAAATCTATATACCCCTCCTAAAGTTAAATTTAGTATGGACGAAGCCATGTTACCGGCTTATGAAAAAGATATTGACCACAAGGGTATTTTGAATACCATCCAAAGAAATCAAGAGGAGGCTTATATAGATGGGAAAAAAACATATAATAGTAACTGTATCAACTGCCATGGTACGCCAACTAAAGAAGGATCTATTCCCACCGCATTTAAATACTGGAAGGATTCTTTCAAAGTAGGAAAAGATCCCTACTCTATTTACCAAACTTTAACTAGAGGTTATGGCGCCATGCCAGCGCAAACCACTTTAACCCCTGTTGAAAAGTACAATGTCATTCAATATATCAGAGAAGAATTTGTGTTAAAACAAAATAAAGCAGCTTATTTTAATATCGACTCCAATTATTTATCAAGTCTTCCAAAAGGTAAATCAAAGGGTCCAACAACGATTCATAAAGAAGGTTGGCTAGAAATGGATTATGGTAACTTTTTAATCAATACTTATGAAGTGGTTGAGGCCAATGCAAAACCTCGAGAAATTTCTGGGGGTACCGCACCCCTTGCAAATGAAAATTTAGTGAATGCTAATTTCGCCTATAAAGGAATTGCGGTAAGATTAGATGAAGGAACGGGTGGCGTTGCTGCAGGTAAAGCATGGATGGTTTTTGACCATGACTTAATGCGTATCGCAGGTGCTTGGACTGGGAAAGGATTTATTGATTGGGAAGGCATCCTTTTTAATGGACAACATAATATTTCTCCAAGAACCATTGGAGATCTTCATTATTCAACTCCTGTAGAACCAAGCTGGGCCAATCCACTTAATGGATCCTTTATTGACACTCGTTTTCAAGCTGTAGACAAACGTAGATTTGGTCCTTTGCCTAGAACATGGACACAATACAAAGGTTTATATCATTATAAGGATCAAGTTATTATTTCCTATACTGTAGGCAATTCAAATGTTTTAGAAAAGTTAGGACTCGAGGGTAGCACGGAGATGCCCATTTTTACACGCACTCTAAATTTGAGTGCTTCGAACACTTCTTTAAAAATGAGAATTGCGTCCATCCAATCCGCAGTGGCTATTATTGGTGATGACGCTGTTCTAAAAAAAGAAAATGGATTTTTTGTATTAAATGTTCCTGCAAATAAATCAGTGAATGTTAAAATATTAATTGCCAATAGTAAGGTGAATAATTTTGAAACTATTTCAAAAGCAACAAAAAAACCTGAAAATTTATTCCTGTATACTAAAGGGGGTGCACCACAATTTGCACAAAAATTAACAACCAATATTACAAAGGGCGAACAAAAAGGTGCGTTTAAAGTAGATCGCATGGAACTACCCTATCAAAGTCCTTGGAAAAATCAGATGAGGTTAAGTGGTATTGACTTTTTAGAAGATAAAAACAAAGCAGTGATTTGTTCAACTGACGGTGATGTTTGGTTAGTGGAAGGTATTTTACAAAGCGCTGGAAAATTAAACTGGCATCGAATTGCATCTGGTTTATTTCAACCCTTAGGAATTAAAATAGTGAATAAAGAAATATTTGTCACCTGTCGTGATCAATTAGTAAAATTGCATGATTTAAATGGCGATGGAGAAATAGATTTTTATGAAAGTTTTAATAGTGACCATCAAGTCACCAATCATTTTCATGAATTTGCGATGGGACTACAAACGGATAAAGAAGGTAATTTTTATTATGCTAAAAGTGCTAGACATGCTAGGCCTTCTTTAGTACCTCAGCATGGAACTTTGTTGAAAGTAAGTAAGGATGGACAAAGCACCACCTTTATGGCACACGGATTTAGAGCTGCGAATGGAGTATGTATTAATCCTGATGGAAGCTTTATTGTGACTGATCAAGAAGGTCACTGGACACCTATGAATCGAATCAATTGGATTTATCCGGGTAATCGATTTTATGGAAATATGTTTGCCTACAATGCATCTAAGGATAGTTCAGATAAGGGTATGGAACAACCTTTGACATGGATTGAAAAAGATATAGATCGCTCCCCTTCTGAATTACTTTGGGTGGATAGTAAAGCATGGGGGCCATTGAATGGAAGCCTGCTTAGCTTTTCCTATGGTTATGGAAAAGTATTTGTAGTACCATTTGAAAAAATAGGAACCCAAATGCAAGGCGGTTTATTTGAATTGCCCATTCCTACTTTCTCAACAGGTGTGATGCGTGGCCGATTTAATCCATCAGATGGCCAATTGTATGCATGTGGTTTATCTGCATGGGGTTCCGCACAACCAGAACTAGGTGGATTTTATCGAATTAGATATAATGGTGAAAAAGCAGTCATTCCACTTGAACTTCATGTACAATCAAAAGGGGTTCGAATTCGTTTCTCCCATGAATTAAACAGTAAAGACATTAACAATATTAAATCTTTCCAAGTACAAACCTGGGATTTAAAAAGAGCCAGAAAATATGGCTCTGATCATTATAATACAAAAACCCTTGTAGTCACTAGTGTTACATTAAGTAAAGATAAAAAAGAAATATTTTTAACCCTCCCAGACATAATGCCTACTATGGTCATGGAAATTAATTTTCAATTGCTAGATGAGAATGGTCAACCTATAAAAGGGCTGATCCAAAATACCATACATCAAATTGGAAATTAAAACAAGGAGCGTATGCAATATGATAATATTACTTTAAATCCTCATTACAGTAATTGATTTTTAAAGCATCCATTGTGGCTTTGCTTGATTTAACCCTTTTTAAAAATTCAGCATAATTTTTAGGGCGTTTAGGCGACCATCCAATTTCAGACAATGCCAATGCTCTTGGGAAAGTCATGTATTCGGCATATGCAGGAGTTGCAATATATTCTGTCCAAACATTTGCTTGAACCCCTACAATATGTTTTGCTTCTTGTGCCGTAAGTTCTGGAAGGTCTGGCTCAAATGAATAACATTTAGATAAGGGTAAATTTCCACCAATGGCTAATGGTTGTGTTTTAGGATCTGCTTGGTAATAGTCTAGGTAAAAAAAGTTATTAGGTGACATCACCACATCATGATTTAATTTAGCTGCTTCAATTCCTCCGGCCGTTCCTCTCCATGACATCACCATTGCATTAGGCGAAAGTCCACCTTCTAAAATCTCATCCCAGCCTAACATTTTTTTACCTTTTGATGTAATAAATTGATCAATTCTTCCAATAAAATAACTTTGAAGCTCGTGTTCATCTTTCAATTTTAATTTTTTAATTAAATCTTGACAAAACCTACTTTCTTTCCATTGTTTTTTGGGACATTCATCACCGCCAATATGAATGTATTGGCCTGGAAATAAATTCATCACTTCACTAAGAACGTCTTGCATAAAAGTAAATGTCTCTTCTCTTGGACATAATACGTCTTCTGATACGCCCCATTTAGTTGCCACTTCATATATTTTATCAGGATTACATCCCAACTGTGGATAGGCTGCTAATAATGCTTGAGAGTGACCTGGCATTTCTATTTCAGGAATAATAGTGACGAATTTTTTTGAAGCGTAGGCCACTACTTCTTTTATGTCTTCTTGGGTATAAAAACCACCATATGGGGTTTTGTCAAATTTCATATCACCATAACTTCCTACCATACTTTCTTTTCGGATGGAGCTAATACTAGTTAATAATGGATATTTTTTAATCTCAATTCTCCAGCCCTGATCTTCGGTTAAATGCCAATGAAAAGTATTTAATTTATAAACTGCCATTAAATCGATGTAGTGCTTTATAAATGCTACTGAATAAAAATGTCTTCCCGCGTCTAACATTAAACCTCGGTAACTAAATCTTGGGGCATCTTCAATTTGGCAAGCCAATGCAGTAGGTTTTTGGTTAGAAGTCGTAACTGAAAATATTTGCGATGGCATTAACTGAAATAAAGATTGCAATGCATAAAATGCACCTTTACCCGTTTTAGATTGTATGGCAATTTTTTTAGGAGTAACGGATAATTGATAGGCTTCCTCCCCTAATTGATTATTTTGTTCAAAAAAGATTCCAGTTGATTTCATCGTACCTGGTTTCACAGTTAAACTCAAACCAAAGGCAGCTTTAAGTTGATCTGTAAGTAGGTGCGCTACAGAAGTTAATTCTGCATTGGATCCTACTACCGTTACTGTACTATTGGACTGAAAAGTATAAGAACCAGAAGCAGGTATCAGCTTTTCTGGCTGCGGAATAATCGCATAAGAATTTTGTGCAAAAAGGCCTTCACTAAAACAAAATGTGACTAGCAATAGAAAGAATGATTTCATAATTATATTTTTTTTACTTAAGGAGTAATTCCTTAAAAATGAACCTTACAAATTTATTCAACAAGATACAAAAAAACAAGTACTCCAATTTAAAAAATATTTATATAAAATGTTTAAAACATAGCGAAAAGAACTAATTTAATGCCCTATTAACAACACAATCACTTTTTATCAATACCACTATGAAACTTTTACTAGCCTCTTTATTACTTATCTCTCTATCTACCCTTGGACAAAAAGCATCTAAAGAACTATGGGAATCCATGTTTAATGGTAAAGACTTAACAGGTTGGACTCCTAAAATTAGATATGCCCCCTCTGGCGAAAACGTAAAACATACTTTTAGAGTGGTAGATAAAAAGATAGTTGTGAATTACGATGAATACGACACATTTAATGAACAATTTGGCCATTTATTTTACAATAAAAAGTATAGCTATTATCGAATAAAGCTTTCTTATCGATTTACAGGGAATCAAATTATAGATGGCCCAGGATGGGCTTATCGAAATAGTGGTATCATGGTTCATGGTCAGTCTGCTGAATCAATGGGGAAAGACCAGGACTTTCCTGTTTCAATTGAGGTTCAACTTTTGGGAGGCAATGGTAAAGAAAAAAGATCTACTTGTAATTTATGCACCCCCGGAACAAATGTAGTAATGAATGGAAAATTAATTACACAACATTGTATTAATTCAACCTCTGAAACCTATCATGGAGATCAATGGGTAAATGCTGAAGTTATAGTATTAGGAGATTCCATCATTCAACATTATACCAATGGCACCATGGTATTGTCTTATCAAAAGCCCCAAATTGGCGGTGGCAATGTGAGTGGACAAGATATGCTTTATGGCAGTAATGGTCAATTATTAACTGCAGGATCCATCTCGCTTCAAAGTGAGAGCCACCCTGTTGAATTTAAAAATATTCAAATTTTAAATTTAGAAGGTTGCATGGATCCTAAAGCAATCAACTATAAATCCTACTATATAAAATCTAACCCAAGTGATTGTAAATTTGCTAAAAAATAATATTGATTAGCGGAGCATTACAATACTAGGGTTTATTGGGTATCGTCCAAAATCAGCACCATAAATGGCAATGCCTCCTTCATTTTGAGTTTGTAATTTCAAAGTGATAAAACCCTTTGCTTTTGCATTCACTAAGTCTGCATTGGTTAATGGCAATTTGATAAGATATCCGTAGGAACCTGCTTCTCTTAATTTTTTATCTTGTAATTGACTATTCCATGACAGCACCCCACGATGATCTGCAGGGTCGTCAGGCAGAGTAACTGTTTTCACTTTTATCCCATTTACAAAAACATCGATCACTGAAGGAAATAATTTTTCATCTGTCATAGGATAAGAATTCGGATTCTTATGTGGTGATACTTTTGCCCCCAACATATAATCTTGATTGGTATTAAAATCTTGTCCTTTGTCCTTATCAAATAATTGCTTTGCAGATGCTTCAAAAAGGATATACGCTTCCTTTACATCCGTAATTGAAAGATCGTTCGCTATTGGGAAACTATACTCAAAAAAACCTTTCCCTGCTCCATTTGTTTTAAGCCCATCCATCACATCCCATTTTTTTTGAGACCAGGTGGCATTGGTGTATTTTGAAGGCAACACTTCAACGATAGTGGAATTTGCTTTATTCATATCTCCCTTTACAATGAAATTCATAAAGTTGGTATGTAACACATTCCCTAAAGCGTCTTTTAATTTAAATTTAATAACTCCTAATCCAGCTATCGCAGGCACTTTGAATTGAAAGGAAGGTAATTTTTTTTGCATCCAAGGTTGATAATCAAAAGTCATTGTATTGATTTTATAAGGAGTGGAAGCCCCTGTTTTATCCATAAAATCGACATCAAATTCAATGAAGAGCTGATTCCCTTTTATTTGTTTTCCTGACATCACAGAAATGTATAATGGCATTTCTAAAACTTCACTTGCTTTTACTGTTTTACATATTTCATTTCCTGTTGACAAATAAAATGCAGAATGGAAATCGCTGTCAGTCATTCCAGCTGCGATTTCAGATAATCCAGTAAATTTTTTTGTTCGATCAAATCTCCAATACCCGTTCCATTCATTGATGACATCATGATGTTCTGTATATAACCATCCAGCCACTTTTGGATGAATACGGAATGTATTAATCATTCTATGGTAATCCCAACTCCAATCCACATCTCCTGTGCTTCCATCATAACCCCAAACATTTCCACACTCCGAATTAATATTAGGTTGTCCCCCTTGCTTAAACCCATTTTCAAAATGGAAAGCACTTCCTTCAAATGTATTTTTATCAATTGTATTTAAATGATTTTCCCAAGCCCAACCTGGTAAATATTCATGCCATGAATTAATATCAGTCTCGGTATGACCGGCACCACAACAAATGGAATTGTCTTCCACTAATCTAGTAGGGTCTAATGATTTAGCAAGATAATACATGGAAGCCACCCAATTTTGTGTTACAGGTAAATATCGACTACCTGATTTTATATTCTTCTTTGTACCCACTTGTTTAGTCGCTAATCCCCATGTTTCATTAAAGGTGATCCAAGAAAAAATAGCCGGATGATTATAATCTCGCTTTATCATTTCTCTTAAAGTGTATTCTGCCTCTGCTTGCATTTTCGCATTGGGCTCTCCCCATGAATTGGGCAAATCGGACATCACCAATAAACCTAATTTATCCGCCCAATAAAGTTTACGAGGCACATCGGCTTTAATATGCGTGCGTATCCCATTTAAGCCAAGGTCCTTACATAATTGAATTTCAGTTTTCATGAAATCGTCCGTGGGAAAAGTATAAAATCCTTCTGGATGATAAGATTGGTCTAATGTTAATTGTAAATAAATAGGCTCATTATTGAGTGCGATATAAGGAATAGAGGTATTAGGCAGATTGACCACCGAAATTTTACGCATACCAAAATAAGTATTCACTTTATCTTGATTCAACTGTACTGTTGTTTCATATAAATAGGGATCTTGTAAATTCCATAATCTTGGATTCGGAATATCAAAAGCAACAGAACCCATATTGGTATTTTTGGGAACTGGATTTTTGAAAACCATTACAGAATCAGGCGTTTTTATAGTGACTATCAATTCCCCTCCTTGTACTAAATCATTTGATAATACATAGTCCAACTTCACCGATTTCTCATCAATATCTGGCGTAAAATGAACGGACTCCATGTAAGTTTGTTCACGCCCCTCTAAATAAATGGTTTGCCAAATTCCCCTGGCATTTCCATATCCTTGTTTTCCATATAATGTAAAATCACGGCGCTTATCATCTACACGAATCACTAATTGTTGAGGCGTATTAAATTTAACCTGATTTGTCAACTCAACTGAAAAGGGCGTATAGCCACCTTGATGCTTCCCAACCATCACGCCATTGAGCCATACTGTTGTTTCCCAATCAGAAGCTCCTATGGTAACAAAAACACGTTTCTTATTCCAACTTGAAGGAATCGTTATCGATTTTTTATACCATGCATAATCAGCTTCATCTTTTACTCCCGATAATGGAGAGCCCCATGGAAAGGGAACTTGTATCTTTTTAGAAAAGGGGACAGTACCCTTTTGCCATTGACTTGTAATGCCTTTATTTAAACTATCAAATTCAAAATCCCAAGTACCATTTAGATTAATCCAATTCGCTCGTTCAAAATCGGGACGAGGATGTTCAGGCAATGGAATGGATTGCGCATTTGCACCTAAAGAAAATGATATTAATAAAATCAAAATTGATTTTTTGAAAAGAGTTGACAAAGTAGTCAGTAGTTGATTAAACATATTTGTATTTTAAAATTAGTATTTAGGAAAAATATACCCATTATGGTAAGTGGGTTTTATTAATTGATTAGCTGCTTCATTATCAAATTTGAATTTCTTGGCATCCCAATGAATACGATCACCCGCTCTCAATGACAAGTTACCCATATGCGCATTGATGGCCACATTGGTGCCTACTTGGATGGGACATGCTAAATCATCTAGCTTGCCTGATTTCATCACATCAATAAAATTGATCGCATGCAAGTCCATGCCTGAATCGGATTTTAAAATTTTAGGTACTCCTTCCATTTTATTTTTTTCTGGAATTACTTCCCATCCTTCCCTATTTACAACTAGCGTACCATTAACGCCAATAAAAGCAATTCCATGCCCTCTTCCATATTGTCCACTTCCTGTTCCCATATAATGTTCCCAAGAATTAGAGAAATGTCCAAAATCATAATTTACATTAATGTAATCGGGTGTTTCTCTAACATCATTTTCTAAGATTCTTTTCCCTCCTAATGAGGAAACTGAATTGGGTATGGTTGCATTCATCCCCCATAATACGATATCTATTAAATGAACCCCCCAATCTGTCATCAATCCTCCTGCATAATCCCAAAACCATCTAAAATCATAATGAAATCGTCTTAAATTAAAAGGACGCATCGGAGCAGGTCCTAACCACATGGCATAATCTACTCCTGCTGGTGTTGGGCTGTCAGGCACTGCTGGTAATGGATCGGTTGCACGATATATCCAAGTTTTAGTATTGACTATTTTGCCTAGTTTCCCAGATTGAACAAAAGCTACGGCATCTTTAAAATGCTTTTCACTTCTTTGCCACTGATTCACTTGTACTACTTTCCCAGAATGAGTCGTAGCAGATAACATGGCCCTTGCTTCCCCTATTGAATTCGCAATAGGTTTTTCACAATACACATGCTTGCCTGCAGATAAAGCATCTGTCAACTGTAAGCAATGCCAATGATCTGGGGTTGCAATAATGACCGCATCAATATCTTTATTTTCTAATAATTTTCGGTAATCCTTATATACTAATAAATTATTGACCCCTATTTTCATCAAGTCGTTTTTGCGTTTATTGATTTGTTCGTCATCAATATCACAAATTGCCAAAAGATTTACTTCCTTTATTTTTAGAAAAGCAAGGACATTATTAAAACCTTGATTCTTTAACCCAATCAGACCAATATTAATTTTATCATTTGCTCCAACTTTATTTCTAATATTGGCATATAAATCGGAAGGGAAAAACTCAACAAGTCCTAAGGCTGCTAAAGTAGCAGAACTATTTTTAATAAAATTTCGTCTCGAATTTGACATATAAATTTATTTAGTGCTTAATTAATTTTTCGAATTTTAATATTCTTATAGGAGACCGCATCCCCATGATCTTGAAATAAGATAGGCGTTATTTTATTTTTAGCAAACTCATTGTTTTTTGCAAATTTGCTATTTGCTATCGCTTTTAAATAACGAGCATCTCCTTTGACATATTCTAACACTTTGAATCCATTAAGCCAATGTTGTACTAATTGATTAGAATGCACAACAATTTTACCATGATTCCATTGCCCTATATTTTTTTTAAAGGGCGTATCTAGAGGAGTTGCTGGCATAATATCATATAAACTACTTAAAGTTCTATTGCCATTCAATCCTAATTTTGCATCAGGATGTCGCTCATTGTCTAATATTTGATACTCCAAACCTAAACCAGCCCTTTGTGTTGGATTAGGAATGATAACAAAATATTTAACCCCCGAATTAGCTCCTGCAGATAATTTAAAATCAAAATTTAATTCAAAGGAACTGTATTCTTTAAATGATATTAAATCGCCATGAACCCTATTCTTACTTGTATCCGTTGCCAGGATTTGCAATTCTCCGTTCTTCACTTCCCAAGCAGATTTCATTGTTGTAGGCGGGCCTACTAAATTCCAGCCCTCCAAATTGTTACCATTAAAAAGTAATTCGAATCCTTGAGCAAGTTCTAATGGAGATAATGTATTATCTGTATAATTAGAAACATTTTTTACATCATGTTTAGCTTTTCCATTTAAAAAGTTTTTTCGCCCTTTGTCCTGAGCAAAAACACTATTTAGTAATAGAATAAAAAATAATAAAGACCCAATAAATTTCTTTGACATATATCTGTTAAGTTAATTAAAAAATAGGTATGAAACACAATTTATTGGCGATTTATTATTAAATTTAATTGATTCCTTTTATTACTTATCTATTTATAAATAAATTATGAAAATCGCTGCTTTTTTGGTTTCGTTTTTATTCCTGTTTTTATTGAAAGGTCATGCTCAAAAACCTATTGTACTATTAGATTACTATTATAATAACGAATACAAAACAAATCAAGAGGGCAGTTCCTATCAATATCATTATATATGGGAAGACACTACAATGAATGGGTATAGTATTTGGGGGGAAATTTTTAAAAACAAAGGGGCGAATTTAGAAAAATTAACAACCGCACCCAACAAGCAAAATTTAAGTAAAGCAGCTATTTATATAATCGTAGATCCAGATACACAAAAAGAATCCCCTGTTCCCCATTTTATGCAAATGGAAGAGGTTAAAATAATCAGTGAATGGGTATACAACGGGGGCATACTCGTTTTATTGGCTAACGACTCTGCCAATGCGGAACTACCCCATTTTAATTCACTCGCAAATAAGTTTGGTATTCATTTTACAAACAAAACAAGAAACGCTGTAATAAAAGATATCTCAGTTGGAACCATCCTAATCCCAAAAGGAAATGCCATATTTAAAAAAGCAAAACAATTATATTTAAAAGGAATCTCTACAATTCAAATAAATCACCCGGCCCTACTCTGTATTCAAAATGACGGCGATATTATCATGGCTATGAGTAAATATGGGAAAGGATCTGTTTTTGCAGTTGGAGATCCATGGATTTACAATGAGTACATTGTTAATATTCGATTGAGTCCATCATACCAAAATGAGCAGGCGGCAAATGAGTTGACAGAATGGCTATTAAAGCAAATTCCTAAAAATAAATTGAAATTTCAACAATAGGTCTAATCAAATATACTCCTTAGTCCTTCGTTTCTTCTTTTTCCAAAATAGGTTGATAGCGTAAACTCAAAAGTTTGAGGTTTCAAATTAGCAGCAGTCATATCATTATTATAAATATCATAAGTGATACCCAACTTGTATTTATTGAACATTAATCCAATGTATGGTATAACAGCATCTTTAGATCTATAGAAACAACCTAAATACAAACGATTAGTTGATTCGTATGTTTCATTAAAAGGAAGTCCAATGGCACCTCCAGCAAAAATAAATTCATTTTCATATCTGTTTTGATAATTAGCATGTATCATAAATGTTTTGTTCCCACCAAATACATGTTCATAGTTGAATTGCCCTAATATCTGACTAAATTGATTTATGGGCATCACGCTAATACTATCATTAGTTGAGTTATACCCAGTAGATCGATTAATAAAATAGGAACTCGCTCCTAATTGCATATAGGATAAATTATCATTATGAGAATATAATAAACCTACATTAAAAGTATTCTTTGAAATATTATTATTATTAAGCACTTCTAAACTACTTGTATTCAATAATCGTCCAGCTATAAATTGATCACCAAAAATAAGTGAAGCGTTATCAATTGTCCGAGTAACAAAAGTAGTCCCAATACCTAAAGCTAAAAAGTTCGTTTTTAAATCATCAAAAAATATGCGATCAGCAATTGTTAGAGTAATAGAATTGGTTTGTAAAATTCCATCTAAAACTTGATCAGAAATCCCCTGTATGCCAAAACCCAAATTATTCATTTCAGTGCCTTCATTTTTAAGAAAACCGAAATCTAAATTTAATCCAATGGTCTTGTAGGGCGTACCCACTCCAGAAAATTGACTTCTATAAAAACTACTAAATCGATTATAGCTCCCAAATCCAACATTAGCTGGATTAAAAAATTGAGTATTACTAAAATTTTGAGATATGAAAGGTGTTTGCGATTTTGCTTTATAAAAAAATAAAAAGCAAAGCAAAATTCCAATAATATTTTTTAATCTAATCATTATCTTAATAAAATAGCGGAGCCCGTTTTCTTAATTATTTTTAATTCTTGTGTCATTGGGTCAATATAATTATATTCTAAAAAATAATTATAAGCATCCATCTCCTGCAATATACCATTTGGATCGCGTCCATCCCAACCTTTATTAATATCTTTTGTTTGAAATAATAATTTTCCCCATCTATTAAATATTCTATAATTAAAATCGCTACCCACCCCTAAACTATACTCTACTTTAAGCACATCATTAAGCCCATCATTGTTAGGAGTAAAAGCATTTGGTAAATTTACAAAAACCTGAGTAGATACAATGACTTCATATTCATCAGTGACTGTGCAGGATGTAATAGTATCTGTCCTCATTAGTGTATAATCAATGGACTTGTCCCCTATAAAAGTTGGATTAGGCTGATTGGGCTTGTCTAAAAATATAATGGGATTCCAATTATATTGGACATAACCCGGATCTGTTTTAGTCACTAATTTAAAAGGTTGTTTTGCTAAAATGAAAAACTTATAATTACTTGGGGTAACTGCCGCCTCCACCTTTATAGGTGAACCTATCAACTGATAATCATACTTTGGACAAAAGTCATTGGTCACATTTAATTTAATGGAATAATACCCCTTACTTAAGTATTTATGACTACCCGGATTCGATTTTAAGTAGGTAAAACCATCACCGAAATCCCATTTATAATGAACATTGTATTGATCTATTGCATTTGTTGTGACTGGAAAGGATACCCCTATGCAAGTAATAGGTTTATGTGAAAAATTATATTTTGTGATATTTAATGATGATATTTTTATAGCTGCACTTGGAATAGAATTGCACTTACCATCATTCACTGTCACTTTATATCTCCCAGCTATATTTTTTACAATACTGCCAAGAGATGTTTGATTTAATAATGTATCATTGAGATACCATGTAAAATAGCTTACAGGGTTATTCCCTTGCGCAGTTAATGTAATGGCATCCTCATTACAAATGATGGTGTCCACTGCCGCAATACTTGCTATAGGTATATCCCTAACAAGCATTGTATTAAAAAATGGAATGTTGGGATAGGGATAAACACATTTTTTTTGATCTATCACTCTCAAAGATGCTTGCACTTGACCTGGCTTAATTCCTGTAATGACACTATCCCTTATTATAGCATTGGTATTTTCAGATGTCCAAGCATTTATAAATGGAGGCGATCCTCCTTTACTTAGAGTGTGTAATACTAATGTATCGCTTTTGCATAAATAATCCTTTAGGGTAGAAATAACAGGATACTCCGGAGGTGGTATAATGGATACGGTATTTGTAACTGCAGCTTGACAAACGATTCCAGAACTTGCATTTAATTTAATTGCATAATTTAAATTTAATGATGATGGCGCTGTTATGTTTTTATAAAAATGTTTATAAATTTTATTGAGCGATGGATCTTCAATTGTAGAATCAGTGCCATCACCCCAATCAATATTTAATTTTCCGATGCTTCCAATATCTACCCAGGATGAATCTCTAATTTCCACAAATTCATTGCTACACAGCGCAGTGTCCTTTAATACATAAAATAGCGGTTTGGGGATTGATCCATTTACTGTAAAACTAAGCCTTGTAGAATCAACACATCCTGTTTGATCCTGCAAAACTCTTAAGGATACTATATATTTTCCTGGAACTTTGTACTTTACATCTGGATTTTTCAATGTCGTAGCGTTGAATGAAAGTAAAATAGGATCAGGTAATGTTTTAAATGAAGAATCATTAAAATTCCATAAATAGGAGAATTGATTAGTAGTGTTATCTGCAATGGTTGTTTGGTCAATAAATTTTGCTGAAGCATCTTCTAAACATACTTCTGGTAATTTAACATCAATATTAGGATTGGGATGTACTAACACTGGAATAAAAAATGAACTACTACAACCGTTTAAAGTTTGAACTGTTAATCCTGACGGATACGTTTGAACTTGCGCATATTTATGCTTCACATTGTCGTTGGTAGTTAAAGTATCCAGCTTAGCGCCATCACCATAATCCCAAATCCAATTTTGCATTATCGCTGACCCCCTTGATTTTGATAAATCAGAGAATACAATGTCTTTATTTTGACAAGAAAATTTCGAAATGGAATATTGGACATTGATAGCGCTATCAATGATAGTAGTTCTAGATATTGTATCACTTAAACATCCAACAGTATTGGCAACAAGATATTTTAACGAAATAGTACCTTCGGTGTTAGGCTTGAATTTTAATTTTGGAAATGTATCAATAAACTTTCCATCCCCAAGATTCCAAAAATATTTATATACTGGCTTATCTCCTACTGGAGTATTATCCGATAATGTTATTGAATCCTGAATACAATTACTAGTAATTAAATTAAAATTCCCAGCAGGGGGAGCAATCACAGTTAAATCAAAATTAATTTCTTGTTCCCCACTACATCCATCTGCAGTTGGATTATTTGCAAGTACCTGGAAATTAAAAGTGCCCACTGTATTATAAATGATGTTTGTATCCAAAATATATTTAAAAATCTCCTTCCCATTAATAAAAGATGAGCTTATGGGCAAAGGAGCATTTTCAATAAAATCTTTATAGTTTTGCACCTTCCATTTTAAGGAAATTGGTTTGTAAGGAAGGGTAATTGCCGCTTTAAATGGGCTTCCTTTACAAGTAATGGCATTATTTTCAATCGCATATTGATTACTAATAGACAATGTTTGATACAAATCCTTCACATTAGCACCTGCATTGTAACCATAAGTTTCCGCATACCCATAACCATAAGCAATTGCATTAAAACCAGAATCAGAATAAATGGTATGCGAACCAGCTTCTACGGGAAATTGTAAATAACTATACTTGCTATCATTGGGATGTGAATAAACACCTGTTGGAGCCACCCCATCTATGGTCAATGAATTGATTCCCTTATTAGGAATGACAATATTTACATAATGATCATAAATTGCATAATTACTTGTAGAATTTATGGTTACTTTATTAATTGTTTGTTCAACAGGACTTAAATAAATCATTTCAGGATCGCCATTCCCATTCGCGCCATTACCTGCAGATGGTTGACCTGGAATTGTAAAATTTGAATTACCACAACTAGACGAAGTGGTAATATACTGAGCAACCATAATTGGCAAATCGGACTCAATTAAATCAGGTGTACTACTTGTATATTCATAATAAAAATCATTTTTTAATAGACCTGCATTTAAAATACCCCCATTTACTTTTACCACAGTATTGGGATCTGTCACTGCAATTCTAAAATAGTTCACAGGCATTTTAAAAGTGGGTACTGTAAGGTATTTTCTGCCCCAGGCATTAGAGGGGAATGCTTGTTGCATATAATTATCAGAACTTCCTGCAGATCCATTACAAGTGATAGATAGTTTACCGGATCCAGAATAAACCGCAATTTTTTTACAAGGACTAGTCGCAGTGGCTACTGACCTAATTTTCGTACCCGTTAAGTCCTCTCCTAACCATGGAGATCTAGTACTGGTTAATTTGCCAAAAATATTATAGATTTCTCCTTTATTGAGCACCACCTTAATGGTGTCGCCCATGTTATTATTAATTGTATTTGCAGTAGGAATGATTTCAATATTGGTATTATCCTCTGTAGCAATAACATAAGCGAAACAATATGAATTGTTACTATTGGAAACTTGGGTAAAATTGAGAGAATAATATTCTCTAGCTAAAGTGGTGACAGGAAATAATAAACTTGCTCCTGATTGACTTTGATTATAAATATGAGCGTATGCAATAATTCCAACATCTGATGTAATATGAATGCCATTTTTATTTAGCCCTTCATTTGCTATTCTGGCATCTTCAGCACCCGTTTTGGGCATTGCCTCTGTGGTTGTCACTTGATTGGCAAATACTTTATAAGTTCTTTTCCAACCTGTTGCTGGAATGTCAACAGTCACATTTGCATCATGATCTGATGTAAAATACAACACCATATCTTGCGAACCTCCACTTGATATAGGTATGCCATTTGACGAATACATAGCGACATGGCTTCCATAACCCACCCAAAATTCACGTCCTTTATTAGAAAAGTCCTGCCCCCTAATTAAAGTAGAAAACAGTACCCCAATTATTAATACTAAATATTTTATATATGATTGTGGGGATTGCATTTACAATATACTAATATAGGTGTTTTATGTAAGTATAAATGTAATGAAAAATAGCAAAATAGAGCGCAATAGAACAAAATTAACCCTTCCCAAAATCAATCGCCTTAAGCCAGTCTATCAATTGTTGTATAAAATATTTATTGACAGGAGTTATCACTTTTTTGTCCTTATTAGCAATAATTAAAAATTTATTATCGGTATACCCTTTGTTTTTATAAATTAAATTAGTCTCATTCTCAATATGAATTTCTTTATCCTCATCATCTATTACTAGGATTCCAGCTTTTAACTCGTTAATCAAATTTGAAACTTGCTCATTTGTTTTAAGCTGGATGGTATCCTGCTCTGGTTTATATATATACTTTTGACTCTGAAATATAATTTGAATTGTATAGTTACTTAATGAATGAGTAGATTCCAATTTTATGTACTTACATTGTAAATTACCAATTTCATCACTTAAAATCACTTTACTATTTGACTGAGCAATTAATGACGGGCTAATAAAAAAAAGAATAAATACAGCTAGGGGGGATAGCTTTAGCATAAATGGGGAATATTTAAATATAGGGTGTAAAACTAGTAAATAATAACGAACTTTTTTTATAAAAAATGATGAATATCATATGTTTATAGCAAAATTATGTCTATATATTATTTTTTTGAAAATATGTTCAATTGGGATGCTTTTATGAATTTATTTTAGCTTTGTTTTTGTACATTGCCTTCGTTAATATCATATAAATGAAAATTGCAATTTGGTCAGTAGGGAAAGGAGATGAAGCGTATATTAAAGAGGGTGTCGCTAATTTTACAAAACGCATTAGTCACTACTACCCCATTGATTGGCTTTTAATTTCGCCAGCGAAAAGTAATGATCCATTGCAATTAAAAAAAGAGGAAGCTGCTGCCATTTTGAAAGCATTATTACCCAACGATGTCCTCATCTTGTTAGACGAAACGGGTAAAATGTTAAGCTCACCTGCATTAGCTCAGCTCATTCAACAAAAGGCCAATCAAAGTGCCCACCGAATTGTATTTTTAATTGGTGGTGCTTATGGCGTTTCAAACGAAATAAAAGCAAGGGCACAATTTACTTGGTCTCTTTCTGAACTTGTCTTCCCCCATATGCTGGTTCGACTTATTTTAGCAGAACAAGTATACAGGGCATGTAGTATCTTAGCCAATGAAAAATACCACCACGATTAATTCATCCCTATGAGCGTCTCTTTATATATTACTATTTTCACTGTTGCCATTTCAATCATTGCCATGTACAATGAAGCCTATATGGAAAAATTAATTTTTCATCCTTACACTGCCCATCAACATAATGAATGGTACCGATTTGTAAGTTCAGGATTTATTCATGCCGACTTCATTCACTTAGCTTTTAATATGTTCTCCTTTTATATGTTTGGAGATTATGTTGAACAATACTTCAAAATGATATTTGGATCCTCTGGCAGCACTTTATATATTGTACTTTATATTAGTTCATTAGTGGTTTGTTTAATTCCCACCTATTTAAACCATTACAAACAATATAATTACCAAAGCTTAGGTGCTTCTGGCGCTGTATCTGCCATTGTTTTTGTGGGCATTTTTTTACAACCAACTATGCAAATTGGATTTTTCTTTATACCTCCAATTATCCCTGGATTTATTTTTGGACCTATTTATCTTGGCTTAACTGCCTATCTTTCTAAAAATGGACAAGGAGGCATCAACCATAGTGCCCATTTATGGGGCTCCATATATGGCGTTGTTTTCTTAATTGTAACAAGTTATTTTATTGGAAACTACAATGTTCTGTCTTCTTTTATTGAACAGATTAAAATCTATCTAGCAAGGTAATCAATAGCACCGTTTTAGTTTGTGGTTTTATTTTAAATCGGTCATCAATACGTTGGCCCACTACCCATAATAATTTGTCCCCCATTGTAATGACACCAGCACGTTGTTTTACGACAGGGCTCAATTTTAAACTTCCTAAAAAATGATTTAGTTTCTTTTTTTTACGAAGTCCTAAAGGATAAAAGTAATCTGAAGCCTGCCATGTCCTATATAATAATGGCCAATCTAATTGATCTGCATCTAAATAAGCATAATGAGATTCCTTTTTAATTTCACCCATCTTAGATGCCTCCATAGTTTCAAAATGTAATAACCCATTTTTAGTTTGCAAATCGCCTTCGCCAACATACACCATCAAATGTTCCAAATCAGAAATATTGGAAACAATTTGAATCGTTTCATTGTATTTTATAAAACGATGGGTTGAAGATGCAATATAAGCGCCATTTTGAGCATCTAATAGTTTATGCACCTCCGAAATTTGAGAAGGCTTAAATCCATATGATTGAATAAAGCCCCATGTATATGTTTGATTTTCTTTAACTTTTTTCCAATGTGGAATAGAAATGGTTTCAATTCCATGACGACTTCGTAATCCTTTTTTCCAAAAAGAGCTAACCGTAGCATTTACTATCGCCTCTGCCTCTTTTAATCGAGCCACCGTATCTAATACATTTTCCGTCACATGCTCATAAACCTCTTGAATAGATGGAATTAATTTATTTCTAATTAAATTTCTTGTATAATCATTTTTTTCGTTAGAACTATCCTCAACATAGGTCAATGAATATTCTTTTGCAAAACCTTGAATTTGTTTTTTAGTGTACCCTAATAAGGGTCGGCAAATTTGAATCGCATCATTACGGGTTTCTGGAATCCCAGTTAAACCGTGTAATCCTGTCCCACGAAATAATTGCATTAATACAGTTTCTACTTGATCATCTGCATGATGCGCTGTTAATAATACGACCTTATTTGTTTTCGGGGTTCCCGATTCATCCGATTTAATTTCTTGAATCAACTGTGCAAACCAGGCATACCTTATTTCCCTTGCTGCTTGCTGTATACCCATTTTATATGCTTGCGCATATGCTGCAGTCTCAAAACGATTTACTTTTAAAGGAATTTGTAAACGATTTGCGAAATCGGTAACGAATTGTTCATCTCTTGTGCTTTCGGCTGCTCTTAATTGGAAATTGACATGCGCAATGGTACATTTTGCCCCTAACAAATGCATCATATAGGTTAATCCTACACTATCTAATCCTCCACTGACAGCCAATAAAAAGTGGGTCTGTGTTAAACTTATACCCGGAAACTTTTTTTCCCAATGCTCCTTAAAGTTTTCCAGCGTTAACATGTGTATTTATTTTTTTTGCTCTTTTGCCCAAGCATCTTTTAAGGTAACGGTTCTATTAAATACCAAATTCGTTTTTGTACTTGTTGTATCTTGATAAAAGTACCCTTTTCTTAAAAATTGAAACCTCATTTCTGGCCCATCGTTTAATAAAGCTGGCTCAGCCCATGCAGTGTTAACAATATTAAGTGAATTGGGATTAATATAATCTTTAAAATCACCCTCGGCATTCGCTACATCTTCCACACTAAATAATCGATCATATTCATTCAAAACTACTGGTACTGCATGCTTTGCACTCACCCAATGTAAAGTCCCTTTTACATGAAGTCCTGATGTATCTGATCCACTTTTGCTATCTGAAAAATAACTTGCATGAATGGTTTGAACTTGGCCAGATGCATCTTTTTCAAAACGATCACACTTAATAATATACGCACTCTTTAATCGAACCATTAAGCCGGGCCCTAATCTGAAATATTTTTTAGTAGGCTCTTCCATAAAATCATCCCTTTGTATCCATAGTTCATTACTAAAAGGTACAGAGCGCAAGCCTCCTTCTACATCCTCTGGATTATTTTCAGAGGTAAGCATCTCTTCCCCTTTATCGTAATTAGTGATAATCAATTTGATAGGATCTGTCACCACCATGCGCCTTTGTGCAATTTTATTTAAGTGCTCCCGAACACAAAATTCCAATAAACTAAAATCAATAATATTTTCACGCTTGGCGATACCAATTCGATCACAAAAATCACGAATACTATGCGGAGTATAACCTCGACGACGCATTCCACTAATGGTAGGCATCCTTGGATCATCCCAACTGGTCACATGCCCTTCTGACACCAACTGTAAAAGCTTACGCTTGCTCATAATGGTATAAGTCATATTTAATCGAGCAAACTCATATTGTTTTGATGGGAATAATCCTAATTGCTCAATTCCCCAATCATATAAAGGACGATGTGGTATAAATTCCAAAGTACAAATTGAATGCGTGATTTGTTCAATTGCATCACTTTGTCCATGTGCAAAATCATACATAGGATAAATACACCAAGCATCACCTGTACGATGATGATGAGATCTTTTAATTCGATATAATAATGGATCACGAAGCTGCATATTAGGACTTGCTAAATCAATTTTAGCACGTAACACTTTTGCTCCATCCTCAAATTTTCCTTCCTTCATTGCATTAAATAAGGATAAATTTTCAGAAACAGATCTATTCCTAAAAGCATTACCCGTTCCTGGTGTCGTTGGAGTGCCTTTTTGTAAAGCAATTTCTTCGGCACTACTATCATCCACATAGGCCAAATCTTTTTCTATAAGTTGAATGGCGAATTGATATAATTGCTCGAAATAATCAGAGGCATAACATTCCTTGACCCAATTGAAGCCTAACCATTGCACATCGGCTTTAATACTATCAACATATTCCACTTCCTCTTTTGCTGGATTGGTATCATCAAATCGTAAATTAGTTGCTCCGCCAAATCGGGTGGCTAAGCCAAAATTCAAGCAAATGCTTTTAGCATGCCCAATATGCAAATAGCCATTGGGTTCAGGTGGGAATCGAGTCAAAATGGACTTATATTTCCCTTCTGCTAAATCATTACTAATGATTTCTTCAATAAAATTTAAACTTTTTTCTTCACTCATGAGGTAGTCACTATTCGGACAAAGGTACAAAAATAGGCGTCAAATACCTATCTAAATTACAATCTAAAATCAACCTTTATACCCATATAATTTTTGAACCTCTTTGACAATTTTTTCAATTTCTTGATCATCCCCAGAAGGATCATATTGTTGCTTTAAACTACTTCCAAATACAAAAGCGACAGCTTGCCAAAGTCCGGCACTGAAACTTCCTTTAAACTCCTTTATTAAATTATAACAATTATTACCTGTCTCTCTATTTATCAATTTCATGAGGACCTTACCTTGGTAAATAGATAATTGTGTTATTTTATCTGCAAACTCTTTTTTGAGTTCTTTTTCTCGAAGTTTGATTATTTGTTTTCGTTGTGATTCATCTGACACATTCACTAATTGTGCATTCACTTCTGAAATCACTTTACTTGCCGACTTAGCATAAGGATAAGTAACATAGACTGCATTGCGAAGCCTTGTCCATTCCTTCCAATAGTTTCTCCAATGATTGGTTTGAATGGCCCCTACCAAAACCGTGGGCAACCAAGATTGACCAATAGTATCCCCTTTGGGTGTAATGAATGCTTCCACCCTTATAGTATCGGTATTTTGTTGCGCATAATTGATCAAAGGACATAATCCTAACAAACAAAAAATGAAACTATATTTAAAGGCTTTTAACATAAAGCTTTATAAAAATATTTTGAAACTATTTAAATTAATACTCAATTATAATAAAAGTAACCCTACTTACCCACTCGCATTTTCGGTCTATTTCTTATTTAGCTTTCAACTTTTTATATCTAGCATATGAAGACATCATAAAACCAATGGTCATGACAATGATACCCAACCATAAAATATTAATAAATGGAAATTCATATACTTTTAAAGTGATCAAATTAGTTAAGGAAGCAGATTCCTTCACACCAATCTCTAACACTCCTTTTTTCTGATCCACTACTTTATTAAAACTCAACACTAAATTTTGCGCTTTTACTGTATCCAATTCCTGTTGCAAAGTCATGCCTTGTAATAAGATACCTGGAGTGGCCTCATATTTTAATCCTTCCTTTGAAGTCACCGTCAATTGTAACACCAATTCATTATTGCCTACTGGCGCATTTTTATTAGGGTTGATTAATACCTTATCTAGTTTAATGTAGCCGTTACTATAAAAAATAGAATCCCCTATTGCAATTTGATGAGGTTTAAAACTAATCGTATCAGATTCACTATGGTCTTGAAAAGAGGTCACATATACAAATATATCTTTGTTCCAATAATGCTTGGCCGCTGGATTAGCCGAAAATCCCTCCATTTTATTATTCTTTAAAACATCAGGATATAAAAAAAACTGATGATCCGAATTTTTCTCCTTGAACATTAATTCAAAAAATCGCTTATTCAACCCGTCTAAAGTATCTCTTTGATAAGTCACCATATACTTACCCATATCCGTTGCCAATCCTTCAAATAAAGTAATATTTTCTCTTGGATTACCTGTTGGATTATTTTTAGAATTATCTTCTTTTAAAGGAGATATGCCTGTTGTATTCCAACTAAGTACCGTTTTATTAGAAGATGAAATTAAGATACCTACTAAAACCAAGCCAAATCCGATATGCCCAATACTAGCTGCAGCCGATTTTAATTTGCCATTTAAAATACTAAGCCAATAAAATAAGTTTGCAACAACCGCATATACTGCTGAAAATAAAGCAACATAAATGGCGCCAGTAAATCCAATACCTTTATCCGTATAAGCGACCCCAATAAAAATAAAAATCACACTACTCATCACAATTGTGATTAAGACGGGCATCTTTAATTTTGAAATAATAAAAGCCCTTGGGGTTTCTTTGAACTTTAAATATTGGCCTACTGCAGTTAATAAGCCAATAATAATGGCGACAAAAACTTGCACTTGGTTGTGCGCAAAAGCCGCATCCTCAGGTGGTGCAATTTTAGTACCCAATAATTTATTAATCACAGGTATCGAAGTAATAGAAGTGATTACCAATCCAGATAAAAATAAGACCATTGATCCTACCAACATCCAAAACTCCCTACTACTCATTTCATCTTCAGCGGGTGTTTCATATAAATTTTTGTATCGAATAAAAAACAATACAAAATAAGGAATGACAAAAATTAATAAAAAGCCTAGTAGTTGCGCATTCATTCCAAGATCGGTGAAAGCATGAACCGATGTATCGCCTAGAATACCACTACGAGTTAAAAAAGTGGAGTATAAGACCATTAAAAAACTAATCCCAAAAAATAGGTAAGTCGCTTTTAAGCTGGTACCTGTTTTTCGATAAATGATGCATGTATGAATTCCCGCCACTAAAACCAACCATGGTACTAAGGATGCATTTTCAACAGGATCCCATGCCCAATATCCGCCAAAATTTAAACTTTCATATGCCCAAGCTGCGCCCATCATGATGCCCAATCCTAATATACCTGCAGAAAAAGTTGCCCAAGGTAAAACCGAATCCATCCAATTATTTTCTTTTTTCAATAATCCTGCTACTGCAAATGCAAAAGGAATGGTGGTAGATGCAAAACCTAAAAACAAAACAGGAGGATGTATCACCATCCAATAATTTTGCAAAGTGGTATTTAATCCAGTACCATCTTTAATAAATTGTAAATAGTCGGGACGAGATAAAATTGGCCATTGCATCTCATTCCTTAATAAAATAAAAGGACTGCTTCCTAATTTAAAATCAAGAATATAAAATCCAACAATCATGGTGGCTAAACAAACTTGTGTAAAGTTGAGTACCATCATCACCCCATTTATATTCTTTCCCCATTTTTTGGCGCGTGTCATCAAAATAAGCCCTAACACTGCATGCCAAAAACTCCATAATAAAAAACTACCCTCCTGTCCTTCCCAAAAACAACTCAATAAATATTGAATGGGCATACTCATGTCGCTATGCGAATAAGCATATTTATACTCAAATAAATGATGATAGATAATAAATGATAATACTATAAAACAGGAAAATATAGCCACGGCCTCAATAACAAAAGCAGTTTTTGCTAGCTTATTCCATTGAATTTCTGTTTCAATTTGTTGCGAATAAAATGCTTTTGCAAATGCAAAAGTGGCCACTAAAGAAGCCACAAAAGAAAGTATAGTTAAAAAATAACCTATTTGTCCTGGAAGTAAATTCTCCCCTATAAATGTTGTTGTATTCATTAAAAAATATAAAAGATTAATTACTTATAGTGACTGGTTGCTGTTGCATTGAATTAGGATTGTCCTTGTATTTAGAAGGGCACTTCATAACAATAGTAGAACATTCAAAATGATCACCTTGAACGCGTCCTTTTAAAACCAAACGCTCTGACTTTACCATATCGGTTGGCATGGTGTTATGATAGACTACAGCAATTTTACCTCCTAAGCTATCTTGCACGTGAAACTGTAATAAATTTGGATCTTTCACTGGATCATAATCCACCGGAACTGAATGATCTAATTTAACAATCAAATTCACAAACTTGCCTTGCTTTTGCTTAGCAGAAGCCACTGTCTCATAACTACTTAAATCTCCAGTATAGCTAATCAGCACCACTATAGCAATGGCAATGAGGACTAATAAAACAACGTGCATTTTCTTCATATTGCAAAGTTAAACAAATGCCCTTAAATTGCACCCATAATTTACCTACATAGAAACCTTTACATTATGCGCCTTTTTGACTATATCATTGTTTGCAAAAGTCCTGATTTTAAAAATGTGGACCGAATCAGCCAATTCATGCTGTTAATTTCAACACTTTCCTTCTCTTACTCCCTCTATTTAGGCCTATTTCCTAAACCAGCATTAATATTTGCCATCATGACTTCCTGTATAAGTTGGTGGATTTTTTGCCTATTTCAACGAAAAAATGGGACTGCACCCTATTACCGATTAGGTTTACTATTTGCCTCTTGGGGTTGGTTTTTGCAACCCAACGGTTTAATCATTGCAGGTATTTTTTTGATAGCGGCCCTTTTTGAAAGACAGGTCAAATTTCCTTACGAAATTGCTCTTGACCCAACAGGCATTGTCATCAACACTTTTCCAAAGAAATACTACCCATGGCAAGCCATTCAAAATATGTTGATAAAAGACGATTACATCACTATTGATTTTAAAAATAACCATCTTATACAAAAACAGATTAACGAGCCCGTGACGATGGCCATAGAACAGGAATTTAATTCCTTTTGTAAGGAACAGATTCAAGCCCATCAATAATATATCCACATACCCTTTCAATACAAATGCTTATTAATACCTTTGAACTATGTCTTTAAACTCATCTCCCTTTATTTTATATTCTGATGGCGAAGGTCAAATTTTTGAGGACACTAGTTTATATGTATCTGGCAGAGCTGGTTGGGACGCCTATCCCATTCCATTAGATGAATGGATCGAATTACCCAATGGAGGTAATTTATATGAACTTCCGGGCCGTCGTGGTATTGGCATCGATGTTGAAACGGGCGAAATGCGCATTTGCGAAAAAGGATGGGCAGTGGCTGCCTTTATTCCTCCTGCACACACTGGATTGTATATTGCTGCTTACGAAACATTACCTGACGCTCCTACTTTGCCTTTGTTTTGCTATACTGCAGTAGGTTGGTTGGATGGGAAAAATTATGTGCCGGCTATCCGAATTGAAAAAGATATTAGACAAGACTGCGAAGGATATGATCAAGCTACCATTGAAATGGGTACGGAGCATTTATTAAAAGCATATCCTGAAAATAGATTGGTACAACATTTAATGGAAAATTGTTGCATGACTTATGAATGTCCTGCTGCACGCAATTTTGCTATGAGTAGATGGGAATGCCCTATTCCAATTTCACCTGCATGTAATGCTAACTGCATTGGTTGTATATCATTTCAACCCATTGAAGAAGAAATTGTTTCCAATCAAGAAAGATTAAGTTTCAGACCCACCGCAGCTGAAGTGGTAGAATATACTGTACCGCATTTGATGACCGCACCTTTCCCCATTGTGAGTTTTGGTCAAGGTTGCGAAGGTGAACCCTTATTAATGTGGGAGACCATCAAGGAAGCAATTATTGAAATCAGAAAACATACCCCAAAGGGGAGCATTAATATCAATAGCAATGGATCCAATCCCGTTGCTGTTAAAATTTTAGCGGAAGCAGGTTTGGATAGTTTAAGAGTAAGCACCAATTCGGCTAGACCCGAAATTTACAATCCTTATTATCGTCCAAACAATTACACCTTTAATGATATCGTTGAAAGTTTAAAAGTAATGTCTGCTGCAGGCAAGTGGACGAGTATTAATTACTTTGTATTTCCAGGCATGACCGATAGTGTTGCTGAATACGAAGCATTAAGACAATTAATTATTGATACCGATTTAAAAATGATACAATGGCGCAATTTTAATATTGACCCTGATTGGTATTTAGGAAAAATTGGCGTGACTGAAGTAGGTGAAATTATGGGTGTTAAGCAAATGATGGATTTAATACATGAAGAATTTCCAAATTTAAAATTCGGATATTACAACCCTCCTATCGAAAGGATCAAAGGTAACTTTAGCGAGCATTTTGCTCATCATTAAAAATGCAATATTGAAAATACAATACAATAAACAAAATCAAATAGGTGCGTTGCTAGCAATAACGGCGAGCATTATTTGGTCAGGTAATTTTATTGTTTCAAGGTATGCCATTCACTTAACAGGCCCCATAAGCATGGCTTTTTTAAGATGGACTTTAGCAACCATCACCATGTTGCCCTTTGCTTATAAAAACTTCATTAAGGAACTTCCTATTTTTAAACAGCACAAATCTTACTTTTTTTTGATGGGATTAGTGGGCTTCGCAGTTTACAATACACTTATTTATACCTCGGGGCATTATACAACTGCCATTAATATGGCCTTGATTGGCTCCATTATTCATCCCATCGTAGCAACCGTTTTAGCCGCCTTTGTTGTGAATGAAAAATTACATTGGAAAAATGTAACTGGAATTTTATTGGGCGTGGTCGGTATTGTATTTTTAATTTCAAAAGGAGACGTACATAATATTTTACAATTCAAATTTGCAACAGGTGATTTATGGATGGTTGCTGCTGGATTTTGTTTTGGATCCTATAATGTGTTTGTGAAAAAAAAGCCAGCTGGTATTTCACCCAATAGTTTTTTATTATGTTTGTTTGCCATAGGTGCCATCATATTACTTCCTTTTTCATTATATGAAATGGCTTATATACAACCCATTCATTTTTCCTACACATTTTTATTTATCATTTTATATATCGGTATTGGCAATTCCACTGTCGCTTACTTTTTATGGAATAGTGCCATTCACCGTTTAGGCGTAGGCAAAACCGCCTTATTTGGAACATTGATTCCATTATTAAGTTCCATTGAAGCAGTATTTATTTTAAATGAAACTTTCACTTTATTTCAAGCAATAAGTGGGTTGATTATTATATCAGGTATTGTCATCAATACTTGGCCATCAACTAAGCAACATGGATAGTACTTTGATTTTACTTTGTTTTATTGCATTTATTGCAGGATTTGTAGATGCCATTGTGGGTGGAGGTGGATTAATTCAAACTCCGGCAGGCTTAATCCTCCTACCCAACGAGTCGGTTGCTCGGGTGATTGGGTCTCTTAAAATTCCGTCCTTTACGGGCACTTTTTTTGCTGCAAGACAATATCTTAAAAATGTCAAAATCCCACTACGTAGAATATTAATTTTTACTTGTATCGCATTTATAGCTTCTTTTGCTGGATCCTATTGTTTGACCATCGTGAGCAATAGATACATGAAACCCATTATCTTTTTTGTATTAGTACTGATTGCTATTTACACTTTTACTAAAAAAAATTTGGGACAGGGCAATGCACAAAAACAATTATCGTTTTCCAATAACAAAGGGGCCTTTTTATGTTTAGCGCTTGGCTTTTATGATGGCTTTATTGGTCCAGGTGCAGGAAGTTTATTGGTACTTGCTTTTATTAGTTTTTTAGGTTTTGATTTTTTACAAGCCAACGCACACGCTAAAGTGGTCAACTTAGCAACCAACTTAGGATCTATCTTACTATTTATATTAAAAGGATCCATTTTATGGGGCATTGCACTACCGATGGCCTTTTGTAATGCCATTGGGGGAATCATAGGTTCTAAAATGGCCATTCAAAAAGGAAACCAATTTATTCGCACTGTATTTTTAATCGTTATTATAGCTACCCTTTGCAGATTGGGTTATGATGTATTTTTACATTAATTTTATTATATGCAACTAAACTTTGAACAACAGAAAAATGTAAAAGCAGGAATTTATACCACGCTAATTTGTGTGTTGCTCTCTCTGTTGTTTATTTTATTGCATTGGCAGCAAGCAGCTCCAACTATACTTCCGCCAGAACCTTCTCATATGGAAGTTAATTTAGGAAATAGCAAGACAGGTGCTGGAGATATTGCACCCTTAAGTAAGGAAGCGCCTAGTCCAGAAGTAGGTACTTCAAAAAGTGTGAAAGCGAGTTCCTCACTTAAAGCTCTGAAATTAAATACCAATTCAACCGATCCAAATGACGAGGCCATTAAAACATCAAATGCAAAAAATAAATTAAAATCAACACCCCTTCCACGTAAATTAAAACCAAAAGCGTTGATGGGTAAATATGCTGGAGGCAATGGCAAAGGGGGGAACAATCAGGATAGTTATAACGATGTAAAAGACCAAGGGATTGCTGGTGGCAAAGGTGATCAAGGGGTTGCAGGAGGCAGTATTAATGGAAAAAATTATACGGGTGAAGGTGGGCCTTTTGTAACCAAGGGGGATCGTCGTGTGACGAAAGCCTACTTGTTTAATGGAGATATTGAACCTGCCACTATTTATGCCGAAATCGAAGTAAACCCTTTAGGAGTTGGACGATTTGTACAAATTGTAAAAGGCTCCTCCTCCAATGAGAGTAAATATAAAAGAGCCATTGTAGAATACCTTGCCAAGATTAGTTTTAATACTGCCGATCATAGTTCATTTGTGACGGTTAAGTTTAAGTTTGAAAACCAATAAAATTTTCATCCTCCATGTCCTATCAAGACACGATTGACTATTTATATAGTCGTTTACCTTTATTTAGTCGAATTGGAGCAGCCGCAATAAAAGCAGACTTACATAATACCATTGCAATTTGTGATTTTTTAGATCAACCCCAGCAAAAATTTAAAACCATTCATGTGGCTGGCACAAATGGGAAGGGTTCCACGAGCCATATGTTAGCTGCGATATTGCAACAAGCTGGATATAAAACAGGCTTATACACATCTCCGCACTTATATGATTTTAGAGAACGAATTAAAGTAAATGGCGAAATGTGTTCAAAAGAATTTGTCATTTCCTTTACCAATAAAATGAAACCTTTTATTGAAAAAGTGGAACCCAGTTTTTTTGAAATAACTGTGGGCATGGCATTTGACTATTTTGCAAAAGAAAATGTGGATATAGCGATCATTGAAACAGGTTTAGGAGGCCGCTTAGACAGCACCAATGTTATTCAACCCATACTAAGTATTATAACCAATATTGGATGGGACCATATGGCTCTATTAGGGAATACCCTTACTCATATTGCACAGGAAAAAGCGGGTATCATCAAAAAAGAAGTACCCGTCGTGATATGCGAAACCATTCCTGAATCAAAAAATGTCTTTTTAGACAAATCAAAATTGATGCAAGCTCCTATTTATTTCGCAGAAGATTATTTAACACTCACCTCATTTGAAAATAATTGGGACAGTGCACAATTCGAATTTCATCAACCTCAATTTCAATATCTATCCAGTCCATTATTCACCGAAACTTTTAAATTTGTTTGCGACCTTCCAGGTAAATACCAATATAAAAATTTAAAAGGCGTGTTAGTAGCGGCGCAACTATTATCAAGTATGGGTTGGAATTTAAATGCTGGTAGTATTTTTCAAGCTTTACAATCCATTAAAAAAACAACTGGCTTAATGGGTCGATGGGAATGTCTGCATAAAAATCCACATATTGTATTGGATGTGGCTCATAATGAACATGGCATTCATGCCTTATTGGAGCAATTACAAACCATTGATTTCAAACAATTACATATTGTCACAGGAATGGTAAAGGACAAGGATGTAGACGCCGTATTATCATTACTCCCATCTAATGCCTTATACTATTTTACACAATCTCATATTCCTAGAGCATTGCCTGTCAATGAACTCATGGCCAAAGCCAATCAACATCATCTAATAGGAACCTCCTTTGCTAATGTCAACATAGCTATAAAAAGTGCATTAGAAAAAGCGAGCTCCCATGATTTAATCTTAGTGATGGGAAGCGTATTTTTAGTTGCTGAAGTAGATAGAACTATCTTTTAATTTTACCAAGCTTTTTGGTCACATAATGCTTTTATATGCGCAATATGATGTTTGCCATGCCATGAATAGATGCATAACATATCCCATAAAGTCACATTCGCATTACGCTCTGGATGAAACAAAGTTCTTTGCCATTGTTCATCCGTCATAGAGGTAGCTAGGTTAACCCATCTTTCATGTAAAGCATGTAAAATGGTGGTCGAATAATTAATGGGTGTGTTTAATACATCGGCAGTATTCACCCAAGCTTTTTCATTATAGGGCTTTATTGGAGGTGTTTCCTCGGTGAGTGCTAATTTAAAACGAATGAATGCATTCATATGGCTATCCGCAACATGATGGACAAGTTGTTGAACGGTCCAACCCCCTTCTCTGTAAGGTGTATCCAACTGAACTTTATCTAAATGTTGTATTGCTAATTCAATATTCGTTGGGGCCACTTTTAATTCATGAATCCATTGATTTTTGATGGCCTCTGAAAATGGCATTGGTTCATATTTTCCAATGGGATAACGTGGGTCTGACATGTTAATTATATATTTAAATTAAAAATTAATCCTCTCTCCAAGCTTTTCCAGTGCGATGTATAAACACATCTTCTAAATTTGCTTTTTTTACTTCCTTTACTTTTTCAAATCCTGATGCCACTAATTCATCAATTAAAGCATTAGGTGAGTTAATGGCAATAATTTCACCGCTATCAATAATGGCTACTCGATCGCATAATACTTCCGCTTCATCCATATAATGCGTAGTAATGATTACGGTTGTTCCATTGTCTCTAATCTCCTTGATTAAATCCCATAAATTACGACGTGCCTGAGGATCCAATCCTGTGGTAGGTTCATCTAAAAAAACAAGGATGGGTTGATTGATTAAAGTAGTAGCAATTGAAAACCTTTGCTTTTGTCCCCCACTTAATTGTTTATACTTTGCATTAGCCTTGTCTTCTAAATTTACTTTTTTTAATAAGGCTTGCGGATCCACCTGCGTTTGATATAATCCTACAAATAATTGAATAAGTTCGGTCAATGTTAAGTTGGGATAAAATCCAGCCGTTTGTAATTGTACCCCAATTATTTTTTTAATCGCTTCGGTAGATTCATCAATATTTAATCCATTCACCCAAACTTCCCCACTGGTTTTTTCCCTTAAAGTTTCAATGATTTCTAAAGTGGTGGACTTCCCTGCCCCATTGGGACCTAATAACCCAAAAATTTCACCCCGGTTTACTTCGAAACTAATCCCATTTACCGCAGTGAATTCGCCATATTTTTTCACTAAATTTTTAACACTTATTATAGGCACAGGTATCATAATCTTTAATTAATCTGGACAAATTTAACTGCTTTTGAGCGCTATGCAAAATGAAAACTTAAGCAAGACCCCTTATCTTTGTAAAAAGATATAAATGAAAGTAGGAATATTAGGAGGTGGTCAGTTAGGACGGATGTTATTGCAAGCCGCAGCAAACTATGATGTTACTACTTTTGTTTTAGAAAATGATGCCCATTGCCCCGCTGCACATTTATGCCACCATTTCACCCTAGGCAGCATTCAAGATTTTGAAACCGTGTATCAATTTGGGAAAAATTTAGATGCCCTTACTATTGAAATTGAATCTGTAAATGTGGATGCCTTAGAAAAATTAGAAAACGAAGGGGTTAAAATTTATCCTACTCCAGCTGCTATCAGAATCATAAAAAATAAAGTCCTTCAAAAGCAATTTTATAAAGATAATGAGATACCCACTTCGGCATTTCATATTACTGCACACCAATCAGATTTACTACAACACCTTCCCTTTTTACCTGCTGTTCATAAATTAGGAGAAGGGGGTTATGATGGAAAAGGAGTTCAAATGATTCAATCTGAAAAGGATATTGAATCAGGATTTAATGCCCCAGCTGTTTTAGAAAAGAAAGTGGCCATCGAAAAAGAAATTGCACTTATTGTTGGCATGAACAATGAAGGCAAAACAATTATATACCCTCCTGCTGAAATGATATTTGATACGGTATATAATTTATTGGATTATCAACTAAGCCCGGCTAAATTGGATGAAAAACAACTTTGGAAAGCCCAAGCCATTGCACGCAAGGTAGTAATGAACTTAAAAAGTCCAGGTTTATTCGCCATTGAATTATTCATCGACAAGTCGGGCGAAGTATTGGTCAATGAAACGGCCCCAAGGGTGCACAACAGTGGTCATCATACCATCGAAGCAAATTACAGTAGTCAATATGATATGCTGTGGCGTATCATATTAAATTACCCACTTGGCAACACTAATGAAATTTTACCTTCAGCAATCGTTAATATTATTGGAGCTGAGGGTTATACCGGCGATGTAGTTTATGAAGGACTAGATGAAGTCCTGAAAATGGATAATGTATTTGTGCACTTATACGGGAAAAAACAAACCAAACCAGGTCGCAAAATGGGCCATGTAACCATTATTAGTAGTGACTATCAGGATTTAACACATAAGGCCAATAAAATAAAGCATACGCTTAAAGTCATCACGACAAAGCCTTAACAATAAAAGTTCCTAGCCTTTTATATTTTTTCTTTCAACAATCTTCTTTTTTACTTGAAGTGATTTTTGGAAACCAATACCAATGACGCTTTTTAATTGCAATCCGGGTGAAGTTTTTAATGGCCCAAATATTTTTATTTTATCGTCATAAATCAAATCCAAATTATAAGACGCTGAAAAATATTTATTGATTTTAAAAGTGAACATGTTGGTCATGTACAAATTAATGTTTTCTGGCTTTTGATTATAATTGGAAAAAAAGTCAGCCCTCCCCTTATAATTGATATTAGTTGCAATGGTATTATTATAATTTACAGTGATAAAAGTTCCTACCTCTTTTGAAATCTTATCTCCAATAGGAACCCCATACTTACCTAATTTAGATAAAGTATTATTTAATAATAAAGTGGTTCTAGAAGTTAATGGAGAAAAGAATATTGAAAAATGAGGTGTAGGTTTAAAATCCAACCCCGCAAATAAAATGATGTAGGCGGGTGCCAAAAAAGAAGAAGTTAAAGTAGAGTTGGTTCCGCTAAAGCTAAATCCATCAAAAAATTGAGACCTAAGATTAAATAAACCAGATATAAACCACATGCCTGATGTATCAATTTGATATCCATATTTACTTAAAAAATCTAAGCGATCGTCATTTTTACGCCCACCCAAACTAGTAGATTGAATAAAACCCAAGTTGACATCAATATTATTATCTAAATTTTGATTGGCCTTCTTAAAAAAAAAGTAATAATTGAAATAAGTATTTAAAGACATGTTGAAATTATCTCCCCCGGCAGCCCAATTACTCAATGAACTTTGTGATAAATTAAAATTATACAAGCCTCCTTGTTTCCAATTCCAATGAGTAGTATCCAATTCCTTGCGTATATTTCGAGAGGTTTCAGTGCGTAATTTAGTGACAGAAATGTCCTGAGCTAAGATCCAATGACCCATGCATAAAAAAAATATAGATAATAACCCTTTTCTCATGAGCTCCCTTTTTCCAAATATACCAATAGTAAATAAATGATTGATTTCTAAGTGTATGTAATTTTTACTATTCTTATAAATTATCTAAAATGTACTTTAACTGTGCTAAATAAATATCTAATTATCAAATAATTAGCTAATATTATATGACAAGTTGACATATAATATAAATTTTTACTAAATTTGTCCATTAAAACCTAGGAATGGAAATATTGCAGATGCTAAATAAGGAACATAATGAAGCAAGGCAAGGGGAAGCTTTTGCAAGCGATGTGAATAAGGAGTCCTTTTCAAAGTACTTCTATATCGAGAGTTATGGATGCGCTATGAATTTTGCTGACAGTGAAGTAGTCGCATCGATCCTAGAAAATAATGGTTTTGGAAGCACTCGACAAATTGAGTTAGCGGACCTTATCTTATTAAACACCTGCTCCATTCGTGAAAAAGCAGAACAAACCGTTCGCAAACGCCTCACTGAATTTAGAAAATTAAAACATGAAAAGCCAGGATTACTGGTTGGCGTCTTGGGTTGTATGGCTGAGCGATTAAAATCAAAATTATTAGAGGAAGAAAAATTGGTTGATCTTGTTGTGGGCCCAGATGCTTATCGGACACTACCCGATTTAATCATGGAAGCGGGTACAGGTCAAAAAGCAGTTAATGTATTATTAAGTAGAGATGAAACTTATGCCGACATTGCCCCAGTCCGATTAGACAGCAATGGCATTAGTGCTTTTGTTTCCATTACCAGAGGTTGTAATAATATGTGCAGCTTTTGTGTGGTACCCTTCACCAGAGGTAGGGAAAGAAGTAGAGACGCTTTTTCAATTGTAGCAGAATGTCGACAATTATTTGAGGAAGGTTATAAAGAAGTAACACTATTGGGTCAAAATGTAGATAGTTATTATTGGAATAATCCTGAAACAAATACATCGACCACTTTTGCAATGCTTCTAGAAAATGTTGCTTTAATCAGTCCAACCTTAAGGGTCCGCTTTAGCACTTCCCATCCCAAAGACATTACAGATGAAGTATTATTTACGATGGTGAAATACGATAATATATGTAAGTACATTCATTTGCCAGTTCAAAGTGGAAGTACACGCGTACTGCAACTTATGAACAGAACTTATACACGTGAATGGTATTTATCTAAAGTGGCGCGCATTAAAGAAATTATGCCCACTTGTAGTATTTCGGCCGATATCATTGCCGGATTTTGTACTGAAACTGAAGAAGACCATCAAGATACTTTAAGCATTATGCAAGCGGCGCAATATGATTATTGCTATATGTATTTTTATTCTGAAAGGCCCGGTACACTTGCAGCAAAAAGATATATCGATGATATCCCTGAAGAAATTAAAAAAAGAAGATTGCAAGAAATTGTGGATGTACAATGGACCCTCTCCAACGAAAGTAATAAAAGAGATGTAGGTAAAATAGTGGAAGTATTGATTGAAGGAGATAGTAAAAAAAGTAGTCAACATTGGATGGGCCGCACCAGTCAAAATAAAGTGGTGGTATTTCCGAAATTAAATCACACAATAAAAAAAGGTGACTATGTTGAAGTAGTGATACATGATTTTACCAAAGGAACATTACTAGGCGAACTAAAAAATAATTAAAATGGATTTACAAACATTAAAAAATAGATTTAGCATTATAGGCAATACGCCTACCCTTAATCATGCATTAAATACGGCTGCTCAAGTAGCCGCAACCGATTTAACGGTCCTCATTGTAGGAGAAAGTGGTGTTGGTAAGGAAGTATTTTCACAAATCATTCATAGTTTGTCTGCACGAAAACACAATCCATTTATTGCAGTGAACTGCGGAGCTATTCCTGAAGGCACGATCGACTCCGAATTATTTGGTCATGAAAAAGGATCCTTCACTGGAGCTGTCGATAGTCGTAAAGGTTATTTTGAAACAGTAAGTGGTGGTACTATTTTTTTAGATGAGATTGGAGAATTACCATTAGGAACACAAGCAAGATTATTACGTGTTTTAGAAACAGGAGAATTTATAAGAGTAGGATCTTCTAAAGTTCAAAAGTCTGATGTGCGCGTGATTGCTGCAACCAACAGAGAATTGTTGGAGTTCACACAAAAAGGAAGATTTAGAGAGGACTTGTATTATCGTCTGAATACCGTCCCAATTCGTGTGCCTTCTTTAAGAGATAGAAAAGAAGACATCCCTTTATTATTTAGAAAATTCGTAGTTGACTTTTCAGATAAGTATAAAACAAAACCCATCTTTTTAGAAGAAGAAGCTAGAGCATTACTAACCCAATACCCTTGGCCAGGTAATGTGCGTGAATTAAAAAATATTGCAGAACAAATTTCGGTTTTAAGCAAAACCGAATCTATCAATGCTCAAATATTGGCCGGTTTTTTACCAACCCCACATGTCAACAATATGCCGATGCTCACTGGCAATAGTCCCGTTGGAGAATTCGCCAATGAACGAGAAATTTTGTACAAGCTGTTTTTTGACATGAAAAAAGATGTCAACGAACTTAAAAAAATGTTCGTTGAAATTTTACAAAATCCTTCTTTAGGAGGACAAAATGCCCATTTTAATAGAGAAAGTATCTTAAATGACTTAAAAGAAGACCTATCCCCAATAGCTTCAACAACAGGCTCCCTTATTCATCATACTTCGGTTCAAGTGCCTCATTCCAACCAACAACCCGTCATTATTGACAATGAACTGCAAAGTCATTATGAGGTAGATGAATCTCTTAACATCATGGATAAGGAAAAAGAACTAATTTTAAAGGCATTAAAAAAACACCGAGGACGACGCAAGGATGCCTCTACCGATTTAGGCATTAGCGAACGTACCTTATATCGAAAAATTAAAGAATACGACATTGAAGAATAATTTTAAACTACCCTCATTAGCTCATTGCTTTCAAAAGCAATTTGTACATAAAATGATGACGCTTATATTAATAAGCATCGCATTGACAAGTTGTGGCGTTTATAGTTTTAAAGATGCCATCATACCAGAGAATGTCAAAACAATCAAAATTGGATTTGTTGAAAATAAGGCAAGGTATGTGAACCCTCAATTAGCACCTCAGCTAACCGATAAATTGCTTCAAAAAATTATCAGCCAAACAAAATTAACTAGAACAAATAGTGATGATGCGCATTATCAAATTTATGCCACTATTACTAATTACGATCCCTCTCAAACTGTGGGTGTGAGTGCACAACAAGCCAGTACCAATCGTCTTACTGTTACGGTACATGTACTCTTAAAAAAGACTTTAGATAATAAAGAACAAGAATTTGATATTACCCGCAACTTTGACTTCTCTGCTAATTTAACTTTAAACCAAGCAGAAGGCCAATTGATGAGTGATATTTTAAGAAATATTACGGATGATATTTTTAATCAAATTTTTTCAAATTGGTAAAAATGACACCTGCATTAATAAATCATATTTTACTTAATTGGACAGGACATCCTAATTTGGAAGTCATTGAAACCAATGAATTAGAACATTGGGTGGATCAACATCCTTATAGTCCTAGCTTACAATTTTTATTGGCCAAAAAATATGATATGGAAGGATCCCCCTTACTTTTATCACAATTGCAAAAAACCACCTCTTTTTTCCCCTCCACCTTGCAGATACATCATTGGTTGCATTCTGCAGAGCAAGATGCCATTTCTGCTCCAATGGAAGAAAAACTTAGTTCGCTTATATCAGATCAATTAGCCCAATTTAAGGAGCCTATCGTTTTAGACACTGTTGCCTATGAAATGGAGCTAACTCCCCTACAAAAGGACTATTTCGCTGCTCAGGGGATTGAAATCGACCTTTCAAAGCTGCCGCAAGATAAATTTACTCAACAATTACGCAGTTTTACGGCTTGGCTAAAAGTTTTAAAGGACAAGGAAGGCACGCCAGTAGTGAGTGAAATAGGTGAAGCACAGGAAAAAGCAATCAATGCCATTGCTGAAAAAGCCAATATAATGGAGGAAGTGGTCACCGAAGCCATGGCTGAAATATGGGAAAAACAAGGCCAACCACGTAAGGCAATTGCCCTATATTCAAAATTAAGTTTTATTTTTCCTGAAAAATCCGTTTATTTTGCGTCTCGAATTGAACAACTAAAAAAACGAAAATGATTACTTTATTCTTGATATTGATTATCGCAGCTTGTTTTGGCTTAGGATTTATGGTATTAATTCAAAACCCTAAAGGGGGCGGATTAAACGCAAATGTAGGCGGCTTATCAAATAATTTCATGGGTGTGAAGCAAACCACCGATGTACTTGAAAAAGGAACTTGGATTTTTGCAGCCTTAATTGCCATTTTAGCTATGACATCTACAGTTTTTTTAAGATCTGGTTCAACTGATTCAGATAGAGGTTTGTTACAAAAAGTAAATACTTCTGCTACTGCCCCATTATCTACTCCAATGCAAGCAGCTCCAAAGACTACTGCTCCTGCAAGTACTACAGCACCAGTAGCCCCTGCAAAAGTTAAATAATAGCTTTAAACTCATTTATATAAAAATCCTTCTCCAAATTGGGGAAGGATTTTTAGTTTTTGGACGACAAAACTTAACTTTATATTACAAAGATCATCCCGCCTTTACTTATTAAAAGGAAGCATCCTATGAAAAAACTGATTTCTTTTATTTTTATCATTGTCTTGGTATATGAAGTGTATACTATTTTTATAAAATCAACCTCATTTTCAGAGCCCCAAGTAAGTTTCAAATATGATAAAGGAACCATGTCCATAAACGACCTAGGTGATAGCTTAGTCATACATCATATCATAAGAGAAAAATACAGCTTTACTTTATTGGCTCCCCTTTTCGATATCGAACATAAAACAAAGTCGGGTCAATTTTTAGTAAAAAAGAACAGCAACTTATTTTCCATATTGAGAATGCTTCGAAATAACCAACAACCCATCGTTAAATTTGTTTTGAATAAAGTGCGCACTAGAGCAGAGTTATCAAAATTAGTGGCGAACACTTTTACAACAGATAGCACGCAAGCCGCTCTATTTTTTAATAGCAATGATTCATTGGCTCGTTTTGATATTGACACGACTCAATTACTGACTTTATTTATTCCCAATACTTACGAATTTTACTGGAGCACTTCCATCCCAAAATTATTATTAAAGATGAAAGAGGCGCAATCTCAATTTTGGCTTCAGCATAACAGAAGTAAAAAGGCCAACCAAATTGGAATGACATCTCAACAAGTATACACGCTAGCCTCTATTGTGGAAGAGGAAACCAATAATGATTCAGATAAAATTTTAATAGCGAGTGTTTATCAAAATAGGATAAAAAAGAATATGCCTTTACAAGCTTGTCCTACCATCAAATATGCAATGCAAGATTTTACATTAACGCGTATTTATGAGAAATACTTAACCAATCCCTCACCTTATAACACATATAAAAATACAGGCCTACCTCCAGGTCCAATTTGCACCCCTTCGCCCAATACCATTGACTTAGTGCTTAATGCACCCAATACCGAATATTTATACTTTGTTGCAAAAGCGGACTTTAGTGGATATCACCACTTTAGCAAAACCTATGAGGAGCATAATCAATATGCAAAAGAATACCAGAAGAAATTAGATGAATACCAAGCCAACAAAAAATTAAAAGCAGACTAAATACAACTCAACACATTGAATAAAATATTAAATCTCCTATATAAGTTAATTCAACCCTTGATTTTGTTTTTGAAACAAAAAGCAAAATTGGTTCATATTCCAGGATTTCAAAAAGTGAATTTGTATCAAGTAATTAAATTTTTATACAATCAACTAAACACAGTTGGCTTGTATGATCGCGCATCCGCGATCTCATTTAATTTAATTATGGCTTTGCCTGCTTCCTTTTTATTTTTATTTTCTATTATACCCTACTTTCCTAAAACTTTAAAAATAAAAAAACAAATACTCTCTATTTTTAAAGATATTTCACCCAATTCAAGTACTTATCGTTTTTTATTAGATATCATTAATGATTTACTTAGCCAACATGTGGGTATATTTTCATTTGGCTTTTTATTATTACTTTTTTATGCCTCCAATGCCATGACGGGCATTATTAGAAGCTTTGATAAATCTTATATGGAGCATAAGCCCTTCTTCTTACACCAACGCTGGAGAGCAATACGGCTTACATTGATACTAATACTATTGGTATTCGCAAGCTTATTGGTTTTGATTGGTCAGGATCAGCTTACCACTTTATTAAGAGATGTTTTTGAAATAAAGCGTAAAACAATTATTCCTTATTGGAATCTTTTAAGATGGGGTATCATTGTGCTATTGCTATTCTTTGGCAATGCTTTCATATACAAATTTGCACCGCATATCAAGGAAAGGTGGTCATTATGGTCGCCTGGTGCCATATTATCTACCCTCTTAATGCTTGCTACTACCTTAGGATTCTCTTATTGGGTCAATAATTTTAGTAGCTACAATAAAATATATGGCTCCATTGGTACCGTCCTAGTCGTAATGACTTTGGTGTATCTCAATGCACTTATTTTACTGATTGGATTTGAACTTAATGTAAGTATTGAAGTTCTTAAGAAAGAACAAAATCAATTGGATTTACTTTAATTTATTTATTGGCCATATCTGGAATTTCTTCCGACTTGTAAGCCCCCGCATCTAATTTTGCTTTTGTTTCACTAAATGCTTTTAATGTTAAGTCAATCTCCTCTTGGGTATGTTCGGCAGTTGGAATTAATCTGTAAATAATATGCCCCTTAGGTATCACTGGATACACAACTATTGAACAGAATATTTTATAATTTTCTCTTAAGTCCATCACCATTAATGTCGCTTCCTCCACGCCCCCCTTCATATAAACTGGAGTTACCACTGAATCGGTTTTTCCAATATCAAAGCCTCTTTCTTTTAAACCCTTTTGTAAAGCCAAGGCATTTTTCCACAAATTTTCTTTCAAAATAGGCTGCGTGCGTAATAATTCTAATCGCTTTAAATTACCAACTACAAAAGGCATCGGTAAACTTTTAGCAAATATTTGAGAACGAATATTATATCTGATATAATCTATGATGGTTTTAGGACCGGCCATAAAAGCGCCAATGGATGCCATACTTTTTGCAAAAGTAGAAAAGTATAAATCAATTCCATCCTGACATCCTTGTTCCTCTCCTGCACCTGATCCAGTTTTACCTAAAGTGCCAAAGCCATGAGCATCATCTACCAACATTCTAAATTCAAACTTGGATTTCAAATTCACAATTTCTTTCAATTTACCTTGATCACCTGCCATTCCAAATACCCCTTCGGTAATCACTAATATTCCTCCTGATTGTTGCTTGTCAATTAGAGCTTGCGCACGATGCAATTGTTTTTCACAATCTTCAATATCATTATGCTTAAATACAAATCGATGCCCTGCTAACATTCTTAATCCATCAATGATACAAGCATGACATTCGGCATCATATACTACCACATCATGACGACCACAAATGGCATCTATTGCACTCATGATACCTTGATAGCCATAATTCATTAATATGGCATCTTCCTTATTTTCAAAGCTGGCTAATTCTGCTTCTAGTTGTTCATGTAAATCACTATTTCCACTCATCATTCTTGCACCCATCGGCAAAGCCAAACCATATTTTGCACTTGCATCTGCATCCGCTTTTCTCACTTCTGGATGATTAGCTAAGCCTAGATAATTATTCAAACTCCATACAATCATTTCCTGACCTCTGAACTTCATTTTAGATCCAATTTCACCTTCTAACTTAGGAAATGCAAAGTACCCATGCGCTCTTTCACGGTGTTGCCCAATAGGACCATAATTTTTAATGAGTCTTTCAAAAATATCTGCCATAATGATTAATTAAGTTGTGCAAATTTAATCAAATTTTAGGTTTAAAACACTAATAAATAGCTGTAATTTGCAGCTACATTAAACATGATTTTATGCGATTTACTTCTTTTTTAATTTTGAGTTTGATTTCAATACAAGTAAGTGCTCAAAAACCAGTATCTATTAAAACAGCCCCGTCAAAACCGAAATTAGTAGTAGGGATTGTAGTGGACCAAATGCGCTGGGATTATGTCAATAAATTTAAGCCCTATTTTAAATCTCAAAATGGCTTTTTACGTTTTGTGAATGAAGGGGCTTCTTGCAATAATAACCTCATCCCTTATTTACCCACTGTGACTGCCTGCGGTCATACAGCAGTTTATACCGGCGCTCCCCCTGCTATTCATGGTATTACTGGAAATAATTGGTATGACAACATTCAACAAAGAATGGTGTATTGTGTAGAAGATGCTTCCGTTCAATCAGTAGGTATTGAAAATAGTGGTGCAGGAAAAATGAGTCCCTTAAATGTTTGGACGACAACATTGGGTGATGAGCTTAAATTAGCCACGAATTTTAAAAGCAAGGTATTTGGCATCTCCATTAAGGATCGTGGGGCAATCATACCCGCAGGACATAGTGCAGATGGTGCTTTTTGGTATGATAGTAAATCGGGTAGCTTTATTAGCTCCACTTATTATGGAAAAACGCTTCCAACATGGTTAACCAATTACAATAACGCACATATAGTAGATAGTTTTTATAAATTAGGCTGGAATTTAAGTTTGCCTAATTCGGTTTATGAAGCCAATTGCGATGCGGATCAAAATGATTATGAATCAGCTCCTTTTGGAAAAGAAATGAAAGGCTTCCCTTATAATTTGTCTGGCTTTGTTGGTAAAGATTATGGTAAAATCGCTTCAACTCCATATGGCAACAACTTAGTTATGGATGTAGCAAGCCAAACATTAATCAATGAAAAAATGGGGCTTGACGATTTTACCGATTTATTAGCGGTAAGTTTTTCATCCCCAGATTATATTGGACATTCATTTGGTCCTAATTCTTGGGAAACACTTGATGGCTATATTAAATTAGATGAATTACTTGCTCAGTTTTTTACTTTGCTAGACAAACAAGTAGGTAAAAATAATTACACTATATTTTTAACGGCAGATCATGCAGTAGCCAATGTTCCAGGCTTTATGCAAAAACATCATTTACCTGGTGTCGTGATGAGTGATGATGGCGTTAAAGTGGAATTAAGTAAATTATTAACCACAAAAGGAATCAATCCAAAGGTGATTAGTGCCATAAGTGAATTTAACATTTACTATAACCATAATTTAATGGATAGCCTTCAAATAAGTCAAGATAAATTAACCAATATTATTACTAGTTATTTAGAAGCTAAAAGCTATATCCTACAAGTAGTTGATTCCCGTAAAGCAGCTATTGCACCCTTGCCTCAAAATATAAGAGAGCGCATCGTAAATGGATACAATCCACAACGCAGTGGCGATCTAGTATTCATTACCAAATCTGGCTATGTAGGTGGCGGCAATACAGGAACAGGTCATGGTGTATTTTATAACTATGACGCTCATATTCCCCTATTATTTTACGGGAATGGCATTAAAAAAGGCACTGTCAATAGCGTCAACTATATGACCGACATCGCCCCTACCATTAGCACTTTGCTAGGCATCCAAATGCCAAGTGGCTCTATTGGAAAACCTATTTTAGAAGTAATACAATAACAATTAATTAAAAATTCATATATTTATATAAATAAAATCAATTTTAAATCACCTACACAATATTCAATTATGAAAAAACTATCCATTTTTTTATTCGCGGTAATGTTAACACTTTCATTTAATACAGCTATCGCCAATTGCGGAGCAGGTTGTAAATGCAAAGATAAATGCGACGGTAAAAAAGCTTGTACTTCTTGCAAAAAAGAAGAAGCCCCTTCTACCACTAAACATGTATGTAATAAAGAGTGCATGAAAGACGGAAAATGTTCCGAGATGAAAAAGAAGAAATAAACTTAGATCAAGTTTTAATAAAAAAAAATCCCCCCGTATGAACGGGGGGATTTTTTTTTATTTCGCAAGTTTCTTTTGCAGATTGGAATCCAATGCATCTAAAAATTCTTCGGTATAAACATAATGATCACCATGTTTTACTTTATTGCCATGTACACAAACGGCTAAATCCTTAGTCATAATACCCGATTCCACTGTTTCGACACACACTTCTTCTAAGGCCTTACTAAAGTGAATCAATGCTTGGTTGTTATCTAACTGACCTCTAAATTCTAATCCTCTTGTCCATGCAAAAATTGAGGCAATTGGATTTGTAGAAGTTCGGTTTCCTTTTTGGTGTTCACGATAATGGCGTGTTACAGTACCATGTGCAGCTTCTGCTTCCATTACTTTACCATCGGGTGTGATTAAGGTAGAAGTCATTAATCCTAAGGATCCAAAACCCTGTGCTACGGTATCAGATTGCACATCCCCATCATAATTTTTACAAGCCCATACGAAATTGCCATTCCATTTTAATGCACTTGCCACCATGTCATCAATTAAACGATGCTCATAGGTAATGCCCGCTTCGGCATATTTTGCTTTGAATTCATTCTGATACACTTCTTCAAAAATATCTTTAAACCTTCCATCATATTTTTTCAAAATGGTATTTTTAGTAGACAAGTATAAAGGCCATTTTTTTGCTAAGGCTTGATTAAAACAAGCACGTGCAAATCCAAAAATACTTTCATCTGTATTGTACATGGCCATTGCAACGCCATCTCCTTTAAAATTAAATACTTCAAATTCTTGCTTTGTACCATCCTCCCCTTCAAATTTAATGGTCAATTTCCCTTTCCCTTTGGTCACGAAATCAGTAGCACGGTATTGATCTCCAAAAGCATGACGACCAATACAAATAGGTGCGGTCCAATTAGGTACTAAACGAGGTACATTACTACAAACAATAGGTTCTCTAAAAACAGTACCATCTAATATATTACGGATAGTCCCATTCGGGCTTTTCCACTTTTGCTTTAACTTAAACTCTTCTACTCTTTGCTCATCTGGCGTAATAGTAGCACACTTGATTCCAACACCGTATTGTTT
>CAIJXU010000036.1 GCA_903824725.1 uncultured Bacteroidota bacterium | reverse complement strand
AGTACCCACTAAGATGTAGGGCTTTCTTCTACCTAAACGATTCCATGTTTTATCAGAATAATAACCAATAATTGGTTGTACAATCATTCCGGTAAGCGGTGCAACCAACCAAAACCACGACAATTGTTCGACATGCGCACCATAATTTTGCAAGATGCCGCTTGCATTTCCATTTTGCAATGCAAAGCCAAATTGTATGCCCATAAAACCAAAGCTCATGTAAAATATTTGAGCAATGCTTAATAGTGGTTTTTGTTTTAGTTGATTCATAAATTATTTATAAAATATGACAAATGAATTAGGGGCAATCGTATAATTTTCATCACCTTTAAAATTATCAAAAAACATATTTGAATAAATATTATAACTTTCAAAGTTTTTTCTACCACTTTTGAAATTGAATTCTAATTTTTCATTCGAGAAATTTAGTAATACATAAACCTCACTGTCTTTATAGCTTCTTTTGTAGGCGTATACTGAATTAGATTCATTAACAATATCTACATCAAGCTCTTGAAAACTTGAACCTTGCTGAAAGTTTTTTAATGCCGGATTAGTATGATACAATCTAATTAAATCCCTATATAAACTAAACCTCGTTGTATCCATCCACTCAGCATGTTTTATTGGATCTCTTTCAAAGAACTTTAATCTCCTGCTTAAGCCCACTTCTTCTCCTGTATAAATTAAAGGCAAACTTTGTGGTAAAGTATAAACCATTGCCGCAATGGCTTTCCAATTTTCTCCATAACGTTCTTGTATAGTTGCATTCCAAGAATTTTCATCATGGTTGGTCAAGAAAAACATTTTATGCATACTCGAGGGCAATTCTGCATAGTTTTTCTGCATAATTGATTTAAATTCATTAACTGATTTTTTTCCTGCAGATAGGTCTGCACTGGCACCCATAAAAGTCCAAGCATAACTTGCATTAAAAGCAGTTTTATAATATTCAGCAGGCGTTTTATTGATGTCGTTATTTGCTTCCATCTCTGCTAACATATACATTGGTTTTATTTTCTCTAATTCTTTTCTGTTTTCATTCCAAAAATCAACAGGCACCATAAAAGCTACATCACATCTAAAACCATCTATGTCATATTTTGTCACCCAATATTTCATTGCCTCTGTCATAGCTGCTCTCATTGGCTTTGAAGTATAATTTAATTTAGCTACATCTGTCCAATCAAATGGTGATTTAATTTTACCTGCTGCATCTCTCTCATACCATTCCGGGTATTTTTTCACCCATTCATGATCCCAGGCTGTATGATTCGCAACCCAATCAACAATAACTTTAAACCCTAACTCATGTGCCTGACTTACAAATAATACAAGATCCTGATCAGTTCCAAACTCAGGATTTATTTTTTTATAATCTTTTACGCTATAATAACTACCTAATTTTCCTTTTCTATTTACCTCCCCAATTGGTTGCATTGGCATCAACCATAAAATATCAACTCCAAGATCTTTTAGTCTTTCTAAATTAGGTACTACTTCAATTAATTTTGAAGAATCCGAGTACTGTCTTACATTGATCTCGTAAACTACTGCGTTTCGAGCCCATTCAGGATGAACAATTTGTGCTGTTGCCTTGGAAGTAATGATACTTACCAAACTGATGAATAATGCTACTAGTGTTTTTTTCATATTAATAATTACTGATAATTTCAAAATCGTTTGCTTTTAAGGATAAAGTAATACTTTTTTTATCTTTTGTTAATTCATGTTCTAATTGACTTGTCCAAGTAAGTGCATCGGTCAAAGGCAAATTAATTGTTTGTTTTGTTTTACTAAAAATAATAATTGTTTTCTTACCAAAATAATTTCTCTCGAAAGCAAATACATTTTCATGAATAGGCAATATAGT
>CAIJXU010000035.1 GCA_903824725.1 uncultured Bacteroidota bacterium | reverse complement strand
TTTATGGTAATTACTTTTAAATATCTTTTTAGAATTCTTAAAATTAGTTCCGCTCAAATTATTTATGGTATTCAAAGTTAATGGGGATGAAAATTCTGAATATTTCTGGAAAAGTTTCTGGGAAATTTCAAAATTAGTGTATCCCCATATCTCTATAATTCTTTCCAATACGAATATCTCAATTGTTCTTAAATAAGCATCCTCTGGAAAACGATGTTGCAAAGCTTTGAGTAATTTTTTTGTAAAATCGCCCCGCTTGTCCTCTGTAATTGTGTTGAGTATTTTCTCGAACTCTATGGAGCTAAAAACCCTTATCAAAGAGACTGATGTACCTATTTCTCTTTCAGTATCATTTATCGCATGCGAAATACTTTTAGGATTTTCGCGATACAACATTGTTTCTTTTTGGGATACAAGAAATGTTCCGTAGCCTAACAATCTTAATGTATGCTCCGTGTCTGGGAATGATGAGCTATGTATTGGCATTCGAACTTTTTTAAAGCTCTCTAATCTGAATGCACTTGCTGGGTCAGGTACGGCCTGAGATTTTAGATTCTGTATAAATTGACCTGCTTGATCCAAGTTTGATGAAAACCAAGTAGAGCGTGGTTTAGAATTCAATTTTTTGCCATTGTCTGACATTGATCCCATTGTTGTTGACACACCAACTGTTTTGCCATCACTATTGGAAATTAACTCAAGAATTGTACTTAGGTGATTGCTCTTATAATAATCGTCTTGATGAATCCAAGCAAACCAATCGGTGTGAATTTTATTCAAGTTTCTAAAGAGACTTCCATATGCCCCATAATTAATATTGTTTTCGACAACTCGTACTCTGTTATTGAAAATTTTTTTCCATGAATCTGCATAACTCATGGTTTGATCTTTTGATGAATTGTTTACTAAGAGTATTTTAAAGTTTTGATTATCTTGCGAAATCAATTGATCTAACATTGACTTCATATATTTTTCTGCGTTAAATACTCCTATAAACAGCGTAATTGGGAATTTATCTGGTTTCATTTAGCAACTCTTCTATCTCCAAAAAACAGGCTTCCTGAGCTGTCATCTCTTGATTCGCGACATTTTTCCACCATTTAATTGTTGCAGTGATCGCATCTTTCTGGTTCCATTTACTTTTCCAGTTTAAATCTTTAGCAGCTTTACTTGAATCCAAAGATAAGTTACTTGATTCAAGGTCTTCTTTATTTTCGCTGAATTTTATTTGAGGTGAATTACCCCATAAATTTTGTGCCATCTTTACAACATCTTGAACTTTAAGAGACTTAGAATTGGTTGAGAAATTATATGCGTCTTGTTTTGTTGAGTTGCTAAGTGCCAATAAATAGCCATATAGCGGGTCTAGTACATGCTGCCATGGACGTGTACTGTTCGGGTGCCGAATAGTGATTTCCGAATTATTCATGAACCCTTTAATCAAGTCAGGTAGCAAGCGGTTTTCTGATTGGTCGCCGCCGCCGATAACATTCCCTGCTCTCACAGAAACAATTTGTGGAAATTTTCCTGTTTTTGAAATTTGTTGCCATGCACCTATGACTGATTCTGTTCCAATTTTACTCCAACTGTATGGATCCTTGCCGCCTAGCGCATCAGACTCTTTGAACGATTTTTTTAAACGCTGTTCTTTATAAACTTTATCGGTTGTAGCAACCACTATTTTATTAACTGACCCATTCTTGAATAGTAAATCCATCAGATTTAAAGTCCCCATAACATTAACTTCGAATGTCAACTTGGGATTTTCATAAGAATTTAGAACTAATGACTGAGCTGCAAGGTGTACCACTTGTTTTGGTTCAATTTTATTTATAATTTTTTGAAGTTTTGTATAATCTCGAATGTCAATGAAATATTCGTTTTGTTTATTGTTGAACTTAATCGAGTTGTACAGGGAATTATGTTTTGGGGGTAGTGATATTCCAATCCATTCAATTCCAAGTTTTTCAAGCAATAATATTAACCAACTACCTTTAAAACCGGTATGACCCGTTACTAGTAATGGCCCTTGAAATAAGACTTTATTCAATTCTCCTAAGTTGCTCATTCTAAAAGCATAGTACAAGTATAATCACGGTGTGAACTTTAAGGGGTGTATAAGTTTTTACAGCAGTGCCTTTACAAGAACCATTGCAATTATTTCTGGTGAGAATTGAAATGAAGGCAATAATTTTAGCTGGGGGGTTGGGAACTCGCATATCTGAAGAAACGCATAATAAGCCAAAACCTATGATAAAAATTGGTCCCTTAACTTTGATCGAACATATTATGAACATATACGCGTTAGCAGGAATAACAGAGTTCATTATTGCTACTGGATATTTGCATGAAGTTATTGATGAATACTTCAAGAATTATGCAAAATACCAAGTAAGAACTTTTTATACTGGAGATAGTACACAAACA
>CAIJXU010000034.1 GCA_903824725.1 uncultured Bacteroidota bacterium | reverse complement strand
GTAAATTTGCCTATGTAACCAATGCTACCAATGATAATATTGCAATTATAGATTATAAAAGAGGCCGTATTGCTAAACATATTCCAATCAAAGTAGATCAAAGAATAGATAAATTAAGAGGATTAGTGCCCTTTGGAATTGATTTAACAAAAGATGAAAAATATTTATTTGTTGCACTTTTAGGTTTTAATGCTGTTGCGAAAATAGATTTAAGTAATGATAAAACAATCGGACTCATTCCAACAGGCTGGGGTACTACACGCGTTAAATTATCAGCTGATGATAAAACTATTTATGTAACTTCTTGTAGAGGTTTAGGTGCGGGGCCAAATGGTGGCAAAAATTTTAAAATTCCTGCGCAAGGAAGTTATATTGGAGATATTCAATTAGGAAGTTTCCAAAAAATCGAAAATCCGACCACAGAAAAATTACTAGCTTATACTAAAGAAACAATTGAAAATACATTTATTACAAAATCACAAACAGATAGTTTACCCTTACCTGTTTTACCTGGCAGCAAAGAAAGTCCTATTAAGCATATTGTATTTATTACCAAAGAGAACAGAACTTTTGATGAAGTATTTGGTCAAATGAAAAATATTAGAGGAGAGAGTGCCTTAGCAAGATTTGGATTAGATGTGAGTTTTATGGGTAAAAATAGTACTGTTAAAAATGTTAATGTCACACCTAATCATCATAAAATTGCTAAACAATTTTCATTGAGTGATAATTTTTACTGTGATAGCGATGCCTCTATTCACGGACACCATTGGATGATGGGCGTTATTCCAAACGAGTGGGTGGAAGCCAACTCAAGTACCGAAAAAACAGCCGACTACTTTTCTACAGCTCCAGGCAGAAGATTCCCAGGCTCTACAGGCAGTATGGACCCAGAGGATTATGCAGAAATTGGAGGTTTGTGGGAGGCATTAGATAGAAAAAAAATTGACTATTATAATTTTGGGCAAGCTAATGAAACAGCACATGTAAGAGAAGATTGGAATGATACGGCTACCGGTGCTGCTCATATTGTAATGGTGCCCATGCAAAAAGGGGTATGGGAAAAAACATCTCATAATTTTGCAGGCTATAATACGAATATCCCAGATCAGTTTAGAATGAAACAATTTGAAGAAGAGTTTACCAAAAAATGGTTAAATGGAAAGGATAGTTTACCGCAATTAATAACCATGATGTTGCCGAATGACCATACAGCGGGTCCTAGACCAGAAGATGGATATCCATTTACAGCTTCTTATGTAGCAGACAATGATTTAGCGCTTGGTAGAACGCTTCATTTTTTAAGCAGAACCCCTTATTGGAAAAATATGTTGGTAATTGTAACTGAAGATGACCCTCAAGGTGGAGTAGATCATATTGATGCACATAGAAGTGTATTAATGATGGCAGGACCCTACGTAAAAAAGAATTATGTTTCTCAAACACATGCTAATTTTGGATCTATTCTAAAAGTTATTTATAATATCTTAGCTGTGCCCTATGTAAACCAATATGATATTACCGCTTCACTTTTAACCGACTTTTTTACAACAAAACCTGATTATACGCCCTATTTCTTTGAATTTCCTAGTCAAGAAGTTTTTGACTGGGATAAAGCAATGAAGAAATATAATCAGCCCATAGATTGGAGAAAAATCAAACAAGGTCCTAAAATGGATAATGAGGCAGAACAGAGATCTGAACATATTAAAACATCAGGGGCAATTATAGAAAATTAGAATTCAATTGGATAATGTTAAAAGTAATTGTGAAATTTAAAAAAATCATTCTTTTAAATTTATTGAATGTATTTATTTTAAATACAAATGCTCAATTAAAAGATACGAGCTTCAAAACATTAGAGTCAATCACTGTAGTAAGCCGAAATTTAAAGATTACTGAAAAAGCAAGTCCTTATTCAGTCACAAAATTAGATCAACGCCAAATAGCTTCAAGCGGAATTAGAACTACGCCAGAGGCTTTAATGGGAGCAAGTGGTGTTTTTATACAGAAAACAAATCATGGAGGTGGTTCACCCTTTATAAGGGGCTTAACAGGCAACCAAACTTTAATTCTTATAGATGGCATAAGACTCAATAATTCCACATTTAGATATGGTCCAAACCAGTATTTAAATACCGTTGATATGTTTACGATTGATAAAATTGAGGTAGCCAAAGGTATTGGTGCCATTGAATATGGTTCAGATGCAATGGGGGGAGTTATTAATCTTTCAACGAAAGAAAACGATTATAGCAGCTACCCCATATTACATGCAAGCACCTTAACTAAATTTATTTCAAGTAATATGGAGCAAACCAGTAGAAGTGAAATAAATTTTTCAAATGCACAGCTTGCCATTCAAGGTGGACTCAGTTTTAGAAATTATGGTAACCTAAAGGGTGGTGGAAATATAGGAGTACAAAATCCGACAGGCTATAATGAAAATAATGTTGATTTCAAGGTGAAATTGAAAATTACAAAACAAGATGAAATAATTATAGCTACACAAAACACTATCCAGCATGAAGTTGCCATTTATCATAAAGTAGTATTAGAAAACTATTTAATAAATCAGGTAGACAAACAAGTCCATAATTTAAACTATATCAAGTATAAACATGTAAATAATAATAAATGGTTTTCTGAATTTTTAATTACCGCTTCCACGCAGCGCACAATAGAGCAAAGATCTTTACAAAAAATAAAATCAACCATTAAAAGAAACGAAGCAGATACAGTTAATACCATTGGAATTACCAGCGAAATTATCTCAAAACCAACAAAATATTGGACTTTCAATACAGGTTTTGATTATTATCAAGATGGCATTTATAGTAGCGCTAAGGAATTAAATCAACAAACAAATACAACTGTATTTAAAAGAGGATTATACCCCAATGCAGCAAAATACAATAACAGTTCCCTATTTAATTTACATCATTTTCAACTAGGTC